>JAURLP010000039.1 GCA_030831165.1 Gammaproteobacteria bacterium | reverse complement strand
GCGCGAGCAATTGTCGGCGATATTTGGGCTGAAGAAGTTGTGCAGGAGGCCTGGGTTTCTATATACAAAGCTTTACCCAAATTTCAGAAGCGTTCTTCCCTGAAAACCTGGATGTATATCATTCTCAAAAATGAAGCAAAGAGTCGTTATAAAAAAGAATCAAAAACAGTATCACTGGAAGTACAATTACCTGCAGATCAGCAGGATCGGAGTATCGAAGACTGGTTGGGTAATGCATTCAATAAAGATGGCCATTGGCTTAACTCGCTTTCAGGCTGGGATTTAAATTCCCCGGAAGCATTGATGCAGGAAGAACAGCTACACAAGTGTATTGAGCATACTCTGGATCTTTTAAAACCGGATCAAAGGTCAGTATTTTTATTAAGAGATCAAGAACAGCTGGCTATGGATGAGGTTTGTAACATTTTGGATATTTCTCACTCGAATGCAAGAGTTCTATTGCATCGAGCACGGCTTAAGCTTTTCCAGGCTATCAATCACTATCAGGAAATTGGAGAATGTTAATGGCCTGTTTAATGCTACTAGCAACGAGTAAAAGCAGAACAAAGTTGACGAGGATGCAATGCTGAAGTGCAAAGATGTAGTGACTAATGCTACAGACTATATTGATAAAGAAATGAGCTGGAGCCAATCCATGAGCATGGCACTGCATCTGCTTTTGTGCGGCCATTGTCGACGTTTTATTAAATATTTTAAGTTATCTTTACTCTCCTTGAAAAAGAAGCGGACCATCTCCTCAGAAAATGCCACCCAGCTTGGCTCTGAGATAATCGCTAAGGCTCAAGCTGACACTTAATGGTTTTATAGCTTCCCTAAAAAGGCTCATTTTATTTGGGCTTAAATGCATCAGTATTGAGTAATCCACTGACTGTGCTAAGCTCGTAGAATAATCTTATCTAGCCCACCCTTATAGTAAAAAAGAGTACTACCTTGAATAAAATAGAAATTGGTATCAGCAGTTGTTTACTGGGAGAAAAAGTCCGATATAACGGCGGACATAAATTATCCCGTTTATGTGTGAACACACTTGCTGATTTTTTTGATCCCTATCCGCAGGAATTAAGTTTGCGTAATGCAATATGAGTACTCAGCTTTTCTGGTTTAGAAACGACCTAAGAATTCAAGATAACACAGCATTGCACAAGGCGCTTATTCACGGGCCAACTGTCGCAATATATATTGCAACGCCAGACCAGTGGGTAGCGCATGATGATGCACCTATAAAAATTGATTTCTGGCGCAGAAACTTGCATGAGTTGCTTGCAAGTTTGCAGCAAATCAATGTGCCTCTATATTTCTTCCAGGTACCAACTTATGCTGAGTTACCACAGCTGGTCGAAACCATACTAAAGCGCTGGAAAATACAGAATCTTTACTGTAATGCCGAGTACCCCCTTAACGAAAGAAAAAGAGATGAAGGCATCGCCGAACTTTGTAAAAAAAATAAGGTTGAATATCATTGCCTTGAAGATCAATGTCTTCTGCCGCCTGATTTTGTATTAACCGGTGAAGGCTCTCCGTTTAAGGTATTTACACCCTATGCGAAAAAAAGTCGATTTATTATAGAGTCAGCTGGATTAGCTAAAAGTAGCAAACTAGATTCGAATAAGACTAAGAATGCTGAACTTAAGCAGCTTCCCAGACTGGATAAGCAACTGTCGATCGACCAAATAAATTGGCCAAATACTGAAACATGGTGGCAGCAACAATGGCCTGCTGGAGAAAAAGTGGCCATGCAACGCCTGCAAGATTTTGTAGATTCAAAACTATATCAATACAAAACCAATCGCGATCATCCTGCAATTAGTGGTACCAGTTGCTTATCGCCCTATTTGGCCAGTGGAGTTATATCGATTCGCATTTGTTGGGAGACTGCCAAGCAGGATGAAACCGAGTCATCGGCACAAACCTGGTGTAATGAATTGTTATGGCGCGATTTTTACAGATATGTGATGTACCACTACCCGCATGTTTGCAAGCATCAAGCCTGGAATAAACACTATGCCAAAATTCCATGGAGAAAAAGTTCTGAGGATTTTCAGCGCTGGTGTGATGGAGAAACCGGTTTCCCAGTAATAGATGCTGCTATGAAACAGCTCAAGCAGAGCGGGTGGATGCACAATCGTTTGAGAATGGTAGTCGCCATGTTTTTAAGTAAGAACCTGCTGCTGGACTGGCGCTGGGGAGAGCGCTGGTTTATGCAGCACCTGATAGATGGTGACTTTGCTTCCAATAATGGGGGTTGGCAATGGAGCGCTTCTACAGGGACCGATGCCGCGCCCTATTTCAGAGTATTCAATCCAGTTCGGCAGTCAGAGCGATTTGATACTGAGGGTGAATTTATAAAAGCTTATATTCCTGAACTGCATAATGAGAATGCAAAAACCATTCATGACCCAGCTAAAATCCAGAACGACTACTTCCCACCGATGGTTGACTTAAACGTTACGCGAGAACGTGTTTTGTCGGTATTCAAGGAATATAAAGGATCTTAGGCAGTTTGAGCTGTGCGTCTGACGAAGGGTAGCAGTAAGCGATAAAACCAGTTTGTCATTTTAATTGGCGCATCTAGCGTAGACAAACATAAGCAGTCTTCATCCTGAGCGGCCACTGGGGTATGAACTTCACCTGAGGTGCGGACAATAAAATCACCCGCCTGATAGTGGTCGTCTTGATCTGAGAAACTGCCTTTAAGTACGACGGTGATCTCATCACCCTCATGGACATGCTTGGGAACGTTTCCGCCAGCTTTAATGTTGAAAAGTGATGTTTTCCGCAAAGGGTCACCGATATTGAATTCTGAGTAACTAAAATATTTTCCTATTTTTCGCCAATTAAGTGAATCAAGACTGTTGTTGGTAATCTTGTTCAAAGCACTGGGTAAGGATGAGGGTGAAACGTTAGACGTTAAAGCAATATCGACATTGCTATCATCATCCATTTCCTTTGGCAATGAATCAATACGATCCATTAAGGAAGAAAAGTCTGAGTTGAGGCTCATAGGAGTAATTTTATCAAAAAAAGTGGAACCCAGATCTGTTAGCTGGACGACTTTCTGTTTGCACTCATTGCAATAATGCAGGTGTGCTGAAACACACAAGGCTTGTGACATAGGCAGGCTGCCAGCAGCAAAATCAGAAATAAAACGAGTGTCTGGATGATATTTGGTCATAATTTAATCGCCTCTAGATAGTTATACGTCAATACTTAACTTGAGTTTCTGCAAAGCTAATCTGACTCTGGATTTTATGGTCCCTAGCGGCAGCTTCAATTGTGAGGCGGCCTCAGAATGCGTAAGCCCTTCTAGAAAAATGATTTTTATTACGGCTATTTGTTCTAAGGGTAGCTCGTTAATTGATTCCAATATTTTCTTTTTGATGTGACTGGTTTCGATCTGCTTATAGACATCATCATTTTGATCAGGCCATATATCGTCAGCAGTCAAAGTGCTTTCATCAAATTCATTATTACTGGCTTCCCATTGTTTAGAATACTTTCGTATCAAATCAATACGGGTGTTTCTGGCTATTGTGAAGATCCATGTTCCTGCAGAAGATTTATCAGGAAGGAAGGTGTGGGCTTTCATCCAGACCTTAATCATTGTTTCCTGAGCAAGCTCTTCTGCAAGAATTTCTGCTTTGGATAATTCTGTTACTTTAAACGCATAGGACTTTATTAGCGGAGCAAAGTGCTCAAATAAATGCTGAAAAGCAGCACGGTCCTTGTCCTTGGCTACAGCAAGAAGCAATCCATTCCAGCGGGCCGGGTCTTTTGAATTGCTTGGTTCTTTTTGTTGCATTAGCTGCAGCATAGTGGTCCATTCGTGTAGTATTGATCTTAAAAAGTTTCTTTACGTAACAAAGATCAATAACGGATCACTTAAAGCTGTCTCCTTTCATGGATAATAGGTCTTTAATCCAAAACTAATCCATTAGCGTATCAATGTGCAAATCTTATTTCGGTAAATGTTATGGCCAAAGTAGCTAAATTATCTGTATCCAGAATCTCGGACAAAGGAATTGTCGCCAAGGTTATGGACTTCTACAGCCATTTTTCCAAAGAGTCTGTTCCCTTAATAGAAGGGCTCTATACCCAGGATGTTGAGTTTGTAGATCCTGTGCATACCCTTAGAAGCATTCTGGCCTTAAAAGCCTATTTCAAACGTATGGCCAGCAATATGCTGCATTACGAGATGCGCTATATCGAGGTCATCGAGGGTGAAGGCTGCGCACATCTTAGCTGGGAAATGACTTTTGCTCATAAGAGCCTTAATAGGGGTAAACCCATTGTTGTTAGAGGCATGTCATTTCTCAAATTCACCTCAAAAGTGTATTACCACGAAGATAGTTATGACCTAGGAGCACTGGTTTACGAGCATGTCCCTTTATTAGGCAAATTGACGCGTTTCTTGAAAAAGCGCATGCAGCAATGAAAAGGGAAGCATGATGGAATCGCAAACTCAACAAACGTACTGGATTACTGGAGCCAGCTCAGGCATTGGTCAGGCCCTCTCCACAGAGCTTGCAAAACAAGGCCATAAGCTTATTGTCAGTAGTCGGAAACGGGAGGAATTGGATAAGTTAAGGAGCAAATTCCCTGATTTGATAGAGGTTCTGCCATGTGATGTTTCTAATAGACAGGAGATGGAAAATCTATTTGGAACGAAGATGCCGGAGCTTAAAAGTCTGGATGGTATATTTTTATGTGCCGGGGTTTGTGAATATATTGATTTGCCGGACTTTAATCTAGACGCTTTCCAGCGAGTTTTTTCTGTTAATTATCATGGCACGGTATATTCATGCGCTGCTGCCCACCCCTTACTAAGCCAGTCTGCTGTTCAAAATCAAGGCAAAAAAAAACCATTCATAGTCGGGCTTTGCTCAATGAGTTCCTACCTGGGGTTCCCCCGTGCTGAAGCGTATGGTGCATCAAAAGCAGCCATGGCCTACTTTCTGGATTCATTGCGAGCTGATGTCGGCGATATCATAGATGTTATTCCTGTTTATATGGGCTTTGTGGAAACGCCAATGACGGCACAAAATAATTTCCCCATGCCCTTTATTATTAGTGCAGAGCAAGCGGCTAAAGGTATTTTAAAACAATTTAGAAAGCGCCCTTTGAGAATTAACTTTCCCTTACGTCTGCATCTGGTACTTAGCTTTTTCAGTAAACTGCAGCGCTTGTGGTATTTGTCTGTTATACCGCGTATGCGTCGTTCCGGGAGCAATATTTAATGCGAATCGCTGTTGTTGGTAGTGGCATCTCTGGTATGTCAGCGGCTTATTATTTGTCCGATAAGCATGAAGTCACATTGTTTGAGGCAGGCAGCAGACTGGGAGGGCACACAGCAACCAAACATGTTGAGGATTCAGGTAAAACCATAGCCGTTGACACAGGATTTATTGTATTTAATGACTGGACCTATCCAGGCTTTATCGCATTACTGGATGAGTTAGGTGTTGCAAGCCAACCAACAGAGATGAGTTTTAGCGTAAGCGACAGGGTATCCGGGATTGAATATGCGGGGACTAATTTAAATACCTTGTATGGTAGACGGCGGAATTTACTTTCGATGAGTCACCATAAAATGCTTAAAGAAATTGTCTTCTTTAATAAGCAAGTCGAGAGTCATTTAGTGCAATTAGAGCTAGCAAAGAATGAGATGACTCTGGGGGCGTATCTGGATGAGTTCTCATATTCGGATAGTTTCAAGAATCTTTATATCATTCCAATGGGTTCGGCTATCTGGTCGTCTAAACAAAGTGATATGTTGGAAATGCCTTTGCAGTTTTTTGTAAAGTTTTTTCGTAATCATGGATTACTGAATTTAAAAAACAGACCACAATGGCGGGTTATAAAAGGTGGGTCAAGCGCTTATATAGAGCCTCTGACAGCACCTTATAAAGATAGAATACGTTTAAATACTCCGGTATATGGAGTGGATAGGAATATACCGGGCTCATATGTGACTCTGGCAACAAAAGATGGTAAAGAGACTTTTGATCATGTGGTATTTGCGTGCCATAGCAACCAGGCGCTTGACTGTTTGAGCGATGCCACTACGATGGAAAGTGAAATTTTGGGGGCAATTCCTTATAATAATAATGAAGTAGTGTTGCATACCGATGACAGTGTATTGCCAAAAACTAAACGTTGCTGGTCAAGTTGGAATGTTGCGCTTGGTGATAAAAATGATATCCCCCGTCTCAGCTATAACATGAATATTTTACAAGGAATAAAAAGCGAGCAAACTTACTGCGTTACGTTGAACGATACCAATGCAATTAATCCAGAAAAAATTATCGGTGTTTACCATTATGAGCATCCTATATTTACGACAAAGGGTGTAGAGGCCCAGGCCCGCTGGAGTGAGATTAACGGCAAAAAAAATACATGGTTTTGTGGTGCATACTGGCGCAATGGATTTCATGAAGATGGCGTATGGAGCGCACAAAGAGTTAGTGAAAAAATACAGCTAAATGCTGGCAAGTCAATATTGAGTGCAGCCTGAAGACTATGCAAGCAGTCAAACAAAAACAGCAGTTTAAAAGCGGAATTTATGAAGGCGTTGTGACTCATTGTCGTCTCAAACCAGTATTGCATAGTTTTCAATATAAGGTCTTTATGATGTTCATTGACCTGTCTGAAGCAGAAAATTTATTTAAAAAATCATGGTTTTGGTCATTTCAAAAATGGAACTTGGCCTGTTTTCTCAGAAAAGATTATTTGGGTGAAAATAATATTTCTTTGGATGAGGCGGTTAGAAATAAAGTTGAGGAGGCAGCAGGGGTTCGGCCACAAGGAAGAATCTGCGTGCTAACCAATTTTCGTTATTTTGGGTATATCAATAACCCCATTACCAGCTACTACTGTTATGACGAAAATGATGAGCTGGCCTATTTAGTCGCAGAAGTAACTAATACCCCCTGGGGCGAACGGCATGCTTATGTCATTCCCTGTAATGATGATCAAGGCTTTGTTGCGGGTAAATTTTCTAAGGAGCATCACGTTTCACCTTTTATGCCAATGCAGATGGAATATTCATGGAGAAGCAATACACCATCCAGGAAATTAAAAATCCTAATTGACACGTATCATTTAGACCAAAAATATTTTATGGCGAGCCTTTTGTTAACACGAAAAGAAATAAGTCCGGCCAATTTAACTAAAATAAGTTTTGCTTACCCGTTAATGACAGTAAAAGTTGTGACAAGAATTTATTGGCAGGCTTTACTACTTTGGCTGAAAAAAGTACCTTTTTATCCCCATCCAAGAACTTCAGTAAAACAGAATGAAATAGCAGAAAAACCGCTACTAAAAAATATTAAAGGAGCAAAGTTTTGAAAGAGTCTACTTTAAACCCAGGAAAATCCATTTATAAGCCCAACTCAATTGTTGTAGATGCAGCGCGTAAAGCAGTTTTAGGTGTGCTTAAAAATATTAAGCATGGCTGCCTGGTTATTGAAGATGGTTCTGAGCAGATGATATTTGGTGAGCGTTCATCTCGACCAGATCTAAATGCACATGTTGTCGTTGAAGATAGAAAAGCGTATGCAATGGTCTTAAAAAATGGAGATCTTGGAGCAGGTGAAGCCTACATGCTGGGTCTATGGTCATCACCACAGCTGCTAAATGTTATTCGAGTATTTGTTTCTAATATGCATGCTCTTGAGAGAATTAATGGACAAAAATCATGGTTAAGTAAAATATCGGGTTCTTTGACTCATCTTATGCGAGCAAATTCGCACAAGAAAGCCAAGGAAAATATTGCTGCCCATTATGACCTGAGCAATGAGTTCTTCTCCCTTTTTCTGGATGAGACCATGGCTTATTCTTCTGGGATATTCATAAATGAGGAGCAAAGTTTAGAGCAGGCATCCCAGCAGAAATTCAAGCATATTTGTGACCGGCTTCAGTTAGGCTCAAAAGATCATTTGTTGGAAATCGGGACTGGCTGGGGCGGGTTGGCAATCTACGCTGCAAAGCATTATGACTGCCAGGTGACTACAACAACGCTGTCTCAAGAGCAGTTTAAATACGCGCAAGACTGGGTAAAGCGTGAGGGCCTGGAAAATCAGATCACATTGCTATTGAAAGATTATCGCGACTTGGAGGGGCAATTTGATAAGTTGGTTTCCGTCGAAATGATAGAGGCCGTTGGTGCTAACTATTACTCACAGTATTTTGCAAAATGTAACAGCTTATTAAAAAAAGACGGCTTAATGTTAATTCAGGCTATAACAATTAGTGATCAGCGTTTCCAACGTTCAGTGAATTCATTGGATTTCATAAAACGTTATATCTTTCCAGGTGGGCAATTACCCAGTAACAGTGTGATTAGCAAACATATTGCAGAAGACACTGATATGCAGTTAATTGGGCTGGAAGATATCACAATGGATTATGCTTTAACGCTTCAGCATTGGCGTCAGCGCTTTTTCCAGAAAATTAATGCCGTAAAAAAACTGGGTATTGACGAAACATTTATCAGAATGTGGGAGTACTACTTGTGTTTTTGTGAGGGAGGCTTTAGGGAACGAGTTATTCATACTGGTCAATTTTTGATGGCAAAACCTGAGTTCAGGTCCTTATCGCCGATTAAAGTTGAAGTGAAATAGATTAGGAAAAAGTGAAAAATTTAATTCTTCTATTGGGTGTCTTCTGCCTTAGTGCCTGCACTGGAATCCCTGAAGGTATTCAGCCAATTTCCAATTTCGAATTGCCGCAATATTTGGGGCGCTGGCATGAAATAGCCAGGCTGGATCACTCTTTTGAAAAAGGCATGCAGCAGGTTACTGCAACTTATGAGATGCGAGAAGATGGCGGCGTTAGAGTGTTAAATGAAGGTTTCCTGACTGAAAAAAATACCTGGGATCAGGCAGAAGGCAAAGCATATTTTGTTGAATCTGAAAATATTGGATATTTGAAGGTATCCTTTTTTGGTCCTTTTTATGGGTCTTACATTGTTTTCGAGCTTGGTGAGAATTATGAGTATGCTTTTGTGACCAGCACGAATAAATCTTTCTTGTGGTTGCTGGCCAGAGAGCCTGCTATAAATCAAGAATTACGGCAACGCTTCATAAGTACGATAACAGCATTAGGTTATGACTCTGAAGCATTGATATGGGTAGACCAATCAATGTCAGAAAGTAGCGTGACTTTAAAAGATTAACACTGATTTTTGAATTTTTTGAGATCTATTTAATAGGTAGATATAAATCGGTTAATAGTGGGGTTCCGGGCTCAATTGGGCCAATATTTATATAGTGAAATATAAATGGACAATCTTGCCTCAGAACATATTGGCTGTTTTGCAACCATACATTAGCGAGATAATCAGCTTCAGATATATCATCCCGTTGACCTTTGTGACTGGTTTCGGCACACAGCCCTCCAGGTAGCGTCATATTCCTAGGGCCCCATTTATTTTGGGCTATTGGAGAGTCAACTGAAACAGAAATATCCATGACAAAATCTTGGGGAGATTTTAGCTTCCTAGGGTCTTTATAGTGTAGAGCAAATGTTTTTCCTTGATCTGGGCCGATTTTATTTTCTATACGCCATTCAATAAATTTGCGCATGGTATTTTTAACTAAGTAGGCAGGACCATGGTGCCTTAAAGCGGCTACATGGGTTTCAGGGAATTCAACAATTTCCACTTTAATGGCAGCCATTACATAACCCGTTGGTGAAAAATTAAAAATAGCATTATAGGGTGGATGATTCTAGTTAAAGAAGTATCATTTATTTGGTTGCTTTATATCCAGATTTATTTGATGGGTAAGTATATATCCGTAATCATATCCTGGTCTTTCACATTTGGTCCGACATTGATGTAATGAAAGAAGGGCGGGTAGTCACGCAACTCTTCGCCACTTTCAGGTAACCATTCCCGGTAAAGGTAATCTGCTGCAGGAATATACTCCCTAGAACCAAAATGGCGGACTAATGCACAACGTCCTGCAGGTATTTTTTTATTCATAACGCCCTGCGGATTTTCTGTGACGGGTTTTTCAACTGAAACGCAAATATCTAATCGATAGTCTTCAGGCAAAGTGCTGGCTGGATCACTGTAGTGGATAGCAAAGGTGTCTCCATGGCCGGGTTTGATGTTATTGGCTTGTCGCCACTCAATAAACTTTTGAGCGGTATTGTAGACTAGGTGCTCAGGCCCATGATGCTCCATTGCAGCAATTCTGGTTTCTGGAAAGTTGATGAGATTGACTAGCATAGCTCCACTCGTGTTCATGTTGCCAACATGCCGGTTTCCAATAAGAAAAGCCTGACAGATCTTGCTTAATTAGGATATTTAGCGGGTGTCTTCCCTAAGGCTGTCTGAGCATGGAATAAATGAATAAGGAACTATGATATTTGGATCTTCCGTTTTTTTCGCGCCACTAGAATCGTCGGCTAATATAGCCCGCCTCAACATATCCAGGGCAACTGCACAGCTCATGACGCGCACTATTGTGCGAGAACGATTCTTTAACTGGACAGTTTGAACCCAGCAGGTATTTCGACTCGCCAAAGCAATACAAACTGTTCCCACCGGTTTATCGTCACTGCCACCATCAGGTCCGGCAATACCCGTTGTGGCAAGAGCATAATCGCTATCGCTCAAAGCTCGCACATTAAGTGCCATGGCTTTGGCGGTCTCCACGGAGACCGCTCCAAACCGTTCAAGGATCTCAGCACTTACACCGAGTACCTTTTGCTTTGCTTGGTTAGAGTATGTGACTAACCCCTGATGTAAATAAGCTGAGCTCCCGGCAAATTCAACGAGCTGGCTCGTTAGCATGCCGCCAGTACATGATTCTGCAATGCTTAAGGACAGTTTTTTCTCTAGCAGCATTCCATGTACCGCTTGGGCGATTGACGGGCAGTTTTCTGTCACGACAGCTGTACCGAGTGTGTTTTTAACCGCTTTAATAAATTCAGGTAGTTGTTTAATAGGCTTGTCACCTCTGGCAAATAATTTAATTTCAACATGAGGTGCAGAAGGGCGGTAACCAAGTGTAATACCTTCAGGTATAGACATTTTGTCCAGTTTTTCTGCCAGAAATGACTCTCCATGACCTAAGGTAAGGAGCTTGTGTAACCGGGTTGCCTGTGCAGGGTGATAAGTTTCTTCAATGAAGGGGATAAATTCTTTTTCAACCATGGCTTTGAATTCAATTGGCACGCCAGGAGTGAAAAACAACCAGGCCTTATTAAGTTTGGCGCGAAAACCGGGGGCAGTTCCTTCAGAATTATTAACTCGAACAGCAGAGACAGGCATTAAGCATTGTTTGAGCATGTTGTCTGGTATCTTGCGATCAATCTTTGTAAACAGTTCAAGCAAATGCCGATGCCAGTCTTTATCTTCAACCAGATCTTCACCTAGCGCTCGCGCTAAAGCTTCAGCTGACAGATCATCGGTGGTAGGACCAAGGCCACCATTTACCAGTATTACATCGGCATGCTTGCTACGTTCAATGAAGAGATTGACCAGATCATCCATGCGGTCGCCAACGGTTGTTCTGAGTTGTAACTCGATACCATGGTTCATCATGGTGTCGGCAAACCAGGCAGCATTGGTATCTACTATTTGGCCAGAGAGAACCTCTTCGCCGGTACAAATCATTTCCAGTTTCATAAACTAGATGATAGCAAGGAGCTAGCGCAAAGGAATAGGGAAAAAATGTAGGGTAGGAAAATGAAAGGCTTAGTCGTCCAGATGTTCGTCTTCTAGATCAGCGGCAATTTTCTTTAGACGTTTGCCGGCTTCTTTGGAAACTTCTTCAGGAATTTCAAGCTCACCGTACCAGCTTGCCAGATCTTTCTCTTTCCCATCAGTAATTAATTCCTTGCTGAGAACAGAAGTGCCGGTGGCGAGATTCATACATCTTACTCTAATGTGTCTGTCGTCTTCATCTTTAGGGGCGGTTTCATCTTTCAAAACCAGG
Source organism: Gammaproteobacteria bacterium (assembly GCA_030831165.1). GTDB lineage: Bacteria > Pseudomonadota > Gammaproteobacteria > Pseudomonadales > Pseudohongiellaceae > UBA5109. The sequence goes on along the minus strand of JAURLP010000039.1, from coordinate 16,075 downwards.
CCTGTTTCAAACAATACCCATTCGCCATCTTTAGATTGCCAGAAAGAGTGACTTTCACTAAGCGCTGCTTTTAAGTCAAAGTCCAGATTGTCTTTTTCTGCAGTGGTTTCTTTCAATTCTTTGCGGGTATTAACCAAAGCCGTGTTGATAGCTTTATTTTCGCTGGCCTGAGTAATCGTTTTCTTCTTTAAATCAACTACCTGGCGTTTAAGTCGCAATGGGTCAAGTTGTTTGAGTTCCCTGAGTTCTTTTTGTAGCTCTTTAACTTCTTCTTTGGATTTTTTATCAGTAGAATTATTTTGAGATTCCAGTTTTTCTATAGTTAAAAGGTTTTCGAGCCTCTCCAGCTGAATCTCTTGTTGAAGGGCTTCAAAGTCAGCTTCAATATCAGCGAAATGATGGAACTGCTTTTCCAGATGGTCAAAATCTTTTTTCTGCTCAATCAGGTCTTCCTGCAACTTTTTCACAAGCTTTTTTTCGCGCTCGAGTTTTGCGATAAGGTCTTTCTTCTCGGTTTCAAGAAGACTGATTTCTGATTTTAGAGTGCTGGTGTCGCGGAGGCTTTTAAGGCTGAGCGTGCTACTGGCCATAGATTAGAAGTAAGTTGTTGAATGCGCTAAAGGTGAAATTCCGGCGCGCATTATAACACGAGACTGTATCTACTCAAGCTCGGATGCTTGATTTCTTAAATCATTTAACAGGCCATCAATGCCTGAGCGGCGAATAATACTCCGATAGGTAGAACGGTATGAGCTCAATAAACTGACGTCTTCAACGATGATGTCGAAGATAAACCAGCCGTTAGGGCGTTGTCGTAAACTGTAATCCACACTTATACTCGAATTGGTGGTATACACTAGAGATTTCACGGTACCACGATTGCCGTCAATTTCTTCACCAGTGATTTCGACTGTTTCATCCGTATAACCATCCAGGCGATCAATATAGGTATTTTTTAAAATATCGAAGAATAGTACTTCAAATTCAGCTCGCTGCTCTGCATTGAGTTCACGGTAATTGGCTGCCAGTGCACTTTGAGCAATCGTGTTGGTATCAAAGGCAACCGAAACGGCCTCATCGATACTTTCTTTGTCACGAGCCAGATCAAAATCTGGCGATCTGAGCATGCCAAACACCGTATCCAGCATGCTTTGAACAGATTCAGTTGGCGTGCTGTATTGGGCGAATGTTTGAGCAGGGGTAATCAGACCCACAGTTAAACTTAGTGCCAGGCTCAGGAGCAAACTGAATGCTGTTCTATTCTTCATAAAATTTTTCTCAAAATTTAAAATTCTAATGTAACTATTAACTATGTTACCTATTTTACAGGTGGAAATCTTACTCCAGGCTTAATGTACTGTCGATTTAACGATTTACTGCAGCTTCACGAGTTTGCAAGTAAGCACTGCGGAAAAAAACGTAAGGATCAAGTGCGCTGTCATAAAGCGATACATAGTTATCGACCTGAAAAGAAAGATCATTTATACCATCAAGCCCCTGATAGACTATCCAGTCGTCAAGTTCCGGATCCCAGATATGGTTAATGGGATTCAGGTAAGCATTGCCCAGGCGTCCGGTAGTGTCTCTTAAACTTGAAAAACTAAGCAGTGGTAAAACAATATAAAAGCCATGACCTATGCCATAGTGGCCCAGAGTTTGGCCAAGATCTTCACGGTCTTGCTCGAAGCCCCAGCGAGTGGCTGGATCAAATAACCCTAATATGCCCACGGTTGAATTGATGCCAAAGCGAGATGCTTCAGAGGCCATGTTAGGCACATCAAGTTGCAGCAGTGCATTTACGGCAGAAACTGGTGCAGTCAGGTTGGTATAAAAATTGGAAATTGATAACCGAATAGACACAGGAATTAAACGATAAGTTTTAATAACAGGACTTAAGAGGACGCGAAAGAGCTTGTCATTAGCGGCAAATAATATCCGGTTAATAGGCTCGAAAGGGTCAGCAATTTCATTTTCAATAAATTCTTCTTCTTCGAAGGCAAAAAAGTCATCATCCGCTTCTTGCGAGTAAGCCAAGGAAGATGAAACCAATAAGCCAAACAAAGCAAAGAGCTTTGTATAACGTTGGATTGACAGTTTCATTCTTACAAAATCTCCCTGTATAGAGAAAATATACAGTTCTTGGAATAGTATAAGGTGCCCATTATAAAGGCGTATCAGCGAATTGCTATCTCTTAAATAACAGATCAGCCAATTAGGGTGAGCAAGGTTTTATCTAAACAGTCTATCCAGAACGTTATTCAATATCTCTTCAGTCGGATCCGTTGGCTCAGCTGGTTCGGCATTAGTTTCTGCCGGTTCTGAATTGCTTGAATCTGTTTGTGGCTGACTGTCTGTGCCCAATACTCGATCCAGTAAGCCACCTACACCTTGCTGCAATACGTTGCCTACCCCTTCCTGAATAACATTACCAATGGCAACACTCAAAATACTGTTTACATCGGGTAAACATAGTGGTGAATTCATGCTGCCGCTGCAATTGATCGGTAAAGAGTACCCGCCAATATCGTATTCTTCTGCTTCCACCGAGGCAGTAGCCGCATTAACAGAGGCTAAAAGGTCAAAGTTGAGACTTTGATTTTGCAAGTTTGCCAATGTGCCTCTGCCTGTCACATTAAAACCCGGTGCCTGAATCAATAAATCATTACTGCGTGCTATACCGTTTTCGATCTGGATAGTAGCGGTCAGATTATCAAAGGCTGTTTGCGTTCCTCGTTGTACAGCCAGGATGCGTCGGCTGCGGATCATGGTTTCTAGCTGTGCAAGAACGGCGCCTACATCAACACCTTCCAGTACACCTTCATTGAGTGATAGATCTGCAGATCCATTAAGGCTATTGATAATGTTTTGCGCATCAATGCCGCTTCCCACAAGGGCCAGAGTAATATTGCCTTTACCACTTGCGTAGGAAGCACCGATAAAGTCATTGGAAAGTGGCTCAATGCTGATGTTCTGTAATTCAGACTGCAGGCTAAATTGTGGCTGAGCGTTGTTGACATTGAGATTGGCTGCGCCGCGATAGCTGCCTTGATAAAGATTGGCTTGTATGGGTGCCAGTTCTATCAAGCCTTGATCAAGATTCAAACCCAGTAAGACATTACTTAAGCTTAAGCCGGATATTTTAAGCTCATCAATACTTAATTCTCCATCGATGATCAGACTTTGCAGGCTGGTGAATGAAGTATCGGTACCTGTCTCATTGTCGACTGGTGAGAGGGTTGTTGGTTCAGGGGCTAGATAGCGATCAATATCAATGGTATTAATCGAAACATCGAAGTTCATGTCGGGCTGACTGAAGTCATCAACACTTAAGGAACCAGTAATCAAGGTATCATCAATTTCAACTATAAAGCGGTTCAGATCAGCAGAATTGCCTGAAGCACTCAAGCTGCTGGAAAAAGCTATTTGCTCAAGGACATTTGGGTCCCGGGTTTGTGGCAAGTCGAATGTTAGAGCAGTGCTAAGCGTTTTTGGGTTAAAGCTTCTGATGTCGAATTCACCATTGATATCAGGCTGGCTCATGAAATTGCCAACATTGAATTTTCCTTCCAGCAGCAGGTCAAGTGCCGATATGCTTAGGTCATTGAGCATGAGATTTTCATCATCAAGATTAAGTTCAGCGTTGGTATATAGATGTACGTTAGTTGGTGAGATCAGGGGTTCACCAGATAAACTGAAATTCAGATCAAAGGGGAGTAAAAGCAGATTTTCGGTATAGCCGTCCAGATAAATCAGTAATTGAATGTCATCGATACGTTCAGCCAGCTCAGCCTGATCGAAAAGAGTAAGTAACTCACTGGCATTTTCACTGCTAAAGTTTATAGATCCATTGATACTGCCATCATTATTTCTAAGATCCGCCTCTAGGCTGCTACCCAGAAACTCCAGGTCCAAATTTTCAAGCCGATAAATATTATTATCAAAATCATAGGTCACAGCAGTAACAAGATTGATGCTGCTGTCCAAACCTTGCATGCCCTGCATTCTTTCGGCTAATTCGCTTTGACCAAACAGGGCTAAAAGCTCAGGAGTCCTCTCGGTATTAAAATTTATAGAACCGCTGATATTGCCATCGTTGCTACTCAGGTTAGCCTCAAGTCTGCTATCAAGCACTTCGAGGCGAAAATTTTCCAGGGTATAAATACTGTTTGTCAGGTCATAGATCACAGTGCTGTTCAGATTGATGTCGCTCTCAATATCGGCTATTTCAGTAATATTTGGATTATTGGCACTTAGGTGCAAGTTCATGGCAAGTTCTAGAGGTTCACCATAAATCAGAGCAGGGATATTCACTGTGATATTCTCAGTATTAACGGTTTGGCCATTGGCTCGGTTAACATAGTTCACTTGAACCGTATCAACAGCCACACCACCAATGATTAATTTGTTAAAAACAAGGCCTTCACCTGGAACTGACTCTTCGACAGGTTCTTCACCTGAGCCTGCCAGGCTAGACCAGTTATTGTTGCCATTGGGATCGACTTCTAAATTTAATGTGGCGCCGCTAAGCAAAACTGTGTCTATTTCATATTCCTGCTTAAGCAAAGGCATTAATTTTATTCTGAATGCGGCCTGTTCAGCGCTCAGGAAATTGCTGCTTGAGAATCCAGCGGGGTTAGCGATATTAAGACCTTCTATTTCCAGTCCCAACCAGGGGTATATAGTGCTCTGGATATTGCCGGTAATTGTCAATTGTCTACCGGTTTGAGCATAAAATTGTTCACTGAGCCAGTCTTTATAATTATTAAGATCAAGGTTCGCCAGGAATAATACGCCGATTACAATGGCAGCAAAGCAAATCGATATTAGACTGGTGATAATGATGATCAGTTTTTTCATTGGAATATGGAGTCTCTTAGTGAGTCCTTAGTTAGATTGCGATTATAAAAATAAATTTCCTATAATGCTTGGATATTTTTTTAAGGAATTAGAATGTCAGTCATCCAGAGTACATTAAAGCAGCCCTTATTACATTTTGTCATAATTGGGGCTTTGCTATTTCTATTATTCAGTCTAGGTAACAACGACGATGAAGTAACTGATGACAGCATCATCACGGTTAATCGTTCGGAATTGCTGAATTACATGCAATACCAGGCAAACGCTTTCAATGAAGAGTTTTTTGTCCAGCAACTGGACAGAATGGATGAAAATCAGCGGCAAATGTTGATTGACAGCTATTATCGTCAAGAAGCCCTTTATCGGGAAGCGCTGGCAATGGGGATGGATAAAGGTGATAACGATATTAAACTTCGTATGGTTGATAAGCTGGTATTTTTGTTACAGGGTTCTGTCCCTGTGCTGCCGGCCGCTACAGAAGAGGACCTGGAAAACTATTATGCTGATAACGCCAATATTTATCGGCGTCCGGCGTCTTATTCATTTACCCATGTTTATATCGATGATCAGGAACACAGTGCTGAGGGAAGAGACAGAGCAGATTCATTGCTGGAAGAATTGATAGAAAATAATGTCGATTTTTTCGGGGCGTCGGCTTATGGAGACACTTTCCCATATTTACAAAATTATGTAAGACGTTCCCGTGATTTTATCCGTAATAATTTCGATGATGAGTTTGCCAACTGGCTGGATTCAATAGAGGTCCAGGACGGCCTTTGGCAGGGGCCGATTGAGTCACCTTTAGGCTTTCATATTGTCATGCTAAGTAATCGATTTCCTGCTGAACTGCCATCGTTTGATGAGATCCGCGCCCGGGTCGAGGAAGATTTCTATATTGAAAGTGAGTACAAATTGAGGCTTGAAGCTGAAAATAATCTGATAAGAAAATATCAGCTTGAAGTGAGCGATTTAGTTGGTGAATGATAAATGCGTCTGATAGTTAATATTCTGACCCTGTTCATTATTTGCTGCAGCGCTCAAACTGGCTTTGCGCATGATGCCCGCCCAGTTGTTATTGATCTTACTGAGCAAGCATCTGATGTTTTTATTTCTATTGTTAGAGCGCCTCCCGTTCTTGGCGCAAACAATTATCCTTCTTTAGTATGGCCAGAAGATTGTGTGAATCAAAGTGCACAAGGCGCCAGCAATAGTTGGCTTTGTTCAGGGGGGCTGGATGCTAAAAACTTTTCTCTTGCATATCCACAGAGCAATCCTTCATTAGCCACTTATTTCACGGTAACTTTTTTGGATGGGAGTTCACGAAATATGATGCTGTCGCCTTCAGAAACCAGTTGGGAAGTAGAGGGGCCACCAACGATACTGGGAATTATCGAAGACTATACGATACTGGGGTTTGAGCATATTTTGGCGGGACTGGATCATTTGCTTTTTGTTCTTGGCTTGCTGGTAATTTCGGGAACTGTAAAAAGAATTTTACTCACGGTGACGGGTTTTACTTTGGCACATTCTATTACCTTGTTTTTATCCACGCTGGGATTGGTCAATATTCCAATAGCTCCAGTAGAAGCCGTGATTGCCTTATCAATATTATTTTTAGCACATGAAATTGCTTTGAAAAAAATTAATTCCTGGACCTATCGCACACCGGTAATTGTCTCCTTTGGTTTTGGCCTATTACATGGTTTGGGTTTTGCCAGCGCACTAGGAGATGTCGGCGTGGTGGCTAACCAGATTTTATTGTCGCTGTTATTTTTCAATGTGGGAGTTGAGCTTGGCCAGCTTGCCTTTATTGCGGCTGTTGGAGTGGTATATTTAATTTTCAAAGAGATTTATTTGCGCGTTAAATTACAGGAATTTAGCCATAGTGTTTCGTCCTTAAACCTGGAATTAATGATTGCTTACCTTATTGGTATTCCTTCTGCCTATTGGGTGATAGAGCGTAGTGCCGGGTTTTTAATGTAAGCGCTATTTTAGAAAATCTGCATGATAGTGAATGTGATCACCAATAAAACTGGCTATAAAGAAATAAGAGTGATCATAACCGGGCTGCACGCGCAGGGTTAGGGGATGTCCTGCTTTTTCACATGCTGCTTTAAGTAATTCAGGTTTAAGCTGTTCCACCAGAAAATTATCCGCATCTCCCTGATCAACCAGAATAGAAAGTTTTTCCTTGGCTTTGGCAATTAAGGCGCAACTATCATATTCAGCCCAATTTTTTTTATCAGAGCCTAGATAATTACCTAAGGCCTTCTCCCCCCATGGACAATTCAGGGGAGAGCAGATAGGGGAGAAAGCCGAGACACTTTTAAATTTTCCTGGATTTTTCAGGGCAATGGTCAGGGCGCCATGGCCACCCATGGAATGTCCCATAATCGATGCATTGGTTGTTTGTAAGGGCAATTCACTTGCCGCAAGTACAGACGGTAACTCCTCCGTGATGTAACTATACATCTGGTAATGTTCAACCCAGGGTTGTTGAGTTGCATTAACATAAAATCCTGCTCCCAAGCCAAAATCATAAGCGCCTTCAGGATCGTCAGGAATGCCTTTGCCTCGTGGGCTGGTGTCAGGACAAATAATCGCAACACCGGTTTCGGCAGCGTAACGCTGTGCTCCAGCTTTTTGCACGAAATTATCATCGGTGCAGGTTAAACCAGATAACCAATAGATAAGAGGTACAGATTTTTCTTCAGCTTGTGGTGGCAAATAAACAGAGAAAATCATTTCACAATTAAGCACATCAGATTGGTGAGAAAACTTTAACTGGTTGCCAGTAAAACTTTTATTAATGCTAATTTGGTTCATTTTAAAAACCTTATGTTCTCCACTTATGTGGATTTATTCTCCACATTGCACATCCACAAAAGGGGATATTCAGCGCCGGATATTTTAAGAGAGCAATAACCATGCTGCGCGGGACCATAACACTAAACTACACAAAATTAATAAATGACAACTGAACGAATACTTTCTCCAGCATGCATCAAATCAAAAGCTTTGTTAATGTCTTCCAGGGGCATGGTGTGAGTGATCAAATCATCGATGTTAATTTTATTTTCCATGTACCAATCAACGATTTTGGGCACATCAGTGCGACCTCTGGCGCCACCAAAAGCTGTGCCATGCCATGAGCGTCCAGTTACCAGTTGGAAGGGGCGGGTTGAAATCTCCTGTCCAGCACCAGCTACTCCAATGATATATGATTCGCCCCAGCCTTTATGTGTGCACTCTAGGGCCTGGCGCATAACATCTACATTACCTATACATTCAAAGCTGTAATCGGCGCCACCTGTCATTTGCACAATATGATCGACAACATTCTCGACTTTGGAAGGATTGATAAAATCAGTCATCCCAAATTTTTTGCCCAGAGCTTCGCGGGCAGGGTTGAGATCGACGCCTATTATTTTACTGGCTCCTGCAAGCTTTAAACCTTGAATGACATTTAAACCAATTCCTCCCAAACCAAATACAACAGCAGTAGAGCCAAATTCAACCTTGGCCTGAAAAATAACTGCACCTAAACCAGTAGTAACCCCGCAGCCGATATAACAGGCCTTATCATAAGGAGCATCGGATCTGATTTTGGCTACAGATATTTCAGGAAGAACTGTGTAATTGGAAAATGTTGAGCAACCCATATAATGAAGTATGGGTTTGCCATTCAGAGAAAAGCGACTGGTACCATCAGGCATCAAACCTTGTCCTTGAGTAGAACGCACTGCCTGGCATAAATTGGTCTTGGGATGCAAACAATACTCGCATTCACGACATTCTGCCGTATAAAGAGGTATGACAGTATCACCTGGCTTGAGAGAACCAACACCCGCGCCGACTTCCACCACTACACCACAACCTTCATGGCCAAGTATTGCAGGAAAGGCACCCTCAGGATCGGCACCACTCAGGGTGAATTCATCTGTATGGCATATTCCGGTTGCCTTAAGTTCGATTAAGACTTCTCTAGCCTTTGGGCCTTCCAGGTCGACATCACAGATTTCCAGTGGTTTACCTGCTTCAAAAGCAACTGCAGCAAGTGTTTTCATAATGATGATCCTTAAATATCTGTTTTCGGTAGACCTATTCTGGCAGGGATTTTCAGTCTAGACAAATAAGCTAAATACTTCTTGCTAATAGCAAAAAACAGGCATATATAGCCTTTTTATTTAATCTCATGAGACAAACATTAGATGTTTCATCAACATCAGGCTTTAGATCATCTTAGCAATGCAGTTACTACTGGATTGGATCTGGGCTTTGTCGAATTGCTGGCAACACTTATCCGTCAACCCAGTGTTGTGGGTGCTGAGCACGCTTTTTTTAGAGTACTGCAGCGGGAGTTGGAAGAACGTGGTGCTCAGGTTACCTGGTATGAAGGGCTATTGGTTGCACAGGGAACCAAGCCAGACAGTTTGTTTTTATCAGCACACATTGATCGACACGGATTAATATGCACTGGCCCAAATGAATTTCAATATGCAGCATTTATTGCTGGGGCACGTTCAGATTTACTTGGTAATTCTGTCAGTGAGGAATTAATGCAAAAAGTATCAGGGCGACTCGATGAAGAGGACATATATGCCTATGAACCCTGGTCTGGTGCATACCGTGGTAAAGGAAAAATAAAAAGTACTCGAGTTTGTGAATTTCGTAATAACCTGATTTTTGAACTGGAAGGTCTAGAACATCTCGTGGCGGGAACCCCGGTTGCTTTTCAAAATAAATTGGCCATAACTGAAAAAGCATTGGTAGGGCAGCTTGACAATGTATTATCTGCAGCTGTTTTAGTGTATCTATTTGAGTTGGGGTTTCAAGGCACCTGTTTTTTTACGGCTCAGGAAGAAGCTGGGAAAAGCTGGCGTTATTTGTTGGAGTGGTTTCGTCGCTTCGGAGGTAGCACCAATCAGCTAATCGTTATTGATACGAGCCCCTATCCTGATTTTGAAACAGCAAACTTACAAAATCTCGTGCTTAGGAATAAGGATGCCAATGCGCAGTTCAATAAAGCCTTGACCAGTAAGCTTGCACAGCTTTGTAGTGATCTGGGTTATTCAACGCAATTTAAAGATGAATATGTTGAGCTGAAAAATATAGAATTACAAAAAAATGGAGATAAACCTATGTCTATCGGCTCCACCGAGATGGGTAGAATTATTGTTGGATCCAAAGGTCTGGTTGATGGTACAACATTACAAGTACCAACATCAGGTTACCATACTCTATCAGAAACAGCTCCAACAGAAGCTGTCTCAGCTTTTATAAATGTTCTGGGTAATCTTGCCAACCTGGATGATATGAAGTTAGGAAACTGATGCATAAAACACTAATTATTGTTGATAACGAAAATATTGCCCTGGATGAAGTAAATCTGGAAATCATCAGTTTTGAAAAATATCTAAAAGATTATCCAAAACTAAATGAACCAAAAACCAGAATAATTAATCTTTGTGATACTGAGCAATATTTAAGTAAAGGTTATTATTGTTCTTTGCTGGCTGAAGCGCGCGAGCATATTGTGTTACCCAGCGTCAAAGTGATCAATGAGTTGCGTGTATTTAATCATGATGAAGGACCGATAATTAATTTACAGCGGTATATTGGAGATTTGCTACAGGACACAGATCAGCTGGAAGTCTTCTCATATTTTGGCTGGGTCGATAATCCTATATTGCAAAAATTAGGAAGAAAAATATTTAGTCAGTATCCCGCTCCAATTTTAAAAATTACCTTATCGAAAAAAGAGAATGAATTTAGTTTGCGGATTAAACGTAATGCATATTCATCTCTAAATATAGACCAGACTGAAATATTTCAACATAAGTTAAATGAATTTGTAAAAACGGTCTGGAGGGTAAACAATAAACGAAAACCAAGTCGATGGGATATGGCCATTTTGGTTAATCCCAATGAACAAGTGCCTCCGAGCGACAAGGAAGCGATTGCACGATTTATAAAAGCGGCTAGTAAACATGGCATTGCTGCTGAAACGATCACAGCGGAACAATTTCAGAATATTGGCTACTACGATGCCTTGTTTATACGGGAAACTACAGCAATAGACCATCATACCTATCGTTTAGCCAGCCGTGCCGAAAATTTAGGATTGGTTGTAATAGATGACCCGGTGTCAATATTAAGGTGCTGCAATAAAGTTTATCTGCATGATGCATTTTCCTACCAGAAAGTGCCAAGTTTGCTGACCAAAGTTGTAAATAGCCGAAGTAAGAAATCACTAGATGAAATAGAGCAAGGTTTTTCGTACCCTTTAGTCTTAAAAATGCCTGAAGGATCTTTTTCGCGCGGCGTTTTCAAAGTAAGCAATCGGGATGAACTGAAGCAGCGCTTAACTGAGCTTTTTGAAGAGAGTGCCTTAGTACTTGCTCAGGAATATCTATATACAGAATTTGACTGGCGGATTGGTGTATTAAATGGTCGGGCTATTTATGCCTGTCGATATTTAATGGCCCGTAATCACTGGCAAATTTATAATCATAGTGTCAAAAAGAATTTTACTGGCGGATTTGAAACACTGCCAACTTTTGAAGTTCCAAAAAAAGTGCTGGATGCTGCTGTTAAAGCAGCTAAATTTATTGGAAATGGCTTATACGGTGTCGACCTGAAAGAGTTTGATAATCAAGCTTATGTGATTGAAGTTAATGATAATCCCAGTATTGACCATAATGTAGAGGATTTTTATCTGGGTGATGAGTTGTATATGCTCATCATGTCTGAATTTCAGCGACGACTTGAGCAAAGAGGTCGTTGAGGTGGATAAAGTAGATATAGCCTACGCTACTATCGACGATTTAAATGATTTAATCCATATTGAAGATAGCAGTTTTAAAACCGATAAACTTTCTCGCAGACAGATGCGTTACATGCTGAGCAAAGCGAAAGCCTTTATATTGCTTGCGCAGATTAAATCAGTCACTGTGGCCTATTGTATTTGTTTTATTCCAGCATTACCCAGAACAGCTCGACTCTATTCTTTAGCAGTTTTAAAGGAATATCGAAACCGCGGTATAGCGGATCAATTGATTAAAAACGTTCTTAAAAAACTTCAATCCCTAGGCTATACAAGTTGTAACTTGGAAGTAAGAAATAAAGATGCTTCTGCCAAGAGCCTGTATATAAAAAATGACTTTAAAGAAGTTCAGTTCTTGCCCGCTTATTATGAAGATGGAGAAGATGGCGTTAGAATGAAAAGACTATTTGATAAAGATAAGTAAAGGGTGGGGGTATACATATGAATATAATTGATTTTTTTGACATTGCTCCTTATCGCTGGCATTCAATCATAATAGCTATTATTTGCGGCGCAATGATTGGTTGTGAGCGTCAGATCAGAGGTAAACCTGTCGGCATCAGAACCGCTTCCCTTATTACATTGGGAACCTACTTGTTTATGGCGACATCCTTTACTTTTGCAGAAGGCTCCTACGATCCCTCCAGGGTAATGGGGCAGATTATTACGGGTGTAGGCTTTTTGGGCGCTGGCGTGATGATGGCTAGAGATGGGGCCATTGTAGGCGTGACTTCTGCTGCAACAATCTGGGTGCTGGCGGCTGTAGGGATAATGATAGGTTCCGGGAATCTAGTTGCGAGTGTAAAAGTGTCATTTCTGGTTGTCGGTATTTTAGTTGGCGTGGAAATCCTGGAAAGACATATGAAAATGTTAACCAGAGGAGTGCATGGTAGTTTTAAAAACTTTCATCGCAGAGACACGCATAGTGAACAAGATAATTGAGCATGACTGAGCTTGTTTATTTAAAGAAACAAGAGTCATTCAGCGGAAGTATTCCGCTATTTGAGACGATTGCAGGTGATATTAGAGATAAAGGTTATAGTATCAATTTTAATGCTCTTCCCGATGCGCTGATGGAATCTTTATGGCTGCATATGAATAAAATGAATCTCGAAAAATTTTCACCAGCAGGAGTAGGAAGAAAAAATAATTATAATCTGAATACCTTCATCCGAAGTGATGAAATTTGCTGGATTAATGGTGATTCGGATGCAGGGAAAGCCTGGCTGGAGTGGACCAAAGCCTTGCAAGTATACTTAAATAGTCACTTATTCCTTGGCCTGTTTTCCTTTGAAAGTCATTTTTCGCATTACGCACCTGGGGCTTTTTATAAGAAACATGTTGATGCATTTAAAGGGGAATCAAACCGTGTTCTTTCAATGGTCTTGTATTTAAATCCAGGATGGTTACCTGATGATGGTGGAGAACTTGAACTTTATCTGAGTGATGATGACAAAATCAGGATAACACCCAGTTACGGGACTTTAGTAAGCTTTCTGAGTGAAGAGCTTCCGCATGAAGTTCTGAGTACAAAACGCGATCGATATTCTATTGCTGGCTGGTTCAGAGTCAATGGATCAACCTTGGATAAAGTTGATCCACCAAGTTAAGAGATATTTTTGAATTCCTTGTCCAGTTTAAATTTGCTGGATGTCACATAAGCTTCGATGCGCGTTAACCTTTCATGTATGGTAGAAAATTTTCTGGAGCAGTTTTTAAAAGTCGTGCGTGAAGAGTTATTAGTTTCCTCAAGCGTTTCGGCCACTTTTGAGTATTCTGTATTTTTTGGAGTGTAACTGGTGCGTGGTTTTTCATCTAAAATAAAGTAAGCAATAAAATAGGCTAAAAAAACAACCGAACCAGGAATTAGCATGGCCAATACGGTAAGTATGCGAACAATGGTGACATCTACTTCCAGATAGTCCGCTATGCCAGCGCAGACGCCAAGAATTTTTTTATCTTTGGTGTTTTTATAGAGTTTCTTTTTGTAATCAACATTTCGAAAATGGTTTATTGTCGAATTAGGTTTGAATTTCTTTAAGTTTTCACTCAAATTTCCGGATTGATTTTTATCCATAAAAAACCAGGCGATAAAGTAGGCGGGAATCATAAACCAGCCACCAAAAATTATACTGAGAATGAATCCCAGTCTTATCATCCAGGTTTCGATACCAACGAAATCAGCAATGCCAGCGCATACACCAAGGAATTTTTTATCTTGGTCAATAAGACAAAGTTTGGGTCGTTCATTCTGCATAGCTATCTCTCCACTCAGGATTTTCAGCATCCAGAATTGTTTCCAGTGTTTTTATTCGTCCAGCCATTTGCTCAGCCAAGGCATTCAGCTCATCCAACTGGCCGCTTTCTTCTGCATTAAGGCTGCGAAACTCTCTATTTTTGTATTTGTAATGTAGAACTATCCATACAATCCAAATAGGCAAAGTAAGTGCTGAAATTGGTATTAGTAATGCGAGGAACTCCATAGTTTATTCCTTCTATTTTTATTAGGCTTATTTGCTATCTGTGGATTTATTTTCAGAACTTGTATTTTCCGTATTTCTTTTTTCAAGCCTAGCTTTTAAATTTTCAAGTTCTTCTTCAATTTTGCCCTCCTTTTCAAGCGCTACGAATTCTGCTTCTATATTTTTGCCAGACATTTCATAGGCTTCTATTTCACTTTCCATGCGTTCAATTTTTCGTTCGTAATGTTCGAACTTATTGATAGCCTTATCAACTGAACCATCGTAAAGCTTAGCATTAACAGTGCGTCGTGAGGAAGTTGCATCATGGCGCATTAAAAGCGCTTTTTGTCGTGCTCTGGCTTCATTGAGTTTGCTTTGCAATTGTTCAATTTCCAAACTGAGTTGATCTAGAGCAGCATCAAGCTTGTTCATGTCTTCGTGGACCAGAGTTATCATCTCCTTAACGGCGGTTTTTTCCACAAGTGCCGCTTTGGCCAAATCTTCCCTGCCTTTATTGATGGCTAGTTCAGCTTTGTTCTCCCAGTCATCAGCCTTTTTTTTCAGACGATTGTTACGCCGGGTCAACTCTTTTTTGTCGGCAATAATTCGAGCAGTAGTGCTGCGGACTTCAACCAGTGTTTCTTCCATTTCCTGAATCACCATCCGAATCATTTTTTCCGGATCTTCGGCTTTATCCAGCATGGCGTTTATATTCGAATTTACGATATCTGATAATCTTGAAAATATACCCATTGTCTTTATCCTCTATGTTAAGTCTCAATTATTGAGGATTCGATTACGAATTCGGTCATATTCCGTCTGGGTCAATAAACCGTCTTCATATGCGTCGTTTAAATCCTCCAGTTCTTCTCCGATCGTCGTACCCCGGGTAGTTGAACTTCTAGAGTTGTGACCATCTTTTTCTACAACAATACAGCCTTGTAGGAGTAGGATTGCCAGTAAAGGAGCTGTGAATTTAAGTGTTCTATTAATCATCGTTTTATCTCTATCCTAGTAATGTGGTGAATAAGTAAATTTAATCCTGCTGGTAATTGATATTGCAGGGAGCATGCCAACTTTTTATTAAATTGTAACTAATTGAAATATATTAATAATTTATTATATTTAAAGTTTGGAAATCTTATTGATTGGGTAAAAAACCAATATATGGTAATTTTCACCGAGAGATTTAAGGGAGTCACTGATGGATAGAGCGGCATTAGCTGAGCGCATGATAGGGGAGTCATCCAGCTTTCTGTTGATGCAGGAGCATTTATCCCGTCTTGCGCCGCTGAATAAGCCTGTATTGATTATCGGTGAACGTGGCACCGGTAAAGAATTGGTGGCTTCACGTATGCACTATTTGTCAGAGCGCTGGGGTCATCCTTTTCTGAAAATTAACTGCGCTTCCTTCAATGAATCCTTGCTTGAATCGCAATTATTTGGACACGAGGCTGGTGCTTTTACCGGCGCCAGTAAACAACAAAAAGGTTATTTCGAACGTGCCGACCAAGGTACGCTGTTTTTAGATGAACTCGCAACAACATCAATGGCCGTCCAGGAACGTATTCTGCGGATTACTGAATATGGAGAATTGGAAAGGCTGGGCGGTAACAAAGCGATTGAAGTTGATGTGCGTATTGTAGCGGCCACCAATATTGATTTACCTCAGCTGGCTGAAGAAGGGAAGTTTCGTGAAGATCTTCTGGATCGATTGGCATTTGACGTCATCACTTTACCGCCTCTTCGCGAGAGGGTAGAAGATATTCCGGTGCTGGCACAGCATTTCGCAATTCAAATGATCAAGGAATTAGGTCGGGAATTTTTCCCGGGTTTTAGCAAGAGTGCGGCTAATGAATTATTGCAATACGCATGGCCAGGTAATATCAGGGAGTTAAAGAACGTAGTGGAGCGCGCGATCTATCAAAGT
>JAURLP010000038.1 GCA_030831165.1 Gammaproteobacteria bacterium | reverse complement strand
GAGTCAGCGTACCGCCAGCGTAAGGGATCTCATAGTCTATACCAATGTTATATGAGAGCTCAGGAGCTTGTACTTGTGGCTGACCATTGAAGTCTTGCCAGAACGGATCATAGTTGAAGCAGTTACCATTTGGGATAGTAGCACCTGTTGGATCAGCAGGATTTACTACTCGTGCAGTAGAAGGAGTCGCTGGGTTGTTATTCCCATAGTTAGTCACTGTCCCTACACCACACTGAGGTAACCAGTCCAAGGCACCGCCCAGGTCATTTTGAGCCCAGCCAGGTAAGGATGCTTCATCAATGGTTCTGATACCTTCAACTTCTGAATCATTCCAGGCTACTGAGAAGTTAATCCCCAGATTACCCAGGAAGACCTGACCAGAGGCTTCAACACCATTAATGGTTGCATCACCAATGTTGGAGTTAGTGGTATCGGCACCAGTAGGATCACCAATGTTGAAGGCAGAACCCTGAAGATCAGAATAATCCATGAAATAGAAGTTCAGATCTCCGGTAAAGATGCCATCAAACAAGGAGCCTTTCCAACCAAACTCGATATCATCGATTTCCTCTGGCTGTACACCAGTACCCTGGTGGGTACCCGCTTTATAGCCTCTCGCATAGAAAAGGTATAAGAAGTCGGTGTCAGTAGGGGACCAGTTCAGGCCAATTTTGTAGGTAGGCACTTCAGTATCGACATTTTTATCTTTGATATCGGATACACTAGCAACAACCACTCGACAACCCCATTGTGAAGTTGTACCAACGACACCTGCTGTGCCGGAATTGGTTTGAGGAGCTAGGACTTCATTACCGGTTATGCCATAACGCTGACAAGTCTCAACGTCACCAAATGGCAGAGGCCGACGGCTGATTACTTCTGTGTCACGCCAGCTGTCATCCATATTCCAGCGAGCACCGACCGCTAACTCAAGCTCATCGGTCAGGTCATAGGTATACTGGCCGAAAATAGCCTCGTTAACAACGTTTGCAGGGGTCAGGACATGGTCATATCGTGTTGGCACCGCAAGATCGCCACAGGGAACATGGGTACCATCGCCCTGCCATCCGCACTGTTCATTAGCGGTGACATTATTCTGGAACATTACAGGCGTGGTTCTTTGCTGTCTGAATGCACCAACAATCCAGTTACCTCTGCTACCGTCATCGGCAGAGGTAAGCGTAATTTCATTGGTCCAGGAACGGTTATCCGGACCTAATTGGAAAATGTCAGGTAATATAGGTACTCTGGTACTATGGTTTCCATTACCGCCACCGCCACCAGTTCCTTGTACAAACAGTTTATTATAACCCGTATTGGTATTTAGGGTCATGCCATTAGGCAGTTCCCAGTCCAGATACATTGACCATTGCTGATTTTCCTGTAAATCATTAGCTGGAAAATTCTGATAAACCTGGTATGGGTTTTCAGGGCCAGGCGTGTACTCTCTCCATCGAGAATAAGTGGTCACTGCAGTTGGTGCGCCCGTGAGGGGATCAATTGCGTATCCCACAGTAGGCTTATATTGTGGTACACGTACGTCACCATCATGGTTTACTGCATTTTCCATCACTTTGAATGTTGCTGAGAAGGTGTCACTGGGTTCCCACAACAAACTCAAACGCACTGAGCGGTTATCCAATTTACCTGGCCCCCATCCTTGCTGATTATTAGCAATGACCTGGCCGCCAAGGTTTTGATAGTAGCTTTCGCGTTGTTCACTCAGAACAGCAATTCGAGCTGCCCAGGTATCACTGATCGGTAAGTTAATCGCGGCTTCAACACTATTGTGCTGATAGTTACCAAAAGTGCCGTCTACATAACCATGAACACCATCAAAATCTGGATTGGCTGAGTTAATCAGAATCGCACCACCAGCTGCTGATTGTCCAATGAAAGTACCCTGTGGACCACGCAGAACCTCAATAGTCCCAACGTCGAAGAAGGCACCATTTAGTCCCATTGGCTCACCATGTACCAAGCCATCGTTTACAATTTGCACACCCATTTGAACGTCAGGTGAGAATACACTGGTACCAACACCCCTGATATTTACGTCAGAACCGTTACCATTATCCTGAATCTGGATACCTGGCATGGCGTTCTGGAGGTCTCGTACCTCTCTTATCCCCGATTCTCGTAATTGTTCTCCGCTGAATACTTCCATGGAAATAGAAGTGGTTTGTTCAGTAGCATCACGGCGTTCCGCTGTGACCACTACCTCTTCGATCTGTCTTTGTGCAAAAGCGCTGCTGGGACCGAAGGTTACCGCTACGGCCGCAGCTACAGATGCAGCAAGGACTTTTTTCTTGAGTAGAAATTTCATAGTTTTACCCCTTATTATTGTTTAATTCTAATAATTATTATTAGGCTAACTTTTTACTATTTATTGCTTCTTACTTCTTACTGCTAGCCCTATAACAATTACCAGCAAGCCAAGACTATCTCTAAATGACGGGGTTGGCTAGGTTTAATACACATTTTTTTCATTTTTTTTACACCGAATTTGACCTATTCCTGATTTTTAAACTATTCAGTTTTAATTTAATTAATCAATTTTTAAATAATCTTTTGGTCGAGCGTTTTTATTTTTATATTCTGAAGAGACTCAAAAAAAAATTAGAAATTAAATTTAACTCAATATAATCAATAAGATATGTTAAATGCTGTGGCATTCAAAGGTCTGTTTCTTTCAATAAAATTAAGATAAGCGAGAATAATCAAGGTCGTTTTTAGGCTGCTAAAGTCAATTCTTGTACTCATCTAAAAAATTCTTTCTTGGGGCTGTAGATAGTGGTTAACTTGGATGAGCCGAGTGGAATGAAGAATAGCTCAATAAACAACCCGTTTTGATAGTTTTAAAGAATTGTTTTCATTGATCAGAAGGATAAGCAGATGAGTATTTCACAAGCCAGTCCACCGCCATGGATTCGTCCAGAGCTGCAACTAAAAATTGACTGGCGTGATCAGGATATTGTCATTTCGGTGCCGCCCAAGAGTGGCACCACCTGGACCATGAATATCGTTTATCAACTGCTAAATGGCGGTGACCCCGATTTTGCAAGCGTTTATGCTGAAGTACCATGGATAGAATTTGTTAATCGTCCCGATCAACCCGAACAGGAAGTGTTAGACCGTCTTTCTGCCATGCCTTTGAATAAGGCGCGTGCTTTTAAGACACATTCAGCGCCGCCGGAAGTGCCTTTTTTTAAAATGACCCCCGATAAAAACGTTCGCTATATTGTTGTTTGCCGAAATCCGGAAGAAGCGATGGTCTCTTTTAGACCTTTCATGCAGAAACATACCGAGGCTTGGTACCAATTATGGGGTTTGCCTAAAGAAGCGATGAGTCGGGATGATTTTACGGACTTTTATTATGAGGTGATTAATGAAGCCGGGATGCAGGGAATGTTTTTTGGCTTTCTAACTGCATGGTGGCCTTTGAGATATGAGCCCAACGTGCTGTTTCTGCATTTTGCTGACATGAAACGTGATCATGCCGGGTCACTGCAAAAAATAGCTGATTTTCTGTCGATTAGTCCGAGCGAAACTGAGTGGGACGCTATTTGGGAATACACCGGATTTCCATGGATGAAGCAGCATGATGACAAGTTTGAAGCCATCAGTGAAAGTGCGGTACCCATTATGGAAAGTGGTGCAATGATCAGAAAAGGTGAAGTGGGGGCTGCCAAAGAAGATGGCATGAATGAAGAAATATCAGCGCACATGTTAGCAATAGGACGTCAGATCTGCCCTGACCCAGAAGCAATCAATTGGCTGTATAAAGGTGGCGAGATAAAATAGCGACTCAAGAAAAGCAGGTTTAATCTTCAAGGAATAAACCTGCTTTAGGCAGTTCATACAGTTCAGTAATATCCTTATGTAAAAACGAAGGTCAAGAATACTTTAACGGAGCATATGATGCTTCTAGAAAAGATTGAGAAAAGGTAAGAACAAAAACAGGAAGCAGAAAAAAAATGGAAAATAGGAAACAGGAAACAGGAAACAGGAAATAAAAGAACATTAACCAGACATAAAAAAAGGGATCACATTGTGATCCCTTTTTTTTAAAGCTAAAAATAGGCTTATTTAAAGCTTATTGATCACTCCATGAAACAAAACCCGCAGGAGGTTCAACACTTGGAGGCACATTGTTGTCTCGTGTAGCTGAGTCCCAATGCTCCTGGATCATGCCGTTTTCAACACGGAACATGTCAAACCAGTTCCATTTGTAAACTTCATTGTCTCTGGCAGGGTCTTCTGAATAGCGTGTCATGATGTATAGAGCGATATCGCCATGAGTCAGAATCAGTTCAGGCTCATCTAACCACTCGTCCTGAATTGGCTGTGGGTTAGCAAAGCGGCTAAAGAACTGAATGAAACCGTCGCGACCGTCAGGCACATTAGGATTATGCTGAATATAGTCTTCAGCCATGACTTCCATGGCCAGATCAACATTCTGATATTGCAGTATATCTTTCATTTCAATGTTAACCAGGTCTTCAACAGCCTGCTCTGCAGCTGTGTTGGATGGTGCAACAGGTCGTGGTCCAATGCCGGGTGTAACTGCCATAACAGGTGCGCCAGGAGGCGGTGCAGCACGGAATACGCTATCCCAATGCTCATCAACGCGGCCATCAACTAAGCGCATCACATCAAAAAAGTTATAGGCATAAGATTCGCCGGTAGTAGGGTCTTCGCCTTCTCTTTCCCAGACAAAGACGACATAGTCACCTTTAGCAAATTTTAGTGCTGTTGGTGGAAACTCTTCAGGGATAGGGCCTGGTTGAGCAAACTGGCCAAAGAATTCGACAAAACCATCTCGTCCAGTAGGGACATTAGGGTTATGCTGAATGTATCTCTCAGTCATGTATTCTTCAACTTGGTCAAGACGGCCGCCCATCAATACAGTGCGCCACCATTCTTCAGCTCTTGCCAGGTTGGCTTGTTCTGCAGCAGTCATCACGCCATGGCCTTCTTCAGCCATATCCATTGCCATATCGGCTGCTTCTGTGGCCATGTCAGAAGCCATATCATTAGTGGCTTGAGCTGGCATGCTAGCTTCTTCCTGTGAGCATGCCACTATGGTGAGAGCCGCTAGAAAGAAGATCACTCCTCGCAAGAGGGTCTTATAGTTTGTCATTAAAATTCTCCTTTGGGGAATATTAAGTAGTAGGTTAATAAAAAAATGAGCATCAAGTATACGCCAGTTGCGCAATAGAACAAGGGCTGTATAGGCCTAAAGGGTTCTAAATCGGTCGAATACTATCCGGTTTAGAGCGCTTTTAATCTACTTCATTAATTTAATATAGGTTATCATAATCGGCTGTTTGTAATAGCAGTCGTTTAAGTATCATATTTATCGGAATAAACCATAAAATCTCTAGGAGAAAACATGAAAACTAAAATAGCAGCAGCAGTCTTCTCAACCATTTCCTTACTATCACTATCCGCAACAGCACAGCAATTCCAGGCAGGCGAACCTTTAAGTTCAGTCAATGAGGCCGGAATTAAAATGCAGATGTCGCAAAATGTTAAAGTATTTGGCAGTTTCCATTTCACTGAAAGCTGCACCTTTGATCCACATAAAAACCTGATTTTATCCATGAATGCAGGAGATCGCTCCGAAGGCGCCCCTGAAGACGGTTTCGTTTCACTGATTAATCCAGATGGTAGTGTTCACACGTCCAAGTGGATTGGTGCCACAAGAGATGGTCTGGAATTAGCTGATCCAATTGGCAGTGCTGTACAAAACGGAGTGCTTTATACCGTTGATTCAGGCTACCTACGTTCTTTTGATTTGGCCAGTGGTGAGCCTCTGAATTCCGTTTTTGTCTCTGATGCCGGTTTTTTAAATGGCATTGGTGTTGCTGAAGATGGCACAGCCTATATTTCAGATTCCAATGAAGGCTTGATTTACAAAGTCATGCCAAATGGGTCCAAGTCGGTTCTGGTTGAAGGCGATGTACTAGCCAGACCAAATGGTGTGGCTGTAGATAATGACGGCAATGTCGTGGTTGTTAATATTGGATCCAATGCGGTTATTACCTTTGATACTAATGGCAATGTTGTTCGCACTGAATATGCCGCTGAAGCCGGCAATGATGGCGTTGTGGTCACTGATGATGGCACCAAATATGTCAGTTCAGTTCGTTTTGGTAGTGTTTCCAGAATTGAGCCTGGCAAAGAAGCTGTCGTGATTGCAGTTGGCATTCCGAGTGCAGCGTCCATGTGCTATGACTCTGTGCAGCATCAACTGGTTATCCCAATGAACCCTAATAATGCCCTGGCATTTATAAAATTGTAAGCAATATAGAAAACCAGAAATCAACAGGGTCTGAAATAGCAGTTTTCTGGCCCTGTTTTTCTTTTCAATAGCTCAAAATACTAAAACAATAGTGAGTCTTTTTTGAACTTTTCGCATCGACAAAAATTCAAACAGCAAGGACTGCAACAACTCTCTGATCAATTATTCTTTTTTTTTTCAAAGAAAGTTTTGCCTTTTCTACTTATTGTTCTTATCCATTTTTTGCCGTTTTCTGCCAATGCGCAAGGAACTGATTCCGTCGAATTGGTCCACTCTAATGCCTATGATCGACGAGCAGATCAAGAACAAACTATTTTAACTTATGTACACAGCCAGACATGGAGCTTTGGTGATAATTTTTATTTTTTAGATATGGCTAACCTTGGTAATTTTGAAAATGCTGGTAACACGTATTTTGAATGGGGGCCGAGACTCAGCCCTGGAAAAATATTTGGTGACGGATCTTTAAATGCAGGGTTAATCAGGGATATTTATTTGATCGGCGAATTAGATTATGTAAAAAATAAAGCAGTAGAAAAAGCAGTGTTTTTGGGTGGTTTAAGTGTTGACCTAGCTTTTCCTGGATTTAGATTTTTTAAAGTGCATTTGTTTAACAGAAATGATCCGACCCTGACAGGGCATACTCAGCAATTAACCCTCGCCTGGAACCTGCCTTTTACTTTTTGGAATAATAATTTTTCATTTCAAGGCTTTTTTGATTACACGGGTAGGGAGGCTACCAGCGCAAGTAATTATCAAGGACAGCCTCAGCTGTTATGGGAAATGAATGATCGGGTGTTTTTAGGTTTGGAATATCTTTATTGGCACAATAAAACAGGACGGGCAGGGTTTAATGAGTCTGCCATGCAAGGCGTATTCAAAGTTATTTTCTAGTTATAACAGCCAAGCACTTTTATTTAGTGAGTGGCTGCTATAGGCATATCAATGTCGTAAAAATTACGTTTCGGCGCTTACCGGATTAATTAAAGTGCCGATTTCTCCAACATTTACCTCAACCGTGTCACCCGCCTTCATCCACAGCGGAGGCGTTCTTGCTGCGCCCACACCACCTGGGGTGCCGGTGACGATAACATCGCCGGGCTCCAGAGGCGTGAAAGTAGAAATGTAGTTAATTAGATAGGGTATTGGAAATATCAAGTCAGAGATGGGCTGATCCTGGACGAGTTCATTATTGAGTCTGGTGGAGACATGCTGATTTTGCAGGTCATCAATTTCATCGGGCGTCACTAAATAAGGACCAAAGCCTCCGGTAGCAGGAAAATTCTTGCCCGGCGTATACTGGCTGGCATGTCTCTGCCAGTCACGAACAGAGGCATCATTAAAACAGCTAAAGCCGGCAATATGATCAAAGGCATCTTCTTCAGATATGGCGCGGCCAGCTTTACTAATGACCAGAGCCAGCTCACCTTCATAGTCAAGCTTGCTTGAGGCTGCGGGTAGTATTATCGGTTCACCATGAGCAACAAGGGTGTTACTAAAACGCGTAAAAATGACTGGATAGACTGAACCTTTACCAAGGCCAGTTTCTTCGCGATGTGATTTATAATTTAAACCCACACACAGCATTTTGTCTGGATTTGGAATAAGAGGAAGAAAACGAATTTCATCAAGACCATAGGTTTTTCCTTCGGACAGCTGGCCTAGCGTATTATCTTTTAAGGCAGACTTAAGGTCGCTGGGTTCATTATTTTTTAATAGTTCTATTATGCTATCTCCTGCATGGTCTAATCTACCAATAGTGGCCTGACCATCAGGTCTTAAAAAGCTTAAATATTTCAACGTTTATCTGCCCTTTTAATGTGTAAGTTTATGTTTGCAATAAAAAGCTGATGCTAGTCCGCACAGGCATAGGCTGTCAATGTGAGTTGCTTTGTTGGTCTTTATCCAGATGTAATAACAGGGTATCCAAAACAATTGTCGCCGCGGTTGCATCACGATATTTTTCATCGCTGGCTTCTATGATGTGCCAGGGTAAATTACTTTGTTCGGTATCCCGCAGAGCTTGTTCAGATACGGGTAAAAAAGCATCATATTGCTTGAGAAACTTTTTGGTTTCTGGAGGAGATTGTCGCGATTTGGCTTCTTTTTCCAGTTTCTTGGCGGCAACATGTTTGGAGAGGTGAAACCAGAGCTTGATAATAATGACGCCGTCATCTGCAAGCATGCGTTCAAATTCACAGATATTTTTTAACTGTCTTTCGAATTCAGCCGCATCGATTTCACCAAACACTTTTTTAACGATCGGGCGTGTATACCATGAGCCAAATAATATGCCGATGTTGCCGCGTGCCGGTAAAGTTCGCCAGAATCGCCAGAAAGCAGGTCGCATGACTTGTTCATCCGTTTCATCCCAAAAGGCATTGGTAGTAATGCCGCGAGAATCCAGCCATTCATTAAGGCGATTGACCACTCCACCTTTGCCGGCACCTTCAACACCTGAAACAATGATGACAACAGAATGGCCAGTTTTCTGTAATCTGAATTGAGCTTCCAGTAAGCGCGTGTGCAACTGTGGAGCTAGTTCAGCAAATTGCTTTTTTGAAAGTTTGTGACCGATCTCTGCGACTTCAAACATGCCTTGACTCCGTTTATTCCATTAGCTCTATTGTGATCAATATTGATGAATTATGACAGGTCAAGAATTGATGCGGGTCGAAAGACCGACTTAGAAAATACCTGAGAAAAAAGTTAGAAACATTAACCACAAAAAACAGTTATAAAAAAAGCCCGAATATAAAGGGCTTTTTTTAAAATGCGTTTTAATGATCGTGGCTAAGTTCTTTTTTAAGGAAATCGCTCTCGGCGACTTTAATGTCTTTATGAACCCTGCTTCGGCTAGCGCGTTCCTGAGCCGATGAGCGGTTTTGACTTTTAGTCGTGCGGATGCCTGGAGCGTTAAACAGTTTTTCAAGGTCAGGACTATTGCAGGATTCGCAGTCAGGCGCCTCGCTCATTTTAACGATTTTTTCAAATTGATGGCCGCAGCTACGGCACTTGTATTCATAAATAGGCATGCGCGGATAATACTACAAGAAATTCAATTTGTACTAGTGATGGGCACTAAAAATCCGGGTTAAAAAAAGGAAAGGGGCATCATCCGCTTTTTTATACTCGCGAATTGTCAGGCCTGAGGCCCTGAGTTTTGCCAGAGCAAACTGCTTGTCGGTTTTATTCAGAAAAGAGCCTAATTCCAGGCTGGTGATACTGTCGCTGATTTTAATACCCAGAGGACTTTGAGGATTTCTTGGTTCAGTTAGCGCAAGATAAGTACGGTCTTTAGTGAGTTGCCATCGGTGTTTGGGAAAATGTTTGCCTGATTCAATCAGCACGTTATCGCCTGAAAAAGTAATCACTTGTTTATGATAGGTGCCCAGATAAACCCGATAGAGAAAAAAAGCCACCAGAGCAGCCTCAATGCCTGAAAAGGGCAATATCATCCATGCCCCAACGAAAGCCCAGAATGTGCCTATTAGAAGCATCATCCCGCAAATAATAAAAATAAACAGACGGGTTTTAGTCCAACTGGATGAGCGATTGGGGAGCAGGGTGATGACTGTTTCCTGAGGTAATTCAGAGCAAAGGACCATAGTGCTCCTGTATTACCAAATTAATTATTTTAGTGGCTAAAAAATAAGCTAAAAAAAAGCCAAAAAAATGGCCGATAGTCCTGAAACTATCAGCCATTTTATTCTTCTTAAAACTGCCTTGGTGGATTGACGAGATGTTTATTAAGGTTCAACCACCCAAGCTAAAGTCTTAATCGATTGCAAAGCAATAAAAGTATCCTGCACCTCCGCCTGCTTCAACACCAGCCTGACTGCAGTTTCGAGTGCCATGCGTGGAGTTCCATGAATTATCCATGAAACCGTGACGGTCATGGTGACCAACACGGGCGCTGCCGCTGTTTGCATCATTACTGGTCCAGTTGGAGCAGGTTTGATCAGTGCCAGTAGGGTAGGCACGTCCGTCAGGTGTTGAACCCGTTAATATGTCATGTTTGCTGACATCCAGGCCAGTCTCTCTGGTCACTATACCAGGAACCATATCGCCTCTTTCTGTTCTGGCATGAAAAGGGTGCAGACCGTTACCAAGCCGTGCTTGTACAAGGGTATCTCCATGAAGGTGGTCCTGATCACGTGCAATCAGGTTGCCAGCAGCGCCATACCAGGGGCCTGAACCTATACGATCACGGGCATTCACGGCATTAGGACCCTGTGTGCTCAGGTAAGCACGCCACGTGGAATCACCGCGGCCAACCGAGGTAGCCAGTACCTGACAATGGGCATCAGCGCCGGCCAGACCGCCCAAATTACCACCATCACCCAAACCGACCCCGGTGATAAAAAAAGACATGGGGGGTTGTTCGTCATTTTGAGCAAGACTCACGCTCGAGGCCAGTATGCAGGCGAGTGCTGAGAGTATTATTTTAGTTTTCTTCATCTGGGAGCTCCTTATTATTTTGGGATATTCAAAAACAACTACCCGATGCTAGCATTATTCAGGGTTTACTCAAATCGTAAAGAGGGCTGTGAATGAAATAAATCAAAGAAAACAGACCTGCTCAAGCTGGTTGGCTTGTGATAGTATTTCGATCCCAAAACAGTTTAGCTGGAGAGCCTCTAATGATAAGAAACCTTAAAACCCTTTTGATTATTGTGCTGAGTTTTTGTTCAGCTAATCTTTTTGCGGCTGATAGTGTTAATGGTGCCGAGGACTGCAGTGGCTCAGGTGGATTAAATTATATTTGCGGATTAGATGTTCCTGAAGATTTGGTCATTATACCGGGCACGGACTGGGTTGTGGCAGGCGCTTATTCTGAGGAAAGCACCACCGGACTGTATCTGGTGGATGCTGTCAGTAAAAATGTCACCGAGCTCTATTCGCCTCAGGCGGGCCGGAATCGTTTAAATCGTAATCTTTATGGCGCATGCCCTGACGCGCCGGATCTGAACAATTTCCAAACACATGGTTTGGGTATTCAGATCAACGTAAGCAGTGATGAAAGATATAATTTATACGTAGTCAGTCATGGTGGGCGTGAAGCCATAGAAGTGTTTGAGCTTGATGCCAGCTCAGACATGCCTCAAATCACCTGGGTGGGTTGTGTGCTGATGCCAGAAGGTCTTGATGCCAATGATGTCAGCGCCATGCGTGATGGCACAATATTGGCCACCGTGCTGATGCATCCGGGTTTTAGTTTCGAGGATTTGTTATCGGGCATGCCAACCGGCTCTGTCTATAAGTGGGTACCCGGCTCAAGTGGTTTCATCAAGCTCGAAGGTTCCGAATTACCAGGCAATAATGGCATTCAGGTTTCAGAAGATGAAACCGAAATCTTTATAGCTGCATCCGGACTCAGTGCCATCGTGACACTGTCTAACAGCAATCCGTCCAGAGTGCTCAGACGCACCAGAACAATGGCGTTTGCCCCGGACAATGTGGTCTATGACAGCAATGGCTATTTATTGACGGCGGGGATGCGGGATGATGAAGCAACCTGTGCCGGCACCGGCGCACCACCGGTCAGCAACTGCCCGCGCGGATCGATTGCCTCTTATATCCATCCAGAGACCATGCAGGATCGTGTTATTCTGGATACTGTAGCCACACCGGATTTCACGGGCGCCACGATGGCGATAATCCCTGGGGGCAAAGAAGTCTGGATAGGCTCTTTCAGGTCTCCGCGTATTGCTTATCAGCTTTTAGATAGATTTGAATAAAAGTGTTTTGACTCAATCTAAAATGATTGATTATTCGTAGCACTTAAGACTCGGTTAAAAATAGTTAAGTTAAATTAAATAGTTAATTAAATGGTTTATTAAACTCACAATCACACTACAGGAAATAACATGGCTCAAATTACTTTAAGGGGCAACCCAATTCAAACCAATGGCGAACTACCCGCAGCAGGTTCCAAAGCGCCTGACTTTACCCTATTGAAAACAGACCTGTCTGAACTGAGCAGCAGTGATCTAAAAGGCAAGCGTGTCATACTGAATATTTTCCCAAGCATAGATACGCCCGTTTGCCAAACCTCCACACGTGCATTTAACGCAAAAGCCGGTGAGTTGGATAATACGACTGTGATTTGTACCTCAATGGATTTACCTTTTGCAATGGGGCGATTTTGTGGTGCAGAAGGCCTGGAAAATGTGCTTCCTGCTTCAGCCTTCCGTTCTGACTTTGCCTCGGATTATGGTGTCAAACAGACTGATGGCCCTCTGCAGGGTTTAACGGCTCGCGCGGTGGTGGTCATCGATGAAGAAGGCAACGTGGCTTATTCACAACTTGTTGGCGAAATTGCTGACGAACCTGATTATGATGCCGCGATTGCCAGCTTGTCTTAAGCTTTTTTAAGACGCGGAATATCAAGCGAGCTGGGATTTTTCTTATTTCATGAAAACCCGTGATGCCATGGATTAACATACCCTCAAAGGCAGTACGGATAATCGTTCTCCCATGTATCCGCAGCGTCTGGTCGCCGATGTGCCTAAGGTCATGAGGCCCGATGACATTATTGCCCTGGACAACGGGGTTTATAAAATCTGGTTTGCGTGTAACTATCCGGCCTCCAGTCCGAACACGGCCTTACTGGATAACGCGTTGGCATCGATGAGCGCAGGACTGCCCTCAGCCATGGCAGCAAAAATGGTGCGACCGGATAAAAAAGTGGTCGCCATTTGTGGTGATGGCGGCTTTATGATGAATTCGCAAGAAGTTGAAACAGCCGTGCGGCTTAATCTTGACCTGGTTGTGCTGATTTTAAATGACAGCGCCTATGGCATGATTAAGTGGAAGCAGGCCAATATGGAGTTTGAGGATTTTGGTCTGGATTTTAAAAACCCGGATTTTGTCAAATATGCAGACAGCTATGGCGCCTTTGGTCACCGCATCAGCGCTGCAGATGAATTGGCGCCATATTATTGCATGATTGTTTAGAGAAGGGTGGCGTGCATTTAATTGATGTCCCCGTTGATTACAGTGAGAATGATTTGATCCTGAATCATCAATTACCTGAATTAAGCAAACAAATTTAACTAAGCGCTAACAGACAGGAAACATTATGTTGCAAGAAAGCTATCCTTTTTATTTGGCCAACAAAGCGATTAAACCCAATACCGATCTTGACGTGTTGGACAAATATACCGGTGAGGTCGCGACGAAGGTTGCCATGGCCTCGCCAGAGCATATTGATGTGGCCATTGCTGCGGCGGTTAAAGCCCAGCCGGCACTTAATGCCATGCCGGCCTATGAAAGACAGGCTATTTTGCAGCATTGTGTGAAGCGTTTTACCGAACGCGGTGAAGAATTAGCGCAAGCTTTATGTATTGAAGCAGGCAAACCTATTAAAGATTCAAGGGGTGAAGTCACCCGTCTGATTGATACTTTTCGTTTGGCCTCGGAACGATCCGTGCGTTTTAATGGCGAGGTGCAAAATCTGGAAATTTCACCTCGTGCCAAAGGCTATCGTGGCATGTTCCAACGAGTGCCTATTGGCCCTTGTTCATTTATTTCACCGTTTAATTTTCCCTTGAATCTGGCCGCACATAAAGTGGCGCCGGCCCTGGCGGTAGGTTGCTCCTTTGTGCTTAAACCCGCCAGCCTGACCCCAATTGGTGCATTAATTATTGGTGAAGTGCTGGCTGAAACCGATTTGCCGGAAGGCGCCTTTTCAATTTTGCCATGCCGACGCGATGGTGCTGAATTATTTACCACGGATGATCGCTTAAAGTTATTAAGCTTTACCGGCTCGCCTGCAGTGGGTTGGGAGTTGAAGAAAAAGTCTGGCAAGAAAAAAGTGGTGCTGGAGCTGGGCGGCAACGCGGCCTGTGTCATTGATAATGACTGGGACCTTGGAGACGCGGTTGAACGTGTGGTATTTGGTGCCTTTTACCAGAGCGGTCAAAGTTGCATTGGCGTACAGCGCATCATTGTGCACAAAGATGTCTATCAAGAATTCAGAGACAAACTGGTCGCTAAAACCAAAACACTGATCATGGGTGACCCCAAGAATGAAGATACTTTTATTGGTCCAATGATTTCGGAAGCTGAAGCTGAACGCTTACAAAAATGGATTGATGAGGCGATAGCGGCGGGTGCGGATATACTCTGTGGTGGCCAGCGTGAAGGTAACATGTTGCCGGCAACCTTGTTGGAAAACGTACCAAAAGATCAGCCCATTTGTACCGAAGAAGCCTTTGGTCCGGTTGCGGTCATCAGTCAATTCAGTCACTTCGATGAAGCTCTGGATATGGTGAATGACAGCCAGTTTGGTCTGCAGGCGGGTATCTTTACCCGCGATATTTACAAGGCACACAAAGCCTGGGATACGCTGGAAGTTGGTGGTGTCGTTATTGGTGATGTGCCTTCTTATCGTGTGGATAACATGCCTTATGGCGGCGTCAAAGAAAGTGGCCTGGGACGTGAGGGGGTTCGTTTTGCAATGGAAGATATGTCCGAGCTTCGCAATATGGTCATCAGAACCCGGCCAGACTAGGCTGAGGGTAGTTTAAAGTCCGGGTTCAATGGTTCTATCCTGGTCCAGAGTAAATGAGTTCTGATAATGATGGCTTATTCTGGCCAGATGCCAGCTGACTCTGTCCATCCAACGTAAGGCCTGTGCCAGTTCTGTCGTCTCTAAAACCGTTAGCGAACCACTAACGGTACTTTCCATAAGGGTTTTGCGCTGATGTTCTTTTTGTTCATGAATAAGCGTGAAAGTCTGCTTGGTGATGTTAACAGCAATCAGCCATTCATTTTTTTCAACCAGAGTGCTCAATTGATTCACTGTTGTTAACAGTAAGTGATGTTGTTCGCTGAGTTCTTTGGCTGCGCTCGCAGTTAGTGCTCGATTATCATCCTCTTCACAACGCTCGTATAATCTGTGTAAATGATCAAGGGCATGGATCAAGGCTAGTAGTTGATGCCAGCTTCTTTCCTGATTGGGATCCAGATGTAACTTGTCAGCATAGGCCGAACTATCACTAAGGGCCGTTTTCAAACCCTGCAAATCAAAGTCCCTGTTACGCTGATGGTTATCCAGTAAATCACTCCACTGTAAATTCTGTTTTGCGCTATGCAATTACCGCTCAGAACTCTAGCATGGCAAATTCCACAAGCATATATTTGCTTGCTGCAGTTTCGAATGTTCTTGAATACCCAAGTGAGAACTATTAGTATCTCCCTTTCAAAATCACGGGTAAATCTGAAGGTTTCCCCCAATTTTTTATAATAATCTCTGGACTGAATTCTTTTTATGAATATCGGTGTATGAGAGCTTAGCGTTCAGAAATCGACTAAATAGACGAAATTGAGGTAGTTATTTATTATGGAAACACTTGCTTGGAATAATGAAATGATGGTTTCCGGGATTATTCTTGCGGTCACCTTCATTGCGATTTTTACAGAAGGGGTTCACGGAGTTCATCGAGTAAAGGTTGGCATGGCGGGTGCCGCTGTAATGATGCTGGCCGGGCAAGTTTTTGGTTTTTATGGGCCTGATGAGGCGGTAGAAGCGATTGACTGGAATGTGGTATTCCTGCTTGGCGGCATGATGACGATTGTTGCGATCATGATTCCAACTGGCGGTTTCCAGCAATTGGCATACAAGATTGCTGATTTTAGTAAAGGGCGGTTGTTTCTCTTGCTGGCCATGATGGGCACGCTCGTCACAGTCCTTTCATTATTACTGGATAACGTCACCACGGTGGTTATTTTCGGACCACTCATTATTTTAATCTGCCAGTCCTTAAGGGTTAGTGCCATTCCATTTTTGCTGGCAGCTGCCCTGTTATCTGACACCGGCGGGGTTGCAACGCTGGTCGGCGATCCTCCCAATTTAATGATTGGTTCAGCAGCTAATATTGATTTTGTGACCTTTGCTGAGCATATGTTCCCAATGGTATTTTGTGCATGGATTGCCATCCTGTTATTTTTGCGTCTTTTGTTTAAAGCCGAGTTAAGTGTTAAACCCGCTGAGCTGAACTTAACCGACAGAGAGCCATTGGCAGACCCCAAAACCTGGTATGGCGCCTTGTCGGTCTTAGGCATTATGGTGATTGGTTTTATAATGCATAACGCGCTGCATTGGGAGCCCTGGTTTGTGACAGCCATAGGCTTAACCTTACTGGTGTTTATCAGTAAAGATATCGATCTGGAAGAAAGCTTTGCACATATTGAGCTTGCCCTGCTGATGTTCTTTATTTCCCTATTTATCATTGTTGGCGGTGTTGAACACAGTGAATTCCTGATGTACATCGGGCAGTTTGTGATTCCGTTTGTTGAAAATTATGGCCTTTTGACCACCTGTATCATTTTGCTATGGGTATCTGCCGCCTTCTCGGCAGCCATCGATAACATTCCTTTTACCGCCGCCATGATTCCCATCATTTTGGGTATGGAAGCGCAAGGCATTAATGTTTCACCATTGTGGTGGGCTTTAGCGGCTGGCGTTGGTATGGGGGGTAATGGTACTCACCTTGGCTCAACAGCTAATGTATTTATCGTCACAATTTCTGAGAAAATGGCTAAAGATCAGGGTGATCCCAGTCTGGCGATTACACCAGGATTGTGGTTCAGAAAAGGCTTGCCGGTTATGTTAATTACCCTGGTAATCTGTACAGTGATTATGACGGCCTTCTTCTCTTTCTTCGAAAATTCCGGGGTTTAATTACTGCTTAGTTATTAATAGAGAAGATCAGAATCGCTTAAGTTATCTTTTATTTAAGCCTTCAAAAATTAAAATGGGCGGCAATTGTAAAGTTGTCACCCATTTTTTTTAGGGCTGTTAAAAAACTGTTCGTATTGCATTAGCGTTTAGTTGGATCTAAATCAATCTAAGGGATAAATAAGTGTTCTGCTATTTAGAGAAGTACTGGAACACGTTACACTTTACAGAAATAGTCAGACATAGTGATTTGATATCTTTATGCTGAAAATAAGTTCTCTATCAGATACGGGTCTTGTTCGATCGACGAATGAGGACTTTTATCTATTCAGTAGGGAAAACCGGATTATTATTATTGCGGATGGTGTAGGCGGTTACGATTATGGTGAGGTAGCAAGTTGCCTGGCAGCCGAAAGTGCTTATGCCTTACTGGAAAATGAATTTGACGACGATCACCAACTCAATGCCGATGACCCAATCAAGCTGTTAAATAAAGCTATCGTGTTTGCCAATCAAAAAGTCATTGAGATGAAGGTGCAAAAACCTTCTCATCAGCAAATGGGAACAACCTTAACCTGTATTTATCTTGATGACGATTTTGTTTATTTCTCCTATATTGGAGATTCCCGGCTTTATCATATTTCATTGGCAGACAGTAAAATTATACAACTGACCACCGATCATACGCTTTCTCAAAATAAGTTAAATCACCATCTGGTTCCTGATTTACATGCTAGAGCTAATCATGTGCTAACCAGAATGATAGGCGCTGGCAACAGTATAAATCCCGGTTACGGTAAATACCCATTACAAAAAGGTGATGTATTGCTTACCTGTACCGATGGACTATCTGACCTGGTATCCAATGAGCATATTTTGCAAACAATAGTAAATAATAAAAACAACATGGATCAATGCCTGCAACAGTTATTGGCACAAGTGAAAACAGAAGGTGCCAGAGATAATATTACGGTGGTGCTGGCAAGCCTGGAATAAACTATAACCAGTCTTCCTGCAATAGACGGATCAATTCATTTACGGTTTGTATGCGGTCAGCCGGCTTTTTCTTAAGGCAGCTCATGGTTACTTTTTCAAGCAATGGAGGGACTCTGAGCTTACTGATTTCAGAAGGTGGAATCGATTCCTGATTTTTCACGCTGTCGATCATCTTATCCATGGTGTCACCGGTTGAGGGTGAGGTCCCGGTCAGAATTTCATAGAGAATAGTGCCTATGCTGTAAATATCTGTCCGACCATCAATGTTGGGGTCTTTGTCAATTTGCTCCGGCGACATATGGATAATCGTGCCTTGTAACTTGCCTCGCCTGGTGATGCTTAGATCATCAGATAATGTGTCTGCAATGTCGTTTGGTAAAGGCGCATCACTGCCATCAGTCTTCCAGACTTTTGCCAGGCCCCAGTCCATTAAAACGACCTCCCCAAAGGGGCCGACCAAAATATTTTCCGGTTTAATATCCCGATGTACGACACCATGGGCATGGGCATATTCCAGAGCATGGAGTACTTGTATAATGACATGAATTAACTGGCTTAAGTCATAGCGCTCCCGATAGTCCAGAATTTCACGTAAGGTATAGCCATGTACCAGCTTCATGGTGAAGTAGTAATGGCCTTTGTTATCGCGCCCTAACTCATAGGTCGGAATGGTATTAGGGTGCTGTAACATTGCACTGACTCGAGCCTCGCGTAGAAAGCGTTGTTGTTCAATGGGATCGTCAGCGAATTCTGGCAACAAAGACTTGTAACAAATGACACGGGATAAATGTAAATCCTTGCAGGCCTGAATAAGACATTTGCCGCCTTTAGCAATCGTCTTGAAATAAGCATAGCGGGTATTGATGTTGATTTTTTCAGGCAAAGCCTTATCAGTATCTTCAAGATAAACTGAGGCATACTCTTGCGGTGGCGCTGAAAATTTCATGGGCTTAGTTTGACAGAAATTAGGTCTTATCCCAAGATATTATGCAATACAAAATGAAGGCAAAAAAAGGGCCTGCAAGCAGGCCCTTTTGATTTTTCAGAAAGACTAACCAGCTTCTTTGGTGGTTTTCACGATAGCCGCTGCGACTTTATAGGGGTCAGCATTTGAAGCAGGTCGACGATCTTCAAGTCGGCCTATCCAGCCATCTTCCATAGTACTTATCGGTATACGGATTGAAGCACCACGATCGGAAACGCCATAACTGAATTGCTCAATAGATTGTGTTTCATGTTTTCCAGTCAGACGTTGTTCGTTGTAGGCACCATAAACAGAAATATGACGTTCGATATTTTTGCCAAACTCTTCACAAATTTTTATGAAGGTTTCTTCTTTGCCAGAGGTTCTCATTTCTTCATTAGAGAAGTTGGCGTGCATGCCGGAACCATTCCAGTCGGTGTCACCCAGAGGTTTTGGATGATATTCAACAGCTAGACCATATTTTTCAGCGGTTCTTTCCAGGATATAGCGTGATAACCAGATTTCATCTCCAGCGCGTTTCGCGCCTTTGGCAAAAATTTGATATTCCCATTGGCCAGGGGCTACCTCGGCATTAATCCCTTCGACATTGAGGCCAGCTTCCAGACAGATGTCCAGATGCTCTTCAATCAGGTTGCGGCAATGGGCATTTTTTGCACCTACTGAGCAGTAGTATGGGCCTTGAGGAGGAGGGTAGCCGCCTGGTGGAAAACCAGGTGGAAGATAGGTTTCAGGATCCCACAAAAAGTACTCCTGCTCAAAACCAAACCAGAAATCAGTATCATCGTCGCCCTCATCTATAGTGGCGCGGCCATTGGATTCATGGGGAGTTCCATCAGCATTCATTACTTCACACATGACCAGGTAACCATTACTGCGATCGGGATCGGGAACTATCATGACGGGTTTTAAAATACAGTCTGATGCGCCACCAGGGGCCTGTTCAGTCGAGCTGCCATCAAATACCCAATTCGGACATTCTTCGAGAGTCCCGCCAAAGTCTGATCTGACCATAGTCTTGCCACGCAAACTTTGCGTTGGTTTGTAGCCATCGAGCCATATATATTCCAACTTACTTTTCATGATGAGTAATACTCCTTAGTGAGGTTTTCTAGTTTAATCGTTTTACCTATCTGCAAGAACCATACCTTAAAATACTTAATGGTTAATTTTTTTTTTTAATATCCTTATACAGAGCGCAGAACGCCGGAGTATAAAGGATTAAATTTCATATGCCAGAGCCTTTAAGGCTAAAAAGCATGGTTTAACGGCATTGACTTGCCCCTACATGGTGCGAATGCACCAATATGGTGCTCAGCCTTATTTCATGCGTAGAACATAGATATCATCATTTTGCGTGGGGTCTGTTGCGGCACGCACTTCTGCTACATCATCGGCACTGATGGCAGAAGCCGAGTTACCCCATGCAGAGCGAACATAGGTCAACACATCGGCAATCTGCTGGTCATTTAACAAGAGCCTGAAGTAAGGCATGTTGGTGGTCACGGGTCCGTCTGAAGAAACCAGCCGCAATGAACCATTTAGGGTCATATTGATCAAGGAACTGGGATCCGGGTCGAGTACCCCTGGATTTCCGGCAAGTGCTGGTTGGTAAGGGTAGTAGCCATTACCGCTGGTGACATGACAATTAGAGCAATATTCATAATAAAGCTGTGCACCTCGAGTGGAGAAATCAAGGCTGAGCAGCTTTTGTGTTTCGGTATTATCATAAATAAACTCACCCTCATCCGCTAAAGCAGGTAAGGCGTTTAAATAGACTGCGACTGCATTTATGTCGTCGGCGCTCATGTAGCGGGTACTATTATTTACAACCTCTACCATTGTGCCAACGGCGGTGCCAAAGCGATTGCGGCCGGTTTGTAAAAATTCCTCTTGATCTTCAATTTCCCAGCGGCCTCTGCCCGTTAGCGTATTGCCATGTAAAGGTGATGCAGACCAGAAATCCAAGGGTGCACCTGCTAGAAAATCACTGTCGCTACTGTCCAGGCCCTTTTCTTGAAGCATCAAACCCCGGGGGGTGTGGCAGGCTCCACAATGACCAAGCCCTTCAACGATATAGGCACCACGATTCCAGGCATCATTTTGGTTAGACGCGAGTTCATAGGGATCATCATCATGGGCAAGAACATTCCATATTCCTAGCGCCCAGCGAACATTTTTCCAGCCAGGTATTTTTGCTGGAATATTAGCCTGGTTAACAGGTTCAACTTCGTTCATCAGAAAATCGTATAAAGCACGCATATCCTGTTCAGACATTTTCGCATAAGAGGTGTAAGGCATTGCTGGATACATGCGATGACCTTCTTTGGTTTTACCCAGACGCATTGCGCGGTCAAAGTCAGCAAAGCTATAGCTGCCAATGCCGGTTTCAACATCAGGAGTGATATTCGTTGTATAGATATTTCCGAGCAGGGGAACATTCATCTCAAGACCACCGGCCAGGGGTGCGCCATCTTCGGTTGTATGGCAGGCGACACAATTGCCAAGACGAGCAACATATTCGCCATGGGAGAGTCCGGCGGCGGAGGCTTGTTCAGAACTATTGGTTGCAAAGGTGGATTCAGTTGTGACCGACTCGAAACCGCAGGCGCTCACAAGTAAACTTAAAATACATACGGATAAAAGCTTGTTATAGTGATTATTAGAAGGCATAGGGTTGATTTCTTGATCCTGATTATTGGTTTTATTTTAAAGACGAGTTCTTAGGTTTTATAAACAGAGAGAGAGTATCATTTCCTGCCAAAAATTCACATCAAACTCTTTATTTTAAGTACATAGCAAAATGCCTGAAAAGCCCACCTTAAAGCGCTCTATGAACTTATTAATCCTGACCTTCTATGGTTTAGGAACCATCATTGGTGCAGGTATCTATGTGTTAATTTGGCTTGCTATCAATTTCGCTAGAAATAACCTTAAACATGTAAAAAATAAGGTTATTTCACTAATTTGATGATGATAATCTTTCTCTTTCCCCGTCTCCACCTTATACTGCTCTGCTTTTGAAATAGGCATTGAGTGAACACTTATCTTATGAAGATTAATCTTGTTCTTCTGTTCACAAGTATGGTTTTTATTTCAGGCTCGCTTTATGCGCAAGTGCCAACATCTGGCCTCCCCACACAAAATGTTGATCGTGTACAAACTCAAATAAACGCCACCACTTTAATACCGGTATTGGATGGTGTACTGGACGATGAAATCTGGCAACGGGCCACTCGTATTACTGATTTTCACCAGACCAATCCGGTCGATCATGGAGCTCCCTCTCAACAAACGGAAGTTTACGTTACTTATAGTGAAACGTATTTTTATGTTGGCGCCAGGATGTATGACAGCGACCCTTCACAAATCAGTGCTCGACAATTAATTCAGGGTCAGTCGATTGGTTTTGACGATAGCATTGGTGTTTTTCTTGATTCCTTCAACAACTCCCGAACCGGATTTTATTTTTCAACCAACCCTAATGGTGTCAGGAGTGAAGGGGTTTGGGAGGCTGCCAACCGATTCAACTCAGACTGGAGTGGTATCTGGCAAGTAGAATCCAGACTTGATGAGCAGGGTTGGGTAGCGGAATTTGCCATTCCTTTTACCACTTTAAACTTTGATCCAAGCACCGATGAATGGGGTTTTAATCTAGTGCGTTCTAAAGCCAGCACCAATGAAGACATTGCCTGGTCATCCTTTAATCGCAGCACAAATCCTTCGACAGCTGGACGGGTGATAGGGATTAGAGATATCAGACAAGGTCTGGGGTTGGATATAGTCCCTTCAGTGACGGTAGCAAACAAAGAAAATTATATTACTGATACTACTGATCCCAGATTTGATCCCACACTGGATGTTTTCTATAAAATTACGCCTAATTTGACAGGGGCGCTGACATTAAACACGGATTTCTCGGCAACTGAAGTCGATGATGTTCAGGTCAATCTAACCCGTTTTTCAATTTCCTTTCCCGAAAAGCGTGATTTCTTCCTGCAGGATTCCGAGATTTTCGGTTTTGGCACAACAACAGGTTTTCGGTTTGGCGGAGGACCCAGTGATGCGGATCCATTTTATTCCAGAAGAATTGGTCTTGACCCGGCGACAGGGCAACCCGTAGACATCGATGTAGGAGGTAAGCTTGCCGGTCGAATTGGAGACTATAGTCTAGGCGTTCTCGCTGTGCAGCAGGGAGGTCGGCCGGGACTGGATGGGCAAAATGTGTTAATTGCCAGAGCGACCCGGAATATTTTAAACGAGTCACGGATAGGCTTTATCGTGACCGAGGGTGACCCCAACAGTGAAGTGGATAATACGGTAGTAGGTACTGATTTTTCTTACAGAAATACCCGCTTTTCCGATAGCCATTCTTTATCTGCGGCGCTTGCATATCAACAAACGGACACCGAAGGGCTAGATGGCGATGATAAGTCTTATAACGCGAGTATCAATCTTTCAACACAGAATACTGGGATTAGTTATGGGGCTTCTTATCTTTATGTAGGAGAGGACTATAACCCCGCCTTGGGATTTGCCAGACGAAACGGTATAGAGAGGGGTGAAATAACCTTAAATGGACGCTATTTTTTACGTAATAACCCTTTGATACGTAATTTATTTACCTTTGCTCGTTTTTCTCGCACTGATACGCTTGATACCAAACAGCTACAAAGTCAGGCTTTTTCATGGCGCGTACTTAATATACAGAGTCAAAATGGGGATTCTCTCGCTTTTCAGTACAATCATGAAACCGAAGGCTTGGAACGTGATTTTCGAATCAGGCCAGGCATTATTATCCCCACTGGAGAGTATACGTTTGACTCCTATGAAGTCATGTTTAATACCACCAATCAACGCCGGTTTTCGCCTGATTTAAGTTATCAGTGGGGAGAGTTTTATGACGGCAATACGGAACAATATGACCTCGGTGTTAACTGGCGACCGAATGAGCATGTCTTGTTGGATTTAAGTTACCGGGTACAAAATACAGAACTTCCAGCTGGGGACTTCACCATCAGGCAGATTTCTCTGGATGCAAACTATGCCTTCAATGTTCGATGGTCCTGGGTCAATTTGATTCAATATGTGAATTCAAATGGCAATCTCGGCATAAACAGTCGCCTGCGCTGGAACCCGAGAGCGGGTGAGGATTTTTATCTGGTTGTTAATTACAACTTTGACTCAATGGAAGGGGCTTTTGTTGGCTTGAATCCGAAGGATTCGGAGATTGTATTGAAGTACACCCGCAACTTCCGCTTTTAAAGCTATTACGTTTACCAATACTTCACCGGTTCCCGGCCTTTTGCCAGCATACGCTATAAATTAATTTGGCTTCTTCATTGCTTGAGTACTGATGTGCCTGTTAACCCTCTAACTCTCTATGAGAAAGTCTTCAGGCTCATCAGACTCTTTTCTAGATTAAGCTCTCACATACTGATTAAACCAGTCTATGGTATGTCTCCAGGCTTCGGTTGCTGAGGCTTCGTTGTAGCGTTCAGGGGTTGCATCATTAAAGAAGCCGTGAACGGAATCAGGATATATGTGCCCCTCATAAGTCACACCCGCTGACCGTAAGGCGTCCTCATAGGCTGGCCATCCCTCTACCAGTCTGGTATCAAGAGCTCCATGCTGAACCATAACTGCGGCTCTGATGCGTGACACATCCGCTGCACCAGGTGCACCGCCATAGAATGGTACGGCTGCAGCAAGATCATCACCCAGGCGAACGGCTAACTGATTGGAGATGCTGCCGCCATAACAAAACCCGGTCGCTCCAATCTTGCCCGTGCAATCCGGGCGGTTCTTGAGCCACAAGGCTGCTGCTGCGATATCTTCAAAGCGCTTGTCCGGATCAAGCTGACTGAACAGCTGACCACCCTGGTAATCGTCTCCAGGATATCCTCCCACTGATGTCAGAACATCTGGTGCAAAAGCCATGAAGTTGGACAAGGCAAATCGTCGAGCAACGTCTTCGGTATGAGGATTGAGACCACGATTCTCATGGACGACGATAATGCCCGGAAGAGGAGTTGATGTTTCATTCCTGCTATCTGCGCTATATGGACGGACCAGATATCCTCTTATGTATCCGTGTCCCTGTGGCGATGGGACGGTGACATAGCTTGCTACTATCCTTTCATCATCTCTGGCTATTTGCTGCCCCATCGCATAATCAGGCATTAGGGCCTGAACAATGGTATTAGCTGAAAGGCCAAGTACCGCAAACTTTTTTACCCGATTCATAAAAGACCGGCGACTTATTTCGCCATGAATGTACTGGGTATAGAGATCAACTGCTTCTGGTGGAACTGTTCTTCGTTCTTTGGAAGACATGGCGTGCCTCCTTATTATGGTTTAAAAGCCTGAGCCTACCATTTTTTATGTATCAAAAGGAATACAAGTAAAGAGTTACTTGGGGTTATTGAGTTTATGTTTAGGAAAAAATTGTTGGCTAGAAGCTGTGATTAACTCTAAACGGGGGCAGTTTGTAAATTTGGTAATTACAGAAATAAAAAAGCAGCCCACAGGCTGCTCTTTTGGTTCAGGGCAATACAGTTTAGCCTTGTGTGCGCTCAAATTCTTTCATGAACTCAGCCAGCTTTTCACAACCAGCTAAAGGCATGGCATTATAGATTGATGCTCTTAAGCCGCCAACATTCCTATGCCCTTTCAGTGCATATAGTCCATTCTCTAGAGCCTGTTTCAAGAAGGTTTCTGTTCTTTCTTCATTTGGAAGAGTGAAAGTGACATTCATGGTTGATCTGTGGTCTTTGTGTGCTGTACCAGTATAAAAATTACTATCATCTATGACAGAATAAAGCGTTGCAGCTTTCTTTTCGTTTATTTCTTCAATTACAGAGACGCCTCCCTGATTTTGTAACCATTTTAAAACTAATCCCATTGTGTAGATTGCAAAAGTATTATTTGTGTTTGCTAATGAATGCGATTTTTCATAAGTAGAGTAATCCATTAATGATGGAGTTATTTTCAGAGCATGTCCGATTAGATCCTCCCTTACAATTACCAGAGCGGTTCCTGATGGTCCAAGATTTTTTTGCAATCCAGCAAAAATAATTCCAACCCTAGAAAAATCAATAACGCGAGAAAAAATTTCTGATGTCGCATCAATTACTAATGGGACATCTCCAGTATCAGGCAAGCTTTGATAGCGAGTGCCATAGATAGTATTGTTGCTAGTTATATAAGCATAAGAAGCATCTTGAGGAATCAAGTCTGAGGATAATGCAGGTACTCGATCAAAATTAGTATTAGAGCTATCTCCAACGATAATTGTTTCACCATAGCGTTGAGCTTCATTCTCCGCAAGTTTTGTCCAATGTCCACCAATTGAATAAACAGCTTTATTCCCAGGTTTGAGGTTCAAGAGGTTTAACGGTACTGCTGAGAACTGCATCTGCGCACCACCATGGGTATATAGAATTTTGTAATTTTCCGGTAAGTTTGCAACTTCTCTAACTAATTCATCACAACGGTTGATGACAGCTTCGAACTCTTTTGAGCGATGGCTGATTTCAATAAGCGAAATGCCCATGCCCTGAAAATCGAGAAACTCTTCTTGTATTTGTTGCATTACTGGGACTGGCAACATTGCGGGTCCAGCACCAAAATTGTATACCTGCTTAGTCATTTATTTATCCGATTTGCTTGTTAGTTAATGGTTAACTGTCAATTGAAAAGTGCCTAGACTATCCAGGCCTTCGTCACATGTTCTATTTTTTGAATATCAGCAATAATAGCGTCATCAGGACGACTTTCTATGTCGATAA
Organism: Gammaproteobacteria bacterium; assembly: GCA_030831165.1. GTDB lineage: Bacteria > Pseudomonadota > Gammaproteobacteria > Pseudomonadales > Pseudohongiellaceae > UBA5109. The sequence continues at coordinate 42,178 of JAURLP010000038.1, read as the reverse complement.
GATTATAGGCTATATCTCCGCGGCTCTTATTCAACAGCTCTATTACGTTCATGTTTTTGTCGGCCAGCACTGAGGTGATTTTACCCAACATGCCTGGGACATTTTCATTAACGATAGCCAAGCGAACGCCTCCGTTTTTGGCTAATGAAATTTGCGGAAAATTCACTGAATTTTTTATGTTGCCGTTTTCCAGAAAATCCCGGATTTGGTCAACCGCCATGACGGCGCAGTTATCTTCTGCTTCTTCGGTGCTGGCGCCAATATGCGGCATCAGTATGGCTTTCTCATGATTGAGTAACTCTTCAGTTGGGAAGTCACAAACATATTTGCCAACTTTACCGCTCTCCATCCCTTGAAGGATTGCTTTAGTATTTACGATGGCATCGCGAGAAAAGTTCAGTAATACAGCTCCGGTTTTGAAATAATTGACTGCTTTTTCATCAATGAGATTACGAGTGCTGTCCAGCATCGGTAGATGCAGGCTGATAAAGTCCGATTTAGCAAGCAGGGCTGGCATGCTTTCCTGCTTTTCTACCTGGTTTGACAGGCGCCAGGCTGCTTCAATAGAAATGGCGGGATCATAACCAATGACCTTCATGCCCAGGTCAATCGCCGTATTGGCGACCATGGCACCAATTGCACCCAGACCGACTATACCAAGTGTTTTTCCGGCAAGCTCCGAGCCTTTGAAGTTCTTCTTGCCGGCTTCCACCTGTGGTCCCAGCTCACTTAAATCTTCCTGCTCAGATAGGGAGTTCACCCAGTTGATGCCGGGCACAATTCCGCGAGAGGCAAGTAACATACCGCAGATAACCAGTTCTTTTACGGCATTCGCATTGGCGCCAGGTGTGTTAAAGACCACAATGCCTTCCTTGGTGTAATCATCAACAGGGACATTGTTGACGCCGGCACCCGCTCGGCCAACGGCTTTCAGGTTAGGGCTGACATTGTCCATGGACATTTTGTAACTACGAAGTACGATAGCATCAGGATCTTTGATCTCAGATGAAACCTCGTAATCTGAACTTGGAAAACGTGACAAGCCCTTATCAGAAATTTGATTAAATGTCTGAATTTTATACATCTTTTGGGTATTCCTTTGCAGCTATATCTGGTTGAAAAATTGCCCAGATTGGGGATTGGTTTTTGATCGGGGATTCCTTTCAAAAATGAGCCGCATTTATACAAGGAAATAGGTAAAATTTCCAGTGAAAGGCCGAGTATTTTTTAATAAGTTTTAAAAATATCAAGAGAGTTGAACTTTGACGGAACAAAAAGCAGTTTGGAGCTTGTATTTGATTAAAACTGCTCAAAAAAAAATTTATACCGGAATAAGTACGGATGTAAGGCGCCGTTTCCAGGAACATCAGGATGGGGGCAGGCTTGCGGCAAAATCATTGCGAGGCAAGGGGCCTCTTAGTCTCGAATTTTATATCAAGGTGGGTGATCGCGCCGAAGCGTCAAGACTGGAATACCGAATTAAGAAGTTAGCTCGCAGCGAAAAAGAAAAAATTATCAAGGGAGAGCTCTCTATTCCTGATTTATAAGGCGGCGGAATGCTCGGTTTATAGCAATAATCAGGTATAATCGCGCTCTTTTTAATGCAGTGGAAATAAAAATGTCCGATATCAAAGGCTTGATGCAGCAACTGGGGGAAAATGCCCGAGTCGCATCCCGGCAAATGGCTGTTGCATCGACACAGGCAAAGAATCAGGCTTTGCTGTATACAGCAGAAGCAATCGAAGCCAGTCGTCAGCAACTCCTTAGCGCCAATGCTGAGGATTTGGCAGCGGGTAAGGCTAAAGGCTTATCTGCCCCCCTGCTAGATAGACTGGAGCTTACCATAGCCCGTATTGACAACATGATTGAGGGCTTGCAGCAAGTTGCTGCGCTGGTTGATCCCGTTGGAGAAATAAACGATTTGCGCTATATGCCCAGCGGAATTCAGGTTGGGCGGATGCGAGTGCCTTTAGGTGTTATTGGAATAATCTATGAATCTCGACCCAATGTGACGGCTGAAGCAGCCAGTCTGTGTCTGAAGTCAGGAAACGCCACAATTTTGCGTGGCGGCTCTGAGGCTATCCATTCCAATCAGGCTATCGCAGCGTGTATCCGTGAAGGACTGAATAAAGCTGGATTACTCGCTGCTGCCGTTCAAGTCGTTGAGACTACTGATCGCGAAGCTGTCGGTCACATGATTACGATGCCTGAATATATTGATGTTATCGTACCTCGCGGTGGTAAGAGCTTGATAGAAAGAATAAGTCAGGACGCTCGGGTACCGGTAATCAAACATCTGGATGGTATTTGCCATGTCTATATTGATGACGGCGCTGATATGAGCAAAGCCGTTAATATTGCTCTGAATGCCAAGACTCATCGATATGGTGTTTGTAATGCAATGGAAACTCTCTTGGTAGCCGAGTCTATGGCTGAAGAATTTCTGCCACAAATTATGCAGGTCTATGATGAAAAAGACGTTGAGCTCCGAGGTTGTGAAAAGACTCTGGACATTCTCCCAGGCATAGAGACTGCAACCAGTGAAGACTGGGAAACAGAATATCTAGCGCCAATATTGGCCATAAAAGTTGTGAGTGGACTGAGTGAAGCTATCGAGCATATTAATGCTCATGGATCTCAACACACTGACACAATTGTGACCGAAGATTATGCGAGAGGGATGCGTTTTTTGCGAGAAGTTGATTCGAGTTCAGTGATGATTAATGCATCGACGCGCTTTGCCGACGGATTTGAATATGGACTTGGTGCTGAAATAGGCATTTCGACAGATAAAATCCATGCCAGAGGTCCGGTTGGATTGGAAGGGCTGACATCGCAGAAGTATATAGTCCTTGGTGATGGACACATCCGAAAGTAGATGGGTATAAGCGGGGTTAAAAGCAAAATTAAAAGTATCGGCATACTGGGTGGCATGTTTGATCCGGTTCATTTTGGCCATTTACGGACCGCCTTGTCTGCACTGCAGGATTTTCCTCTGGATGAAGTTCGCCTCGTTCCTTGCCACCACCCCGTCCATAAAGATGAACCAATCGCTGCCGCTCAGCATCGTATCGCCATGCTGCATAAAGCCACCAAGTCTGTAAAAGGGCTGGTGGTCGATCAACGCGAATGCATGAGACCTGGTCCGTCTTATATGGTTGAAACGCTCGAATCTCTGCGAACTGAATACCCGAATGACAGATTATTTTTAATCTTGGGCGCTGATGCTTTTAATAGGCTGAATGGTTGGAAATTGTGGAAACAATTATTTGAGCTTGCTCATATTATTGTTATCACCCGACCTGGTTGGGAAATTAATCCGACCAAGGCAGTAAAAAAATTTTGCGATGATAGAACTGTGTCGAGTTTCTCAAAGATAGGGACGAAAAAAAATGGCAAAGTACTGGTATACAGCTTTACACCATTAATGATTGCCTCAAGTGATATTCGGGATATATTAAAAGAAAATAAATCGGCTCGCTATTTAATACCCAACAAAGTCATTAATTACATTAAAAAACATAAACTTTATAATTGAGGAAAACCATTGAAGGCAGACGAGTTAAAAGCACTTACCTATAAAAGCCTGGATGATTTGAAAGGACAGGATATTGTTTGTCTTGATGTTAAAAACTTAACATCAGTTTGTGATTATATGGTTGTAGTCACCGGCACTTCCAATCGTCATTTAAAAGCATTGACCGATGAGTTGGTAAAAAAAGTTAAAAAAAGTGGTGCCAAGGTCTATGGCATGGAAGGGCAGAATCAATCGGAGTGGATACTGGTCGATTTGGGTGATGTCATTGTCCATGCGATGCTGGCTTCCAGCCGGGAGCTCTATGATCTGGAGTCGCTTTGGAGTATTGCGGCGGAACGTGATCCTGAATGAAAATTCGGCTTATTGCAGTTGGCAATAAGATGCCCAGTTGGGTGGAAAAAGGTGTTGCAGAGTATCAAAAACGTTTGCCCTCAGACTTCAGCCTCTCAATAACTGAAGTTCCGCTAGCCAATCGAAGCAAGAATTCCCCAATTACCGCCGCGATGGAAAAAGAAGCTAAAGCGCTTCTGGAAGCCTGTGGTAAAAATGATTACGTTGTTGCACTGGACGACGAAGGGCAGTGCCTAAGCACCCCGGCACTGGCACATCAATTCAACAAGGTCAGAGATAATGGTCAAAATATATCTCTGCTTGTTGGCGGGCCTGATGGCTTAACAAAAGAATGTCTTCAGTCGGTAGATGCCCGCTGGTCTTTATCAGCCCTGACTTTTCCCCATCCAATAGTTCGAGTGGTCCTGGTTGAGCAGATATACCGGGTGTGGTCGATTTTAAATAATCATCCTTACCATCGGACTTAATTTTTATAACAAGCTAAAAAATTCCTGCAGGCGCAAGCCATTGGCGCCTAGGTCGCCGCGACCGACGCGGGAAAGTGAACGAGCATCAATGCGGGTTTGATTGCCTTCTGCTTGAATTCTGATGACGACATCATCTTTAAAACGAAACCAGAAAGTTGAGGCAACCGCCTCTATACGACCTTCTTCAGGTACAGCAGCGGTAATTTCAAGCCCCATGGTTTCAAGCGCAGCGACAGAGCGGTCAAAAACTTCCTGAGGGCTTGCATCTATAAGTTGCGGCACCAAATCAGGAAACGCTGCTTGCTGCTGCTGTATGTGTTCTTCCAGCGTCAAACCTTCAACAACCCCATACTCCATCGGATTCACAGCTTGTGCTCTCAATGGCACATTGGCCACATACATTGGGGGGTTGATAACATCGGTGGAGATGTCGTGAATAACCGGGTAGCTCAATCGTGCCTGTACCGTGCTGGGTATATACCAGGCAAGAAAAGCGGATAAAGTGCCTACCGCTGCGAATGTACAAAGCCTGGCGGTATTTTGTGCTTTTGATTTGACTGCCAAAACAATGACAGCAAGCAATCCAAGTGCGCATAGTGCTGCTATCCAGTGCGTAAAGGGGTCAAGTGCAATTAATATCTGAAAACCTGTGCCAAACACCCAAAGACCAAGCCATGTTCCAGCCGGAGCGGCCAGGATGATTAATCCTACAATCAGGCCAATGGCTAAAACTACTATGGCTATCCAGTCCAGATAGGTCTTTGAAGTTGTATTGTCTGTCATGGCTATATCCCTTCCGAATAGGTATGTTTTTTAGATTAAGCCACACTATAGTGCAAAGTGAATCTAGGTGCTAGTGAGAATCATTGCAGTTAAATTTAGATTTTAAAAAAGACCTTAAAACAAGGCTTGATATCAATCAAACAGTTTTTTTAAATTGCTTTCAACTAGAGCAAAAAGCATCTACATTAGCCATTCAATACTCACTGAAATTGCGAAAAATAAAATGATTATCCATCATCCAATTTTGAAGGGTCTACTGAAAAAAACACTAGTACTGATGGCTTTTTTAGTTACTTCTTCAACTTGGGCACAAAACCCATTAACGGAGAGTTTATTAAACGCCTCCCCGGAAACGATAAGAGCCAACCTTGAGCTCCTTTCCTACATGAATAATCTTGCTGAATCGGCGATAGCCGATAATTGCGCAAGTTGCCATGGTGCCGATCTGACAGGTGCCGGCGCAGTCCCCAATCTGGTTGACTATGAATGGATTTGGGGTATTGATGGTTTTGAGATGACAGCGGTCGAGTCGGTCATGGAGATAATGCAAACCATTCTTTATGGTGTTAGAAATACCGACTGTGCAGAGGAAATAAAAATGTTTGGTGGCTGCCCTGACACCCGTTATTCTGAAATGCCGGCTTATGGTGAGCTGGGGTTTGATGAAAATGCGCTTAATAATATGGTGGATTATGTGCTTTCCTTAAGCGGGGAAGATGTGAACCCTTTTGCAGTCGAAGCGGCCTCAAGTCTATGGCCTGTTTGTGTAGAATGTCATGGCGTTGATGGCACCGGCTATACACCTTTTGGTGGGCCGGATTTAACAGATGATATTTGGCTTTTTGGTTCCAGTGGTCAGGAAATCTATGATGTACTGGCTAATGGTGGAATGGGGGTTTGTCCGGCCTGGTCAGAAGTACTGGATGCCGCCACAATTAAGGCGCTGGCCGTCTATATATATAACAAGGCAAATGGCTATTGATCGGATTTTATAATAACGCGTAAAACCTCGCACTCCCTTATTTTTCTTGCTATGATGCGCCGCTTTTCGTGGATAACTCGCTCTTCAGACGCGCATGAAAGCATTCTATAAAGACTTCAAGCTAGGCATTCTTGGTGGTGGCCAACTAGGCCGTATGCTGATTCAGGCATGCTCCAACTTCAATATACACAGTTCTGTGCTGGATCCTTCTGCGAACGCTCCGTGTCAGGGAATATCCCATGAGTTTCAGCAGGGAGCGCTTGATGATTTTGATGTGGTTTATAACTTTGGTAAGCAAGTGGATTTGCTGACCATTGAAATTGAAAATGTAAATGTTGACGCCCTGTATCTTCTTGAAAAAGAGGGATTAGCCATTTACCCACAACCCCGTGTTATTGAAATTATTCAGGATAAGCGCAAACAGAAACAGTTTTATTTTGATCATGATATTCCAACGGCTGAGTTCGTGTTGCTTAATAATCGTCAAGATGTTCATCAACATGAACAGTTCTTACCAGCATTTAATAAAATAGGCGTTGGCGGTTATGATGGTGGAGGCGTCGTTGGTTTAAAAACCTTAGACGATATAGATAAAGCCTTTGATGCGCCGGGTTTGTTAGAGAAAGCGGTGGAGCTTGATTGTGAAATATCGGTTATTGCCGCTCGTAACCCAAGTGGTCAGATTTCAGCATTCCCCATTGTCGAGTGCGTTTTTCACCCTGAACACAATCTGGTTGATTACTTGATTTCGCCCAGTATTCTTTCAGAAGATATTCAAAACAAGGCCAAAAACATAGCGTGTGATCTAATCACAAAACTTGGTATGGTTGGCATCCTCGCGGTTGAAATGTTTGTCACGCCGGCAGGAGAGGTGCTAGTGAATGAAGCAGCGCCAAGACCCCACAATAGTGGACACCAAACCATTAATGCCAATGTCACTTCACAATATGAACAATTGTTAAGAGCTATTCTGGATTTGCCACTAGGTTCAACAGCCATTAACAAGCCATCTGCTATGGTGAACTTGCTGGGTGAAGAGGGCTATACTGGTCCGGTACATTATTCGGGCCTGGATGAGTTGCTAAGTATTCCGGGCGCCAATTTATTCCTGTATGGGAAAGCAGAAACTCGTCCGCATCGAAAGATGGGGCATATCACCATAGTCGATGAAAGCAGAGAACAGTTAATCAATAAGATTGCGCAAGTTAAACAAACCATAAAGGCAGTAAGCCAAAAGTCAGAGGAACTCCAGCAATGAGTAAGCCGTCAATCAGCAGCCCAAAAGTTGGCATTATTATGGGAAGCAGTTCAGACCTGGATGTGATGCAACAGGCTGCCGATATCCTGGAAGAATTTGATATTGATATTGAAGTGTCTGTAGTTTCTGCGCATCGCACACCAGAAGCCATGATGGAATATGCTGCGACTGCCAGAGATAGAGGCTTGGTAGTGATAATTGCTGGGGCTGGTGGGGCGGCACATTTGCCTGGCATGGTGGCCTCTGTGACAACATTGCCGGTAATTGGTGTGCCTATAAGGTCTTCAAACTCCATTGATGGCTGGGATTCTGTGTTGTCAATTCTACAAATGCCTGCGGGTATACCGGTCGCTACTGTTGCGCTTGATGGTGCCAAGAATGCCGGTATATTAGCTGCTGAAATTATCGGTACCTTTGATGCGGAGGTTGCAGATAAGCTGGCCAATTATAAAGATCTGCTGAAAAATAAAGTTCAGCGAATGAACGAAAAAATAGAAACGAATTAACTAATTTTTTCAGTTTTAGTCTAAGTAAGTTCCAGTCTCTGGTTCTTGTTGCTATAATTTACCTCGTTCCTTCCGAATGTTATTTCTTATAATTATTTAGCGGATATAAAGATGTTTCAGTCTATCGAGCGGCGCCCCCCTGATCCCATTCTGGGCCTTTCAACTGCATTTAAAAAAGATACCAACCCTAACAAGATCGATTTGGGCGTGGGTGTTTATAAAGACGAGAGCGGTAAAACGCCGGTTGTCTCTGCGATAAAAAAAGCTGAGAAATTACTTTGGGAAACTGAGGATTCAAAATCCTATATCGCTCAGGCTGGACCTGAAGGGTTCAATAGCCATATGGCTACCATGATTCTTGGCGAAAACAATTCAGCCTTGAAAGAGCAAAGGGCTTGCAGCGTATTGGCTCCCGGTGGATCAGGTGCCTTACGTGTAGCCGCAGAATTTGTCTCAGCCAACTTTCCTGATACTCGAACCTGGGTTAGCACGCCGACCTGGGCTAATCATGTGCCTCTGCTGAGTTCTGCCGGATTAAAGCTGGTTGAATATCCCTATTACAACTATGACAAACATGAGATAGATATTGATCGGATGATGGATACGCTCAAGCAGGCCAGTGTCGGTGATCTGGTTCTGGTTCATGGCTGCTGCCATAACCCATGTGGTGGAGATTTAAGTAAAGATCAATGGCAGGCCTTTGCTGAAGCCGCTGAAAAACAAGGTTTCACACCCTTTGTGGACCTGGCCTATCAGGGCCTGGGCGATGGTCTGGAAGAAGACGTTTATGGTTTGCGTCTGCTTACAGAGAAACTGCCTGAAGTCATTATCGCGTCATCGTGTTCTAAAAACTTTGGTTTATATCGGGAAAGAACCGGGGCTGTTCTTATGGTTGGAGAAACTGCTGACCAGGTAAGTGCGTCTGCATCGCAGCTATTATCAACAGCCAGACAGATCTATTCCATGCCTCCATCACATGGTGCTGCAATGGTGGAAATTGTCCTCTCTGATCCTGCTCTAAAACAAGAATGGTTGTTGGAGCTTACAGGAATGCGTGAGCGCATAAATGTTTTACGTAGCCAGCTGGTTGTCAAATTAAAAAGTGCCGGCGTTGACCAGGATTTTTCTTTTATTGAAAGGGAAAAAGGTATGTTTTCTTTTCTTGGTCTAAACCCGGAGCAGGTTCAGAAACTGATCGATGACTATAGTATCTATATGGTTAAATCGAGCCGTATCAATGTAGCCGGTATTAGTAACAGCAATATTGATTACTTGGTCGACGCTCTTGCCAAAGTTCTCTAAAACAGGCGGTTTTTTTAAAGCAATCAGCCGGGATTAATATTCCAGTTAAAGCCTTATGCTTTTGGATTGATATTTAAAACCTGAAATTGCGGGAATATTTAACAACTATTTCTGAATCGGTCGAATTAAGTTCCCTGAATGCTCCGATACTGGAATCAAAATTGTAATTGATCACCAGATAAAGATTTTCACCTGCCCGTGGGTTCCAGCGAAGGCGGCTGTTGAGCCCTAAAGAGCTTGAGGTGTTGTCATACTGCAGCAAATTAACCCAGGACCATTCAACATTAAAGGCGTAGCGAGCATTCAGTCTGATCAGGCGAGTGACAAAATCGCCTCCGGGTAAAGATGCGTCAGTGTAGTTATAGGAAAGGTCAACAGAAAGATTTCGATTGGGGTTCCAGCCAAAACCCGCATTGACAACCTGGCTTTTGCCATCGTAGAAATCGCCTTCACGATAGGTGAGGTTAGGTGCAAAAGTTCGATTTCGGCTTGATCTGATCATAAGCTGTGCATAGTTAAAGGAATAATCACCTGCTGGAATAATAACGCCCGGCTGAATTTCAAATGGCCGGGTCAAACCCTCCTTATCGTTCTGTAACATGATGAAAACCAGATCCCCGCGATTAGTATCAAAGGCAATGGGGTTGAATTGCACAAACTGGCTTTGCATCTGTCCCGTCTCGGAATCTCTTATGTGATCACCTCGAAGAACCCAGGTCAGGTTGCGAATAAAAGGGTGCGCATTCAGGAAATAACGATAATTGGATGAAAAGGCTGCACGTTCTATCCCTCTGCGGTTAGCAAAGCCAAGACTCGGGTTGTAATCATCGCCAACATAGCCGTAATCCAGTTCAAGGCTGGCCCCGGTGCCTTGAGTTGAATAATTAATATTGGCGTTATAGGCCTTGTCATCACCATCCAGGTTTTCGGTATCAGATTGCTGATACCAGAGATCACCAGTCAAGGTGTGAGTGTCGGAAAACTGAGTGTTACGGTAGGTGAAATCGACACCTGCCAAAGAATTACTCGTGGCGCTATTAGGGTTGCCATCTGTAAAAATTGCACCAATTCTTGATTCTGAAAGTATGTTAGATGTGATGCGGCCGACGAAGACATCTTGGCCTTCCAGGCCGACACGATCTCCCTGTTGAATTGCCAGCGCACCCAGGCTGAGATTACCAACCCGTCCTGCTAATTTACCACCAACTTCGATATCAACGGGTTGTCCGGTGGCAGGGTTCAGGCCGATTCGTCTGGAATAAAAGGGGATCCCATTATTAAGCTTGGCACCCGGCGGCCCGTTGCCACCACCGCCTCCGCCGTTGATATTACCAAAACTGAATATTTCAGAATCCTGCAGGAAAAAGTCTCTTTTTTCCGGGAAAAACAAAGAAAACCGGGTTAGATTGACCTGCCTGTCATCGACTTCCGTGGCTGAAAAATCAGTATTCAGGGTCAGTACACCCGTCAGGTTGGGCGTAAATTTATAAAAAACATCTAAAGAAGGATCGGTTCGGTCGTTAGTCGTATTAGCAACATGATCTTCAGCCTGCGCAACCGTCAAGGAAGGCACAATATCCAGACCCAGTCCCTGTTGAATGCCATTGATACCGGTTACCTGTCCTGCCGTTGCAGGATTGGTGCTGCGATTAAAGGAAGACCAGTATATCCTTTCGTTATAGCGGGCAATTGAGCGCCCCAGATTGAGGCCCCACTCATCGGTATTTGGATCAAAATTTAACGTTGTAAAAGGGATGATTATTTCTGTGGTCCAGCCCTGATCATCAATTCTTGATGCAACTTCCCAGATGCCACTCCAGTCATTATTGTAGGTGCTGGCACTCTCCCAAACGCCTTCACTGCGCACGCCGTTCGGGTTGGTCTGGAAATAAAATGCTGTTCTGTCGTTGTTGAAGGTATCCAGCAAAATGTCAGCGGTGTCATCGCCGAACACATTCTGTCCCTGGATTAACTGCCGGGCTCGTATCTGCGATGGGTCGCTGTCATAAAGTCTGGCAGCCATGTAAAAATTTTTATCGTCATAGGTGATGTAATAGACACTTGGCTCTGTTGGCTCGCCATGGTCAACGGGCTGTATTTGGTGAAAATCGTTAATCATTCTGGCTTCCTGCCAGATGGGGTCATCCAGTATGCCATCCAACACTGGGACCAGATTCGTTTTGGTCACTTCTGTAATTTTGATGTCGGAGCTTTGTACTCCAGAACCTGCCGGCATTTCAGGTTGCGCGTTTGAATACACAGGAATAATCAGCAAACAAAAGGAGGTGAGGATGTTAAATACTCTCAATTTTTTGATTCCTTTAAGTACGCAATCTGAAAAACAACAGAAGGGGCAGATTATAATGGCTAGTAGAGAATGAAGTAGTCCTGTAAATCAAAAAAACCAATATTCCTTAATATATCCTTATTTACTAAAAGACCCTTTTACCCAAAAGCATGCCTCGGCTTGTGTTGCTGTATAACTCGTTTCATACTGGTCACGAATAATAAGAAAAAAACTGGTGAGTTCAGTTAACTTTAAAAAGTACTAATCCAGAGGGAAAAAATAATATGAATTTATCAATCAAAGGCCTCGCGATTACAGCAGCAATTATATGGAGTTTAGCAATGTTGTTGGTTGGTCTTGCCAATTTTGTCTTTCCCGATTACGGCATTCATTTTTTGGAAGTGATTGGATCAATCTATCCAGGCTACCGACCCGGCACAGGTGTTTCTAGCGTCATTATTGGGTCAATCTATGGTGCCCTTGATGCTGGTATTGGCGGGGCAATTTTTGCCTGGCTATATAACTGGATTGTTAAATGATAAAGCTTCCAATCGACAACTATTTGGCTAATTTTGTAATGAGAAATTTTTAAGACAAGGATTTCTGCTATAAGATTATTTGGTGAACCATATTGTTTTGGCACCTTTTGGTAGAAAATAGACTAGACTGAACATCTGCTCTAGACCCAAAGCAGACTATAAAAAAATAATAATAGGGAACTAAAGTCATGATACTAAACATAATAAAATTCATATTGTTAAGCGTCTGTATGCTTGGGTTAAATGTAGCAAGTGCCCAGCAAGCTCCACGAGACTATGACGCTGAGATTAGAAATGCCATAACACAGGCAAAGAATGCGGCAGGTTTTGAGTACCTTGGTGTATTAAATAGGCTATGTGTCTTACCACCAAGCCTGGGCGAAAGAACTGAAGACAACCTTCCAGGTTTTGTGCTGAATCCCAGTATTATCCCTCCACGAGAAAGCTGGTATGCAGATCCTATCCAGGTTTTTGATGATCTGTATTGGCTGGGAGGTGCAATCCATTCTGCCTGGCTGCTAAAGACCAGTGAAGGATATATCCTGATCGACACTCAGTTTCCGTATAACTCCGGAGAACTTATCCTGGATGGTATGAGAAAACTTGGGCTGGATCCACGTGAAATTAGCCACATACTCATTTCACAGGCACACGGCGATCATATTGGCGGCGTTGAGGTAGTGCAGGAAGCCAGTGGCGCTCCAGTAATCATGGGTAAGGCAGACTGGGACTTAATACGAACCTACCCTAATCGCTACAGAACAATGACCCCTGATTTCTCTACAGGGATTGAGGTAAGTGAAAATTTATCACTGACAATTGGAAACAGCACCATAGAAATTTATCCAACACCCGGACATACAAAAGGAACCTTGTCTTATATTTTCACTGTCCATGATTTTGGTCGTCCCCTTGTAGTCTCCTATTCAGGGGGAACCGCATTTAATTTTCCTACAGCAACGCCGATTCCAGGTATTCCAAACTTAGAAGAATACATAGCGTCACAACGAATGTTTGCCGAAAAGTCGGCTGAAGCTGGTGCGACGGTGTTGCTGACAAATCATTCTGAGTTTGATGACGCTCATGACAAAGTACGGATGCTGGCAGGGCGTGGATTCGGCCCCAACCCGTTTGTTTCGAGTACAGAATGGGTAGACAGGTACTACGATGTCATGATTTATTGTGCTGAAGCAAAAAGGATAGGGCTGGAGAAGTTTAGGGATCAAGCACGCTAGTCATAAATACCTTGGACTGTCTGCCAACGACCCGTAGCGGACTTAATATATTTCCAAACTTAAAAAGATGGTGTTAGAAATGAATAGTAACTTTATAAAAGCATTTTTTTTCGTTTTAACGGGTTTCTACCTTAGTTATGCCTCAGCTGCAGACCCTTTAGAATTAGTTCAGCCAGAGGAGGTTGGATTTTCATCAGAGCAACTAAATAAAATAGAAAGCTACTTTTCAGGCAGAGTCCAAAAAGGAGAAATTGCTGGCATAGTGACATTGGTTGCTCGCCATGGAAAGATTGCACATTTCAGTGCAGTTGGTTATCAGGATGTTGAAATGGGTACCCCCATGCAAAGAGATACCCTTTTTCGCATTTATTCTATGACCAAACCAATTGCTAGTACTGCATTGATGATGTTGTATCAGGATGGTTTATTTCAATTGAATGACCCTTTATCCAAGTACATTCCAGAATTTGCTAATCTGCGCGTGTTAAGAAGCCCAAATGGACCACTGAATGAAACCGCTGCTTTGGTGCGAGAGCCTACTGTGCAGGATGTGCTGCGCCATACTGCAGGATTTTCCCATGGATTGGGAACTAGTGAATACGATGAACATTTTCTTGATCTGGGTATCTTTAGTCCAGAAACCTCTTTGACTGAAATGATGACAGCTCTTTCACAAATTCCTTTGGTGAATCAACCAGGGGCACAATTTCGTTACAGTGTTGGCCCCGATGTTGCTTTAAGACTAGTGGAAATTATCTCTGGTATGCCAGCCGATGAGTATATGGAAGAGCGTATATTTGGCCCTCTCGGTATGCATGACACTGGCTATGTTGTTGATTCAGACAATGCCCATAGATTGTCTCCCATTCATTGGTTAAAACAAGGTGAGTTAGTTCCTCTGGATGAATCACATGGCCAACCCGCAGGAGGAGTGCTGACACAACCTTGGTCAGCCAATAGCTATGCAGTTGATCATGAATTCAAAGGCGGAAGTTTGGGATTAGTGTCTACCGCTGAAGATTACTTTCGGTTTGCAGAAGCCATGCTAAATGGCGGTGAACTGAATGGAGAACGTTTACTTAGCCCGAAGGTGGTTGAATTTATGAGCATAAACCACCTAACTGAACAGCAACATCAAAGTTTTCAACCAGGACTCGGCTTTGGATTGGGTTTTGCTGTCATAGAAGATCCTGCTCAGGTTGGTTATCCTGCCTCAAAAGGCACTTTTTATTGGGGTGGCGCTGCAGCTACTAATTTCTGGATTGATCCTGTTGAAGACATCGTGGTTGTATCAATGACTCAGCATATGGGAGTAATGGGAACCAATGCGCTTAGAGGAGAGCTTGCAGCTTTGGTTTATGGTGCTCTTATTGAATAATCTTTGTGGCTGCTTGCTACCCAAAGTGGACATTAGTCAAAAGGGCAGTTTTAGGAATGCAAGGCTCCATTTTAAAGTCATATTTATATTTTCCTAAATTTTTTATGAGTGATACCGAGTCAACTTAAATGTATATACAATTTCATATTACGATGCCTACCAATGCTGGAATTTAATGAATATTTAAGAGTTCTTGTTGGGCTTATAGCAATAGTAGGCCCATTCACCACAATCCCATTGTTTCTCAGTATTACTGAAAATATTAAATCCCAACGCAAAAAGATCGCTCGCATAACTGCTTTTTCGGTTGGCTGTATCCTTTCATTTAGCGTAATAGGTGGCGCTGGCATTCTGCAGATTTTCGGGATTAGTATCGATAGTTTCAGAGTTGCAGGTGGATTATTATTGATAACTATTGCCTTTCAAATGCTAGAAGCTCGTACCGGAAGAGTTAAACAGACACCTGAAGAAGAGATTGAAGCAATAGATAGCGAATCCGTATCCGTGGTTCCATTAGCATTGCCATTGCTAGCCGGTCCAGGTGCAATCAGTACAGTTATACTTTTTAGCGAACAATCACCTTTTATAATTCACAAAATAATTTTAGTTTTACTTTGTATGGTTATCAGTTCAATGGTGTGGCTATGCTTTGATCTAGCGCCTAAAATCAGTGATAAATTTAGTCAAACGGCTATGAATATAACTATGCGAGTGATGGGTTTGATTCTTGCTGCTATGGCAGTCGAGTTTATTATCGGAGGTATTAGAAATTTATTACCAGGTTTGATGACCTAATACCTACATAGATCTTTAGTAATATATCTTTTATGTCTGCTTTGGGCCGAAAGCAGACCTTACCCAAGGTCTAATATTAAATGAAGAAATCGCAGCAAAATTATTCAATTGCTGGCTTGCCATAATTTCTCCTCCCGTAGGGAAATTCACCCTCCCAGAGAATAAGAGTAGTACTTAAAATTAGATTTCAAAAAAAATTAGTGCTGAAGATCTCGTCAAGCTAACTTTAATATTGACAAATATAGTACTGATCAGTACTATAATTATAAATATATGGATAATAAAAATTTAAATAACTGAAATATATGGTTAATTAAAATACTAATGAGTACTATTTATGAACAAAAGTGGAATGGTCTAAGCCTGAAATCAAACAAGGCTCTAGCCAAACGTGAGCTTATAAAACAAGCAGCTACGGAGTTATTAGTTGAATTTGGCTATGAAGAAACAAGCTTGGATGCAATTTGTCAAAAAGCGAGCTGCTCTAAATCAGCCATTTATCAGTATTTTGGCAATAAGCAGGGCTTGCTGGCTGCACTAACAGAAGATGTAGCTATTGAACTTTCTCAGGCATTACATGCATTTTATTTACAAGAACTGGATATTGAGGATGCTATATTAATGTATGCCAAACTAGCCATGGCAAAAATTCTTAATGATCGGCATGTCGCAGTTGTTAGGGCTACGATTTCCTCTTTATCGCAATTTCCTGAAATAGGTCCAACTTATTATCGTGTTGGGGCACAAACAGCTCAGGCTGCCTTAATTCAATATTTCTCTGCAAAGGTTGCAACTAAAGAACTAGATATCAGTGACCTGACGTGGGCAGCACACGAATTCCAAGGGTTATTGTTTTGGGAAAAATTGCTTGCTCAGGTAGTTGGTGCACAATCTTCACCAAGCGAAGAAGAAATCGAAAGGCATTCCTCAAAAGTTGTAAACACTTTTTTAAATAGATACCAAATCGTTAAATCATAAGGGGTTAAGAAATGAGCATTTCTAATAATAATGAAAACATAAATGAATACCCTGTGCTTATTATAGGCGGCAGTCTTGTTGGCTTATCGGCTTCAATGTTTCTAGCCATGCATGGAATTAAAAGTCTGATTATCGAGAAGCATCAGGGTACGGCAATACATCCTCGGGCTGGTTATTTTCAGCTGCGTACACTGGAAATGCTTAGACAGGCAGGTATTGAGGAAAAAGTTATTAAGGCTGCACATGCTTTATATGATCCGAATGGTGGCTTGAATGCGGTCGAAACTCTTGCTGGTAGAGAAATTGCTAACTATATACCTGATATCAACCAAGGAATTCAGGATCTCACGCCGGTTCGCAGACTTTTTATGCCGCAGCAAGTCTTGGAACCTATTATAAAAGACCGGGCAGAAGAACTAGGTGCAGCATTTCTATACGCCCATAAGGTCAATAATTTTTCACAGGATGAGCAAGGCGTTTATCTTGAAGCAGAGCATATTGATGGTGAAAGTAAAAAGTTTTTCAGAGGTCGATACCTGATTGCCTGTGATGGTAGTAGGAGCCCTGTAAGAAATCAGCTTGGTATCAAGATGGAGGGCTACCCGGTGATGTCCCAAAGTATCACTGTCTATTTCAAAGCTGATTGTTCAAAAGCGCTCAGAGGTAGAAATCTTGGTGTCATTTATGTCAACAATGAAAACGTTAGAGGTTTTTTCAGGCTAGAAAAAACGGGTCTTGGTGGGTTCCTCGTCATATTTACAGTTGGCGATATTAATGAGCCAGATGCCCGAAATGCAGCGGGTAATATCACTAATGAAAAAGCGGCGCAATATGTTAGAGATGCTGTTGGTGATCAGGCGCTAAATGTACAGGTCGAGGACATTCATAAGTGGGAAGCAGTTTGTCATGCTGCAGAGCGAATTCAGGAAAAGAAAATTTTTCTAGCAGGTGATTCTGCACATGTCACTACTCCAACTGGTGGTTATGGAGGAAATACAGGCGTGCAAGATGCACACAATTTGGCCTGGAAGTTGGCGATGGTATTAAAAGGTGCTGCTGGAGAAAAGTTATTGGAATCATATAACAATGAAAGACAGCCAGCTGCGATGCAAATGATAGAGCAGGGCTACCAGAGATATGTGACAAGATCTGATCCAGATTTAGGAATGGAAGGGGTGAAGAAGCAAATCCCTGATGTCCATGTAGAATTTAACCGATACAGGTCAGGGGCGGTGATATTTGATAAAGACTATGAAGATGATGGGAAGTCAGATATAGATCCAAGACAGTCTTTTGCTTTGCCTGGGACAAGAGCACCTCATGTTGAGATTTTTATTGGCAATAAGCGTAGCTCGATAATTGATTTATATGGTCAAAATTTTGTACTCGTAACTTCTAACCATGCTGCAGAATGGGGAAAAGCAGTAGAAAAATTAGCAAACGAATTGGATGTCTTCATTGATTTCAAAGTTATTAATCCTCCTGGCACAAATGCTCAATATGTAGAGTTACCTATACATCGTGAAAAGATATCGAGTCCATTTTCACTTCCATTTTGTGAAGCATATGGAATTACACCCAATGGTGCAGTATTGGTAAGGCCTGATGGTTATGTCGCCTGGAGAGAAAAATCGTTTAGTTTGAAGAGCCAAGCGATTATGAGGGAAGCATTGTTACGAATTTTATGTAGGGAGGATTCTGAATTAATAGAAGCCCCTAAACAATTGGAGAAAGTTGAATCATGAAAACCAAAATACAAGTCGTTTTTTACAGCATGTATGGGCATGTGCATCAGTTAGCAAACGAAATAGCCGCTGGGGCAGCAGATATTGAAAATACTGAAGTAAAACTTCTACAGGTTCCAGAACTAGTTCCAGATGATGTGCTTTTGCTAAGTGGTGCAAGAGAAACGAGAAAAGCATTTGAGGAAGTTCCATTTGCAGAGCCTGATAAGCTTGCTGAAGCTGATGCAATAATATTTGGGACGCCGACTCGGTTTGGGAATATGTGTGCACAAATGAGAAATTTTTTGGATCAAACTGGAGCTTTATGGATGAATGGAGCACTCGTAGGGAAAATTGGAAGTGTTTTCACTAGTTGTGCAAGTCAACATGGTGGGCATGAAACCACGATTACCAGCTTTCATACGACGCTCATCCATCATGGAATGATGGTAGTTGGTGTGCCATATACAGAGCAAAAGCTGCTTGATATGTCAGGAATAAACGGAGGTTCGCCTTATGGTGCTTCAACAATTACTGATGGTGATGGTTCCAGGCAGCCCAGTCAGTTGGAATTAGATATTGCAAGGTTTCAAGGTCGTCATGTTGCTGATATCGCCAGCAGGCTATCAAGATAGTTTTAATTGTGTTCGCACTTTGTGAATTATGAGTGCTTATCCGTGTTAACATCCGCTTTTGGCTGAAAGCGGACGTTTTTTCTGAACAAAGAGTATGCCTATCCAGACCTAGGCTTTTTGGGTCGTGCTACGCTCGCTCTTTTCTTTCGAGCGGCAGCAGCTCTTTTGGCAGCGCTAGCAGCTTCAGCCTTCATTTTTTGTTCCCAGCTTTTTTCAAAAGCATCCAGGGCTTTGGCTCTGGCGGCTAATTTTTTCTGAAATTGTTTGGCTGTTTTCAGTTTGCTTTGAGACGTAGTCATCATGACCTTTGCTTCATGCAGGGAATTCCCCAGCAGGGCAGCAGTGGCTTTGGCTTTTACAACTTCATCATGTGCTTTTTTTGATCCAGATTTTTTAGCTGTCGCAGCGGCTTTCACGACTTGTTTTTTGGTTTTAATGAGTTTTGTCTGAATAGACTTTACTGCTCTTGAAGCCTTGTTGAGTTCCTTCTCATGGCTTTTTAGATAATTATCTTTTGCCCTAACGATTTTTCCATGCAGGATTGGAACTTGGATTCAAGTTCTTCTATAAGAAGTTTTTCTTTTTTCTTAGCCACAATTACTCTCCTTTAGATGGGCTGGTATAAAAACAGATTTCAATAAGACTCTGATATGACTTACAGCAGTGTTGGAAACAAAATAACACGTGTTTGATAACTAATGTCCGCTAATGGACTGAATAAACATGAAGCTAGTTTAGTATTAGTTGTTCGGAATTACTATAGACTTAAAAAGGCGTTAGGAAAGGTTTGCTTATGTAGTTACAAAGGTGTTATTTAATGCTTCAGAGATATTGTTGAAGCGAAAAGAGAAACCTTTTTCCAATAGTTTGCGGGGTAAGACTTTTTGTCCGTCCAGAATCAGGGTGGCTGCCTCGCCCAATGCGAGTTTCATGGCAAATGCGGGCATAGGCAATAAAGCAGGGCGAAAGAGAGAGCTTCCAAGTGCTTTGACAAACACGCTGTTTCTCACTGGCTCAGGCGCTGTTAAATTAAAAGGCCCCTGGCAAGTATCATTTTGTAAAAGAAATTCCAGGGCGCTTAAGTAATCATCAATATGAATCCAAGACATCCATTGCTGACCCGACCCTATCACCCCACCCAGCCCCAGTTTAAAAGGTAGTAACATTTTTTTTAATGCGCCACCGTCTGCCGCTAAAACAATACCTGTTCTAAGCAAAACCACCCGAGTTAAATCCGGGGCTGTATTGGCAATATCTTCCCATTGCCGGCATAAATGAGTACTGAAGTCTTCACCTGAAGCACTATCGTTTTCTGTAAAGGTATGCTCAATTGATGTTCCATAAAACCCTATGGCAGAGCCGCTTAAAAAGCACTTAGGTTTGGTGCTGGCTCGTCCCATCCAATTCACTAATTCTTGAGTTGTTTGCCAGCGACTTGTTTGTACTTTAATTTTTTGAGAAGCAGACCATCGCTTGTCGGCAATGGGTTCTCCGGCAAGATTGATAATTGTATTAATATCTTCATCGTGCGGAATTTGATCGATACTGGAATAATACTTATGATGCTTACCGAGAATTGACTTTGCTTTATTGATATCTCTCGACAGCACGAGAAACTGGTTTTGGCTAAATTTTTTAATAAAATGTCTGCCTATAAAGCCAGTACCGCCTGTAATTAGTATTTTCATAGAGATACTTACGCCGTTTTTATATGATCAGATCATCATTTTATTGAGGTATGCCTGTACCGGGCTTGACGAGTAAAGGAGAAGGCTGGTCCGCGGGAAAGTCTGAAAGAATACTGACAACTGTTATACAGGTAACTATACCCACCCTTGTTTCCAGTAGTCACTATTTTTTAATTCCTTCCAATCTATATTAGCCTCACGTTTACTAATAACGGCTTCTATAATGCAGGAAGTGACGATGCCAAGCTCATCATAATCTACTTCGGTGATAATGAAATGCTTTTCTTTATTTCTGGGTTGAATAGCCGTCCATTTACTATTAATAAGTTTTTTAGGATTGATCGGGTTCATTGTTAAAGCCCTCACTTTTTAAAACATATGACACTATCAGTGCAACTTAAGCTTATTGTTTAGAACGAATAAGATGCATTCAAGCCGAAGGTTCTGGGTGCTCCGAACTGGCGATATATTTCATTTTGCCAGCCGTTACGGGCATCGGCTGCGAAGTAAAGACCATGGACTGCATAATCTTGATTGGTCAGGTTTCTTGACCAGAAGGTCAGGGCGATATTTCCCAGCTGATAGTTAATGCTGGCATGCATCAGGTTATAGCCATCAAGTTGGCCATCGTGATAATAACCATAGTAACTTTGGTCTCTGCCTTCAACTTCGATTTTTAATTTTAGATTGGAATTAATGGAATACTCACCACCTACAGAATATTGCCAGTTTGGGGCCTTAGCCTGTTCTCTGTTATTGCGTGAAACAAAACTATTTAGATCAAGGTCGAAAACGCTCAGCTGGTTGATTTCTGTTTCCAGCAAACCCATGCTGAAGAATAATTCCAGATCATTACTGGCTTGATAGTTGCCTTCAAACTCAGCTCCATAGTTGCTGGCATCACTGGTGCTATCAAGATAGCCTATCCATAAGCCTGCTGTCGCATCCCACATCCAACTCTCCAGTTGAGCCTGATTTCTGGCTGTATGAAAAAGCGCAGCCCGGAAACTTAATGCATTATTAAAGAAATAGCTTTTCAGACCTATTTCTTTATTAATTAAAGTTTCAGTTTCAAAGCGTAATTTATCAGCCGTAAATGTTTGAAAGAGGGGCGACATCCATACCGCATTGGCACTGGCCGAGGTGTTCACACCTCCGGGTTTTTCTGATTGTGTGAGGCTGGCATACAAAAGCGTGTCATTGATTACATATTCCAGACTCAATTCACCCCCCAGTAAATTTTCTGAACTATTGGAAACAAAAAGATTGCTGTCTGAATAATCATCAGTATAACGCTCAAGGCGTATACCACTAACCAGGTTTAGCTTGTCTCCAAGCTCAAACTGATATTGTCCGTAGGTGGCATAGCGTTTAGCAGAATAGTCACTGACTGAAGCAAAATTACCAAAAAACAGGCTTTGATATTGATAGACTAAATCCTCATCAGAATTTTTCAGATATAGACCTGCCACCAGTTTTTCATTTAGGGAATTAAGCCTTATATCCAACACCTGTTGTGATGAATCCCGGTCAAAGCTTTCTGTGGCCTGATCAAAGTCAAATGCAGTACAAGCCGGCTCTGAGATACAGAAATTATTATTCACCCAATCAGCGTCATAAGCATAATCATTTTTACTATTATTCAGGCTATAACTTAGTGATAGCTCATAGTTGCTATTAATAGACCAACGGGCACCTATTGCCGCTGCGTACAGCTCAGTGTTGTCCTTGCCAGGTTGATCCGATTGCGTGTCTCTTATGCCATCCAGCGACCAGCTATCATAGCCGTTTGCACTGTTGAAATGTAACAGGTTGAAAGTAAGATTCAGATTATCATTTGCCTGCCATTCAAGCATGGCACGCAGGTTTTTTTCCTGGTAACCATTGCTTTTATCAGAGTTAAGAAAGCGGTTTTTTACATAACCATCACCTTCGTTTTGCTGCAAGCTTAAACGGCCGAGCAGCTCATTGCTTATCGCTCCGCTGCTGATAAGCCCAAGGTTCTTCTGTCCATAGTTGCCGAAGCCTGTTGATAAGGCTGTTCTAAACTCTTCGCTTGGACGACCACTGATCAAGTTTATTAAACCGGCATGGCCTGAACTGCCAAAGCGAGTACCCTGTGGCCCCCTTAAAACCTCTACTTGTTCGATTCCAAATAAGGAAGCAGCTGCTGCATTGGAACCTAATTCAATATTATCAATATTAATTCCAACAGAAGGATAGTATTTTGGATCCTGGAATTGTTCCAAATCACCGAGGCCTCTCAATTGCACAAAACGACTCCGGGAACCGGCTGAAGACCAACTGAGGTTTGGCACTGAAGAGAAGGCTTCTTCAAGATGCTGGGCTCCTCGCATTTGTATGCTAGCACTGGAAATTGCGCTCACACTGTTAGCACTTTGCATTAAGGGTGTATTAAAAAAATCGGCACTGATCTCAATTTCTTCTATTGCAGTATTGCCAGAAGTCGCATTTGGTTGAGCCGATACTTGTATGCTGAAGAAATAACAGAAAACAACTGCAGCTATGGGTAAAGATGGGGTTTTCATACTTGCTCCGTAAAATACTCACGGAGAAAAAAGGAAAAGTTGCAGATTGCCAACTTCGCACCCTATTCCTACGCCAGTATTAGCTGGTTCAGGTTCAAAGGGTTCGTCTCATTACAATAGAGACATCTCAGGCAAAGGCCACCCCTCAGGATGTTGTGAACTCTATTATAAGAATTTGTATTTTACAAGCGCAGAGTTTGATAGATTAGCTGGAATTAATTAAGCGACGTTTAATTAACTGTATCGCTGTATGACTTGATGTTAAATTGACTTCATTCAATTCCGGTGAAGATTGCTGTAAAATTTTGGAATAATTACACAAACTAACAAAAGTATGTATCAAGTAAATATGAAAAAAACCAAGATCCTAGTGTCACATTTCTTGCATAGATTTTAAATATGGAAGTTCGAGGAACAACTCTATTTATAGAATATATATCTAGGAAACTTGATCTGAGTATGGAAGATAAACTCAGCCTTGGGAGTTGGGGGAAGGTAGGAACCTCACTGGGTGCGCTGTGTTTAAAACTTAATCTTATGGATATGGACAAAATCAATAACCTGCTTGAAATTCAGGAGCAAGCTGGTGGCTTGTTTGGTGATGTAGCTATAGAACTGGGTTATCTTAGTGAAGTGCAGGTTGAGAATTTATTAAGGATTCAAACCTGGACGCGCAGGTCTGAAATTTTGCATCGCCTCTTGCTGGCTGAAAAAAATCAATCCAGATCAATACCGTGAATTGGCCTCAAAGGTCTATTTTTTTTAAGAATCAGTTCTGCACCATTGCTGCCTGAGCCTGATTAAATCTCTGCATATTGCTGCCACTCACTGCGGTGTAATCTATCCCGTAGTTTTTCAATTTAGCCTGGTATAAACGAAACAACTCTTCCCTGTCAGCAGGATTTTCTCTTAATGGGTCCGCTTCCCAGGGTATTTGCCAATCGCAGAGAATATAGTGTCGGGTAGTAGTGCCAAGCGCTTGCTCAAATTTTTCCAGAATCCATTTGTCACAGCTACCATATTTCACTTCACTCCAGATAATTAACACCAAAAGGTCAGTATCACAGATAAGATGTTCGGGTTGCTCTTGGAGTGCTGCTTGTTCTTTGGCCAGGTGCTGCTTTGCAATCGCAAGAATATCGGTCACTTGATACTGAAAAGGTGAGGCAATTGATTTTTCTTCTAGGTAAATTCGAGCTTGCTCTGGTATCAATTGGGCAGACCAGTAATTAGCAAGTGTTGATGCCAGAGTCGTCTTACCTGACGACTCTGGACCAGTGAGTATATGAACGCGGGTCATAATGTGAAATAAAAAAACCAGATAGTTTTGTTGGCGCTTATAGTGGTCGCCCTTCGCTATCCAACTCTACAATGTTATATCCAAGATTAATTAATTCGTCCTCGATAAGCGCTTTATCGCCAACAACTAGCAAGATCATTCTCTCAACTGGTAAATGTTTTTCGGCAAGTTCATTGACCCGATCGATAGTAAGATTATTGATAATCTGCTGTTGTCTGATGACAAAATCACTTTCCAAATCATATTCAATGATTTGTCCAAGCAATCGGGATTTCTGTCCGGGAGTTTCATAATCCAGGGCTTCACTTTGGCCAATAGCATTTTTGGTAAAGGCCAGCTCTTCGGCAGTAATCCCTTGATCCCTAAATTGTGTTATTTCATTGATAAACTGCACGATGGAATCGGCTGTAGAATCTGCTCTGACACTGGCTGAAGCCGTAAATGGCCCCGGGTATTTAGTGGCAGAGAAAGAGCTACGGGCACCGTAGGTATAGCCTTTATCCTCGCGCAGATTGAGATTGATACGGCTACTGAAGGCTCCACCCAGAGTATAGTTCATTAGATAGCGTTCAAAATACTCTCCGGTTGGGTCATAAACCAGATCTCCCATATAGCCGATTCTGATTTCAGATTGTGGTGCTTGTGGTTTATCAATCAAATACAGTGTGTTTTCTGTAATCACTGGTGTAGGTGGAAGTTCTGGAAGCTCAACGTTGGCATTGTTTATGTTTTTCAGGAAGTCTAGTTTCGGCAGTATTTCATCTTGCTCAATGTCGCCAATTACCACAACATCTAGCGCCTGGGAAACCAGACTTTGTCGGCTGAAAGCTTCTATATCTTCAAGTGTAATATTCTCCAGAGTAGCAATTTCTCCTGCAGCTGAAACAGCAAAAGGGTGGCCATCGCCATAGATCAGTTGTCGATATACATTGGCGGCAATGGAACTAGGCTGCTCCTTATCAGCTTCTATGCTTTCGATAGCCTGCTGGCGCAACCTGGTTAGGTCATCTTCGGTAAAGACTGAGGCGAATAGTCGCTCTTCCAGTAATTCGAGTGTTGCATCAAGATTACGACTCAAGCTACGCATATTAATGGTGGTCCCAAGAGTGCCCGCTGAGATGGAGATGCTGCTGCCCAGCTTATCCAATTCAATTTCAAATTCCTCAGCACTGTAGTTCTCGGTACCTTCATTCATCATGTCAGCGGTGAGGCTGGCAAGACCGTACTTTTCCTGATCTTCCAATAAATGACCGCCATCAAAACTCAGGCGAATAGTGACGGTGGGAATTTCATCGCTGAGAGCACCAATGATATCAATGCCATTCTCCAGAGAGCTTTCCCAATAATCCGGCATGATGACCAGCGGGCTAGGACCAGCTTCAGGTTTTATCGAACGATCAAAGGAAGAAACGGCTGTACGCTCTTCCAGATTATCGTTAGCACTTTCCAGACGGCTCAATCGTTCAGGGATCATGAAATTATCAGGCTGCGCCTGTCCTTCAGGATTATCGCCTGGCACAATGCTTTGAATCACAGCTGCTTTACCTTTTATATAGGTGTTAAAAACCCGAAGAATATCTGCTTTGGTCAGGTTTTGAATGGCTTCGAGCTCTTCCGGGATGATGTTGGGGTTGTCATAAAAGGTTTGGTAATAGGCCAGTTGTGAGACTTTACCACTGACACTGGCCAGACTATTGATCAGGCCGGCTTCTTGTTGTGCCTTGTATATTTGTAAATCTTCATCTGAAATTGAGTCTTCATTGAAGTTTGCCAGCACGGCTCTAATTTCTTCCTCAAACTGGCTCAAAGGCGTGCCTGGAAACGGCATAACATAGAAAGTGAGTGAGCCAGCCAGCTCCATTGTGTTATTGAAACCAGTCGCAGCAATGGCCTTATTGGTCAAAATAAACTCTTTGTAAAAAACTGATTTTCGGCCGCCAGTAATTACTTCATTTAATGCTTCCAGGGCTACTTTATCAGGATGATCCAGAGGAACTGTCGGATAAGTAAAAAGCAGAGCAGGGAAGCGAATGTTTTCATCAACATAGGAAACATAACGATCGGCATCCAATGAAATTAAGTCGTGAGAGTCCGGAAGCACCTCCGGGCCAGCAGGGATTTCACCAAAATACTTATTAACCAGAGTGAGTACCTCAGTTTCATCAACGTTACCTCCAATTGTTAAGGTGGCATTATTCGGCCCATACCAGCGCAGGAAGAAATTTTTAAGATCGTCCAGAGTGGCAGAATCCAGGTCTTCGGGGTAGCCAATCGTCGGCCAGGAGTAGGGGTGATCAGGTGGGTATAATGCCGCGGAATTGACTTCGTTAAAGCGTCCATAAGGACTGTTCTCAACATTTTGGCCACGCTCATTTTTTACCGTGTCGCGCTGAATTTCAAACTTTTCCTGGGTAACAGCGTCCAGCAGGAAGCCCATACGATCAGATTCCAGCCATAACATGGTTTCAAGTTGATTGCTTGGTACCGTTTCGAAATAGTTAGTGCGATCAAGGTTGGTGGTGCCGTTCATTGTGCCGCCAGCCTCAGTCACTATTCGAAAATGTTCGTCATCACCAACATGTTCTGAACCCTGAAACATCATGTGCTCGAAGAAATGAGCAAAACCTGAGCGACGAGGCTCTTCGCGAGCAGAGCCAACATGGTAAGTCACGTCAACCCTGACAATGGGGTCGGAATGATCTTCATGAATGACTACCGTTAGACCATTATCTAACTGAAATTTACTGTAAGGAATGAGTAATTCATCATTGTCAGCTGCAACACGTTGCAACAGGGTAACACCGGCGGGAAGGGTGTTATTTGCTGCTAAACTGTCGTTGTTATCCGCAGAACTTTCATTATCGATATTATTACTATCACCACAGGCAAATAGCAAACAGCAGGTAGCAGCTAGAAACAGGTGTTTTAATGAATATTTATTAGTTTGGAGCATCCCGCACCTCTTATCTGGTTGTATAAAATAAGGACGAAAGATTAAAGCATAAGATACTGCAAGCCGCTAGCCATTAGCCTCAGAATCCGCTAGCTTTATAGACTGAAAAACAGGAGCTAGTTATGTTTAACGAAATGATGCGCAACTTATCAGCCTTCTTGGCCGAAAACCCATTAACAGCCTTATTGAGCCTGTCGTATTATTCTTTTCCAGCTGTTGAAGTCGTGCATGTTGTGACTTATGGAACTTTTTTTGGCGGCATGATGATGCTGGATTTTCGTTTATTAGGATTTGGCCGCTTTATCTCCAGCCAGCAAACCATGCGCCATATTCTGAGAATAGCCTTGTGCGCTTTTGCCTTGGCCATTTTTAGTGGTGTGATTTTTTTCTTTGTTACTCCCTGGGAATATCCGGTAAATCCAATTTTTCAATTTAAGATGATGTTGATATTACTGGCGGGCCTGAATGCGTTGTGGATGCATAAGTATTTGTTAGCAGACATTGATCAGTGGGATATGAATGTTCTTCCCCCCAGACAAGTCAGAATTTCTGCGCTAATTTCCATTTTTCTTTGGGTGGGTGTTGTTGCTTGTGGCAGACTGATTGCTTATAGCTCAAGTTATGGTTTGAATTATCCTGGCTTGAATTTTTAGGGCCAAGCTCAAGGACAAACCCGCAATGATAAGCTCCCAAGAATAAGCTCTCACCGATAGGACTGATATTGCTTAACCGAAAATGTTAATAAATTAGCTATCAGCGCAAAAATCAGCATGATGATGTCGATAAAGATTTTCAGACACAGCCACAATAAGAATTGAATTTTTCTGAGCCAACTCAGCTTTAAAAAGCCCTCGCCGCTATCCAGATAGTTTCCGATTACCCGGTTTTTTCTGAGCCAACGGTCGAGGGAAGGTGAATGTCTTGCTGCAATCATGGCGGCTATGGCAAGAAACAATAGTCCAGGGATGATGGGCAGTATCAAGCCAGCAACGCCTACAGCGAGACAAATTACAATAAAAATTCCGGCAAACAGTTTTGCCAACAAGCCGTTTAGCCTGTTTTTGTTTACGGTGTTGTCATATCTTTAGTAGTTCATGTTTTTCTCTTATTAATTTTCACTAGTAGTCGTAATTATGATAACTGCAATACCTTCTATAGTGACGCATATGCTGCCTGGGTTTCACTGGCGCCAGGAAGAAATAAAAGATCCAGGCAAACCATGACAGGAAAATAATAGCGAGTATCCAACATACCTTTTCACCGCCGGTCGTTTTGTCAGAACAGGCAATAATTAAAATCGGCAGGAACCAGACTAAAAATGCCCCAGCAACAAATAAGAGCGCAATTCCGATTGTGAGTATTGGAATAAGCGCTACCAAGCCAAAACTCAAAGCAAACAAAATTAAAACTGCTAATAAAATATTCATCATACTTTCCTTTAGGCCTTATAAGTTTTCATGATAGGCATGAATTGAATGATTTCTACCTTGATTTGTTCTGCAATAATAAACAGTCGGGAATAGCCAGATTAGAAAGGCGCCGATAACCGACAGTGTTGCTGCGCCGATTGATAAAAGCGGCATTAAAATCGCTATGCCTAGTCCCATGACGAAAGTTGTTACTATAGTGATCAATAAGTTCATCGTTCTACCCTCTGAGTAATTAGTTTAATTTACCATCTACAATAAGTAATTAAGCTAATGTCATGCCAACTTTAAAAATACTTATAAATCAATTATTTATAAATTAAATATTGATTTCAACAGGGCTCTGGATATTATATTTGCCAAGAATTGGTTTTTTTAACCATGCCTTGAAAAAAGCTATTAAGTCCTCTGGGAATTCTGTACATTAGGGCTTTTAGTATTGGAAAACAGACTATGAAAAACTGGCTGGCGACAAGGAAACTAGGCCTCATCAGTAAATATCGGCTGATTATTCGAGAGAAGGCCATCGAGCAGGCTAAAGTCGAGATATCTTTGGCCGGCAAGAAAGTTGGAGATTATGATCAGGAGCAACTGGAAATAATCGTCAAAGCTGAAGAAGACAAGATCATCCGTCGCTATAAAAATTCTTCTCTTGTTCTAATCTTGTTGGCACTGGGACTCTACTGATGATTAACAATCTGCTAAAAATTGGTGTATTGGTAGTAACAGGGCGGTTTTTAAAGCCTAGATTAAAAGGTTTGATAGTATTGATTGGTTTTTGGTTTGTTATTCGCTTATTACATGCTGAGTACATCAGCTATGTGGAATTATCGGCTGACATCAGCTTTTTATGGCAAGCGTCATTACTTAAAATCTTTCTCTATGTTCTGGGCATCGTTGTTTATTTTGTTGTTGTTGAAAGACGTATTCTATTGCAAAGTAACATTGAGCAGGAAGAGAAGTTAATACAGACACGTATTGAGGGAAAAGATGATGGATTTAATTTCTTACGTGAAAAGAAAAAACTTAATAGTAAGTCTGATCACTTATTGGGTAAATAAGGCATGTCGGTCTTTATAGTTTATTAAGCTTCCTGTACCTTGCGATTTATGGCTAAACAATTGTTAAAACTGCGCAATGTTCCTGAAGATGAGCTTGCTGAAATCTATGAATTGCTGGAGTCTCACGATATAGATTTCTATGAGACAAGTGCTGGTAATTGGGGGATTTCCATGCCGGCATTATGGTTAGTGAATGATGCTGATTATCCCGAAGTCAGAGCGATGCTGGATGATTATAGTCTGCAAAGATACCAGCGTGTTCGAAAAGAATATGAATACTTGAAACAGTCTGGTAAAGCTCGTACTTTTATGGATATAGCAAAGGAAAACCCGTTTAAGATTGCTTTATATCTGATAATTGTAATTGTATTGGTCTACTTTTCTGTTGCGCCATTCTTAAGCATGTTGTGAATTAACAATACTGATAGAACTTATATAAAAACTTAGAGGAATATTTCAAATTATGTCAGATGCCATTATCAGCACCCAGGTTTTAGGCCTTCACTGGGAAGTATCAGACCCTTTTCTTTTTTGTGCTTTTCATAATGATAAATTTCCAAAAGGTAATGACAATCTGGGACCAGATGCCTCGCTGGCAGGCAGGCCAATTGGGCAGGATTTTCAACTTAAGGATGGCTGGCGCATGTACCACGGTCAGCGTGTGGCGGGCTTCCCGGTTCACCCACATAGAGGCTTCGAAACAGTCAGTATTGTGCCGGTGGGACTAGTTGATCATGCTGACTCAATGGGCGCGGCTGGCCGCTATGGTAACGGTGATGTGCAATGGCTGACGACGGGTAAAGGTGTGCAGCACAGTGAAATGTTTCCGCTTGTAAACCAGGAAGGAGAAAACCCCCTATTATTTTTCCAAATATGGCTGAATTTGCCCGCAGAAAGCAAAATGGCCAAGCCGCATTTTGCTATGTTCTGGGATAAACAAATTCCGGTTTATGAGACTCAGGATGATGCTGGAATTGAAATTAAAATCAAGGTTGTTGCCGGTGAAATAGATGGCGTAAAGGCTTTGGCGCCTCCTCCTGATTCCTGGGCTGCAAGGCCTGAAAGCAAAGTCACCATGTGGTTGATTGATTTGGCACCTGGCGCAAGCTGGACCTTGTCTGCTCAAGAAAGGGGCCTGAATCGAAGACTATATTTTTATGATGGAAACAGCATAAAAGCTGATGGTCATACTATTGCTGCTGGTACTGGAATGCATTTAAATTCGGATGTGGATTTGCCGATTATAAATACCGGAGAAAAACCCGCTCGATTTTTGTTGCTGCAGGGTAAGCCCATTGGGGAGCCCGTTGCGCAGTATGGCCCTTTTGTGATGAATACTCGAAGTGAACTAGAGCAAGCCTTCACAGATTATCAAAAAGATCAATTTGGTGGATGGCCATGGGAACATCAAGATCAGGTTCATGGATTTAGAGGGCGCTTTGCTATTCATGAAGATGGCCGAGAAGAAGAACCGGCTTAACGATTAATTCAATAAAATATTAAAGAAGACATTTATGGCTGAAGAACTTCAACAAGCACAAGAAATTTATGAGCTGATTATGACCTACCTGGTGACTTATGGTTTTCAGGTGCTCGGTGCAATTATTATTTTGCTCGTCGGCATATTTGTTGCGGGTAAAGTTGCCGGTATGCTGAATAATTTCATGCTCAGCAAAAATATCGATATCACTTTGAGCAAATTTACTGCGAGTACTGTTAAGGCGATCATCATTGTAATGATTGCCATAATGGCGTTAGGGCAGTTGGGAATTAGTGTGACGCCATTTGTTGCCGCGATTGGCGCCTTGTCATTGGGTGCTGGTCTTGCCCTACAAGGCTTGCTTTCAAATTACGGTGCTGGTCTCAGCATTATTGTGGCTCGACCCTTTGTGGTAGGTGATACCATCATGGTGCAGGGTGTCAGCGGAGTAGTCAAAGAAATAAAATTGGCTTACACCATATTGACCAATGAAGATGACATTATCATCACCATTCCGAACCGTCATATTGTCGGCGAGATTCTTCACAATTCATATGCCAGTAGTATTTTGGAGTTATCTATCGGGATTGCCTATCACTGTGATCCTGAGAAAGCGATTGCCATTATTAGCAAGGTGTTTGAAGGCATGGAAGGGCTGGATCAAAACAAGCCCCTACTAATAGGCATTGATAACTTTGGTGATAGCAGCATTAATATCAATATTCGGTGTTGGGTATTAACTACCGAGCTTTTCGTGACTAAATATCGTATCAACCTCGCAGTGTATAAAGCATTAACCGATAACAATATTGAAATTCCATTTCCGCAACGTGATGTGCACTTAATTCAGGAAAGCTCTAACTGAAAAGCAGTGTTCTATTCCATTCTCTTGGCTGGTGGTTTGTCTTCCCGAATGGGGGAAGATAAAGCTTATCTTGAAATTTCAGGGCAAAGCCTTCTGCAGGCTGGACTTAAGCTACTTGAAGAAATTGGTAGTGAACTGATTTTTTTAAGTGGAAGAGAAGGCTACCCGCAATCGGTAGCAGATATTTTAGAGCGCTGTGGCCCTCCTGGAGGACTCTATGCCTGCCTAGAGTATCTTGCCGCAAGGGGCAAGCTCGATGATTTGCCTTTATTAATTATTCCCGTGGATATGCCCAAGTTGAATCCTGAAATACTACGAGTCTTGTTATTGCATATAAGAGATCAAGAAGGCTGTCATTTTGAAGGAGAAATATTTCCTTGTGTGCTGCGTGCCAGCAAAAAACTCCGAAACTATTTAAAACATCTGTTTCAAGAAAGTCATCAGCTTGGTGGTAAACGTTCGATGCGTGCAGTGCTGGAATTTTGTAACAGCAAGCAAGTGTCGAAAGGTTTATTCAAGGATGATTTTTTCAGAAATATTAATACGCCCGAAGATTATAAAAAGGTCCTTTTGGATGACACAGTAAATCAACAAGAATAAGCTTGGTAAGCGGGCATTTTTATTCAGGCTAAAAATTTATCTTGAGCCTCAGGCTGGCAGTGCTCATAAAGAAAGTCATTAGTCTGCAGGTACTGCAATTAACTCACGATAAAGATGATTTCCTTCGACCGTCCAATTCCCATCCCAACCTTCTGGCACAACAAAAAAGTCGCCAGTGTAGAAGGTCTGTGGCTCACCGCCGACTTGAGTCAAGGTGGCAGAACCGTTTAACACGTAAACAAACTCTTCAGACATGTCAGTGAAATCCCCTGAATTAGAAATAACATCCATTATGGTAATTTCTAACTCTGCACCATCCCAAATTGTTTTTCTATTAGATTCTGCATCTTCACCAGCAGGAGTAAATGAGGATACGTCAGTCCTAAACCAGACATATAGGTAGGATCAACTATGGTGGGGAATGCTCCAGGTATAGCTTCGCCTCTTTCATCACTCACAACCAGTAATACCTGGTATAGGCTATTGCCTTTAGTAATCATGGTGCCACTCCAGCAAAGTGGGATGATAGAGAAGTCTCCAGTATTAAAAGTTACCGTTTTGCCGTCTTTACCAATAAATGTTGCGGAGCCATTAATGAGATAGCAGAATTCCTGAATTGGGAAGCTATCAATTTCTATGACTTCGATATTGTTAGGGCCATTGCCTGCAGCCACAGAAATATTAAACTAGTCATCATCATATAGGGTTTTACCATAACGCATAATGCCGTCTGCATCTACACCTCCTTCCAGGCCTAAACCTGATATGTTTTTTTGTCCAGGCGAACAATGTCCTGAGCATATAAGTGAGAGCTGAATGCTAAGCCCAATATGCAAATTAAGACTGCTTTTATTAACGCTATTTTGTTTAGGTGCATGAGTGCGCCCTCTTGATTAAAAAAATTATTGTGGTGCCTGTCCTTGCAATAAATGCGGAGGTAAGGTGCTGGTGATTGATTCAGGAACGCCTAAAGGTCCGGGCCCAACAATGCCAAAGCCTGGCCCTCTGGTCCACCAAAGGAACATGGGCGCATAGTTTGGAAAGCGCTCTGCCATTATGGGTGCAAATTCACGTAATGGTACACCAGGCTGAGCGACTTCCTGGTAAACGTCCATATAATTCATTGCTTCAGTTAGTACTTCAGGTCCACCAAAAGGACCATGCCCAGGATAAACTGTGCTTACTGGTGAAAATACTTGAACCGATTCAAGTGCTCCTTTCCAGCTAGCAGGATTGTTTAAATCAGCAAAATAAGGGTGCATCTGAGCGAAGACCAGGTCACCTGTAATCAATGCTTCCAAAGCAGGTATATAAAATACAGTAGCGTTCATCGTTTCCGCTGGCTGTAAATCCATAAACTGGATTTCATTCTCTTCTAAAAAGATATTGTCACCAACCAGCAAACCAGGAATTACTGGTGTTGTAGGGAGTTGAGAACCATACATTGGTTCCCAATGAACCCATTTGGATTGAAATTGTGTAGAAATTTCATCAATAACGGGTTGACGGGCCAGAACCTGAACATTGGGAAAGGCTTCAACAATAGGAGCGAGCCCCATGTAATGGTCTGGGTGGCCATGAGTTAATAAAATATGGGTTAGTTCTCGTCCGTTATTTTTTAATCTTTCTGCGAGAACTTCTCCGTCTCCAAGTAGCCAGGGTGAATCAATTTGTATGGCTTCATTCTCACCCAACAGAGTGAAAGAGTTTTCACCTATGCCACTGAATTGGGCTGTATAAACTTCTAACTGAAGGCCTTCGGGCTCAGCTGCACATGCCACTAAGTGGGCTGATATGAATGTAATTAAGGCGGGGAATGTTATTAGGTTTTTTAATATGCTCATTTTATAGTTACCAAGGTTTATGGGGATAGAAATTGTTTAGTTTATATATTAATTTTTTTCAATCTAGGCTTAATTATCCAGGCACTCTAATATCTTCAACCATGGCCTGCACCTCTTGCGGAGGCTCAGCAGTGAAATAACAGACAACAAATGCTGTAAAGAAATTAAGGATAGTGCCAAGCGTGCCAATACCTTCAGGAGAAATGCCCAGCCACCAACCTTCAGCATTATCGGCGGCAGGATTAATAAAGGTATAATAAATGATGTAGCTTGCTGTAAAGATGATGCCCACCAGCATCCCGGAAATAGCGCCCTCTTTATTCATGCGTTTATAAAAAATACCCAACACAATTGCCGGAAAAAATGATGAACTGGCAAGACCAAAGGCAAAGGCAACCACTTCGGCAACAAATCCTGGTGGGTTGATTCCAAAATAACCGGCGATACAAACAGCAAAGAAAATAGCAATTCGGGCTGAGAGCAGTTCTTTCTTTTCGCTGATCTGGGGCATTAAGTTTGATTTCAATAAGTCATGTGAAATAGCGGAAGAAATGACCAGCAATAATCCTGCTGCTGTTGATAGGGCAGCTGCCAGCCCGCCTGCAGCAACCAGCGCAACCACCCAATTAGGCAATTGAGCAATCTCCGGATTGGCCAGTACGATAATATCTCGGTCGACGGTCAGTTCATTGGCTTCCGGGTCGGCAAGATACTGAATGCGTCCATCGTCATTTTTATCTTCAAAAACGATAAGGTTGGTTGCTTCCCAGGTCTTGAACCACTCCGGCATCTCGTTGTATTCAACATTACTTACTGTATTAATTAAATTGGTTCTGGCAAAGGCCGCAATTGTTGGTGCGGTGGTGTATAGAATGGCAATGAATATCAGTGCGTACAGTGCTGATTTTCGCGCTGCTCTAACATTTGGTACAGTGAAAAAACGAATGATGACATGAGGCAGGCCAGCGGTACCCAGCATCAATGCGGCTGTAATAAAAAACACATCAAGTTTGCTGCGAATGCTTTCAGTATAGGCAGTAAAGCCTAATTCCTGATTTAGACCATCAAGACGATCAAGCAAATAACCTCCACCATATTCAGGGTTTAGTTCAGAGCCGAAACCTATATGAGGAATGATGTTTCCGGTCATTAACAGGGAGATAAAAATGGCGGGCACCATAAAGGCAAATATCAACACACAATATTGAGCAACCTGAGTGTAGGTTATTCCTTTCATGCCACCTAAAACGGCGTAGAAGAAAACGATTGTCATGCCTATCAAGACACCAATATTAATATCAACTTCCAAAAACCGAGAGAAGACGACGCCAACGCCACGCATCTGACCGGCGACATAGGTAAAGGAAACAAATATTGCGCAGAGCAGGGCAACCATTCTTGCTGTTTGTGAGTAATAGCGTTCACCAATGAAATCGGGCACGGTAAATTTTCCGAAGTCACGTAAATAGGGTGCAATTAGCATGGCCAATAAAACATAACCTCCAGTCCACCCCATAAGGTAAACCGAGCCGTCACGCCCCATAAAGGAAATGATACCTGCCATCGAAATAAAGGAAGCTGCAGACATCCAATCGGCAGCTGTGGCCAAGCCATTTGCAAGTGGGGGGACGTGTGCACCAGCGATATAAAAATCACTGGTTGAAAATGCTCGGGATTTGATCGCAATGGTTATGTACAAAAGGAAAGTCAGACCGACAAAGAGATAGGTCATTATTTGTACTGACATCTTTAATTAACTCTCATCGTCTAATTTATATTTTTTATCAAGTTTATCCATCGCCTTCAGATAAAGATAAACCAAGAGAACATAAATAAAGATGGAGCCCTGTTGTGAAATCCAGAAGCCCAGTTTGAAACCTGCAAAACGAATGTTATCAAGCTGATCGACAAATACTATGCCCATTAAGAAGGACACAATAAACCAGATACTCATCAATATGGTGAGTATCCGGATATTTTCCTGCCAGTAACCTGGAGAGTCTTTTTCGGTATGCTTCATTCGCTCAATTATTCATTAATCGCAGCTATAAAGCCAAAGTCTATCAAGAAATTGTTACAATATCCTGCTTAACTTTTCTGAGTACTTTTTCAGACGTGTTGCCTCGCATTAGCGCTGCCGCTCCCGTTCTGTGCATAGTGCCAATTATCACAACGTCAGCCTTAATTTCATCAGCATATTCAGCAATTACATCAGCTGGGTCACCTTCTCCCAAATGAACTCTTTCAGTTGGTAGGCCAGTAAATTTGAGCAACTGTTCGCGGTCAGGGTAATGCATACTGTCTTTATAGGAATTAATTACATAAAGATCAGCGTTATATATTTCGACCTGTTTTTTCCCATCGGCCAAAATCTTTTCATTCATTTCAATGTATTTAGGATTTTCTGTTCTGATATTAAGCGCTGCCAATATTACTTTTCTGTGGTTACTGGCGCCCGGGCGAGCAATCAATACCGGACAGAAGGATTTGCGTAATAAATCCCATTTAGAGTTGCTGAACATATTGCGACGCACGTCAACATCATAATCTGGGATAAATATAATGTTTGGTTGTATTCGGTCTGCACAATTCAGAACCGCATCAGACCAATCTGTAGACCAGCAAAACTCATAAGAATATTTCAGTCCAGATTCATCAGCCGGCTTAGTGATACTTTGTAACCACGTACCATCCCGATACAAACCCTGGTTGCGTGCTCTAAGGTCCGTATTGTCTGCATCTACACAAATAAATAAATGTAATTTTGGTGCTACTTTTCTCAATTTGGATGTAATGAGGGCTCGGTCAAGAGCTAAGTGTTTATCCTGGCTTGGCTCGATAATAACTAGAATGGTATCTGGGTTGCTCATTTAAAATCTCCTGAGAGTAGCTTTATTGATACTGATAAGTCGTCATGATACTAATAAAATTTAGACATGAAATTGATAAAAATCATAGGCAAGCGATGTTTAATAAGCTGGATCAATTATCATGCATGTAATATTTTCAGTAAGGTTTTAAAACATTTCGGGTTGGCAAAAACCAGTTTGTTGCTATGCAGACAGTCCGGGTTGCCATGATGATCACTGATTAAGCCTCCTGCTTCCTGAACCAGTAAAATACCTGCAGCAATATCCCATTGCATAATGCCTGACATCCAGCCTGCATCAAGCCTGCCGCTAGCAACATAAGCAAGGTCGAGAGCAGCTGAGCCGGTAAAACGAAGCCCTGCAATTTTATTTTTTAACCTTGTTTGTAGCGCCAGTGCCAAATCATAGTGTTCAGCTCTTGCGTAACTCATGCTAATAACGGCATCTTCTAGCTTGTCTTTGGTCCCAACTCGGATTCGGTTGCCATTCAGGCGACAGCCTTCACCCCTGGTGGCAGTAAATTCATCCTGTCGAATCGGATCCAGAATCACGGCATGCTGAACTTTATTATTCTTGACGCATGCCATGGAAATGCAAAAATGCGGAAAGCCTCGCATAAAGTTTCGGGTGCCATCTATAGGGTCCACAATCCAGACCGTGTCTTTATCGTCCCCCTCGGCAAGGCCAGATTCCTCACCAAGAAAACTATCTTCAGGATAGGCTTTTTGTATTGCGGCTTTTAGAAGTTCTTCTACTTCATGATCAATGTTAGTGACGTAATCATTCAGCCCCTTTTCAAAGACCTTTACCCGGTCTAATCGGTCAAAAGCCTGAACAATGAAATCTGAGGCTTCTCGGGCGGCTTTAAGGGCTATGTTTACTGTAGGGTGCATGCGGTTTTAAACCTTATCGGCAAGGGGGTGAAAATCGGCCGCTATAATATCAGAGCCAGCCTGTTTCTGCTAAGATGCGCGCTTTGAATTTTGGGTTTAATCAAATTGCATTTAAACAGCATTCGCATTGTCCTGGTAAACACGTCCCATCCCGGCAATATCGGGGCTTCTGCGCGTGCCATGAAAAATATGGGTTTATCCAAACTTTATTTGGTAGCCCCAAAAGATTACCCATCAGGTGTTGCTGTTGGCAGAGCGTCATCTGCTCTTGATATTCTCGATAATGCAGTACTGTGTGAGGATTTAAAAGAAGCGATTGCTGATTGTAGTTTGGTGATTGGCACCAGTGCTCGTTCCAGAAGGATCCCCTGGCCGGTGGTTGATCCGGAAAAATGTGCTCAGCTCATCGTTGAAGAAGGACAGCAGCAAAATGTAGCGCTTGTTTTCGGACGTGAGGATAGAGGTTTAAGTAATGAGGAATTGCAGCTATGCCATTATCACGTGCAGATAGCAGCAAACCCGGAATACAGCTCCCTGAACCTCGCGGCTGCAGTCATGGTGCTCAGTCATGAAATATATAAGTTTAGTCAACAACTGGAACAAGCAAAGCAAGAAAGTGGAGATGTCTGGGATAACGAGTTGGCTACGGTTGCAGAAGTTGAAACCTATCTTGAGCATTTGGAACAATTAATGATTCAGATTGATTTCCATGACCCAGAAAATCCACGTCATTTAATGCCTAGGTTGCGTCGACTTTATAACCGGATACGCCCGGATAAAATGGAAATCAATATTCTGCATGGCATAGTTTCAGAAACACGAAGAATGCTGAACAAAAAATAATCTTCACGATGGCGTCCCTGGTAAGAAGGATAAATTAACCCTAAGTTGGCTCTTCCTTTAATACTTGACTAATTCAGTAGGGTTTAAGATAATACCCGAGTAATTTGATCAGGAATAAGCACAGGCTTAAATAAATAATTATGCGTCTAACTACTAAGGGTCGTTATGCCGTTACGGCAATGCTGGATCTAAGTATTAATGCCAATAATGGACCGGTTAATCTGAACGATATTTCGCAGCGTCAGGATATATCCCTATCCTATCTTGAGCAGCTTTTCTCTAAGTTGCGCAAGAAAAACCTGGTGAAAAGTGTGCGTGGTCCTGGTGGTGGTTATCGCCTCAGCCGAGATGAAACTAAAATTCACATGGCTGAGATTATCGATGCAGTGAGTGAATCCTTGGATACCACAAAATGTCAGGGTTCAGGGGATTGTCAAAATGGCTCAATCTGTTTAACACACCATTTATGGCAGGATTTAAGCGAACAAATATACGGTTATTTAAGCAATATTACTCTGGCAGATCTTATCTCCAAAAGAGAAATAAGTCAGATTGCACAGAACCAGAATGAAAAACAGCTGGAAAAGCTTGGAAAAAGTTTTGACACAATTGCTATTTCCACTTCCAGTCTTTAATGCCAGTTAACCAATAAGAGGTTTAAGAATTAAAGATATGCGAGCACCAATTTATTTCGATTATTCAGCTACCACCCCAGTTGATCCGCGCGTGATGGATGCAATGATGAAATGCATGACTCTGGAAGGTAACTTTGGCAATTCAGCTTCACGTTCACATGTGTTTGGCTGGAAAGCTGAAGAAGCCATTGAAGAGGCACGTCAGCATGTGGCAGATCTTCTGCATTGCGATCCCCGGGAAATTGTTTGGACATCAGGTGCTACTGAATCTGACAACCTTGCTCTTAAAGGCGTTGCGTATTTTTATCAGAGCAAAGGAAAGCACATCATCACCTCTAAAATCGAACATAAAGCAGTGCTGGATTCTTGCCGTCAACTTGAAAGAGAAGGGTTTGAAGTGACTTATCTTGAGCCTAATGCAAAAGGCCTGATTCAACCTGAAGATGTTGCTGAGGCGATTCGGGAAGACACTATTCTGGTTTCATTAATGCATGTTAATAATGAAATCGGTGTAATCAATGACATCGCAGCTATTGGCGAAATAACTCGTGAAAAGAAAGTGTTGTTTCACGTGGATGCCGCTCAGAGTGTAGGAAAGATTGAAATAGATTTAGAGGAAATGAAAGTTGATTTAATGTCACTAACTGCACATAAAGTCTATGGCCCCAAGGGTATAGGAGCACTTTATGTACGTCGTAAACCTCGAGTGCGTCTGGAAGCTCAAATGCATGGCGGAGGGCATGAACGAGGCATGCGTTCAGGGACCTTGGCGACACACCAGATCGTAGGAATGGGTGAAGCCTACCGTATTGCTAAACTTGAAATGAAAGCAGATGCGGAGAAAAGTTTGGCACTCAGACAACGTTTTTTAAAAGGCCTGGAAGGCATGGAAGAAGTCTACATCAATGGCGATATTGAACAGCGTGTAGCCAGCAACCTGAATGTCAGTTTCAATTTTGTAGAAGGGGAGTCTCTTATCATGGCTCTGAAGGATCTGGCGGTTTCTTCCGGTTCTGCCTGTACATCTGCAAGTCTTGAACCATCGTATGTGTTAAGAGCAATTGGTTTAAATGACGAACTGGCTCATAGTTCCCTACGTTTCAGCATTGGCCGTTTTACGACAGAAGAAGATGTTGATTTTGCAGTTGAAAAAGTAAGAGAGGCTGTAACGAAATTAAGAGAGTTATCGCCACTTTGGGATATGTTTAAGGATGGTGTTGATATATCGAAAATACAATGGGCAGCCCATTAGTGAAAAGCATTTGCCTAGCCTTGGCTTTGCTCATAACGTTTTTCAATAATGATAAAAGTTTTTAAAAGAGATTGAATTTTAGAAGTTTAATAAGTTTGGTAAGTTAAAGAGGTAAATATTATGGCTTATTCAGAAAAAGTTTTAGACCATTATGAAAATCCACGGAACGTGGGCAAGCTGGATGATAACGACAAAAATGTTGGTACTGGCATGGTGGGTGCACCTGCTTGTGGTGATGTCATGCGTTTACAAATCAAGGTAAGTGAAGATGGCGTCATTGAAGATGCTAAATTTAAAACCTACGGCTGCGGCTCAGCAATCGCATCAAGTTCATTACTGACTGAGTGGGTTAAAGGGCGGACACTTGATGATGCTCAAAAAATTAAAAATAGCGAAATTGCTGAAGAGTTGGGACTTCCCCCGGTTAAAATCCATTGCTCAGTGCTGGCAGAAGATGCCATTAAAGCGGCTATAGCGGATGTGAAAAATAAGCGCGGTTACACTCAAAGAGAGCTGGCAGCAGGTCAGTAAGAAGGTCGTAGGAAAGGTATAAAAAGCCTTAACCCTATCTGGAAAATTCAGTGCAATAAATTCAGTGCAATAACAGTGTAAAGAGAGGAAGAGAAGTAAAGTTATGGCGATAACAATGAGTAAACCAGCGGCGGAACATGTCGCTTCTCAACTGGAAAGCCGAGGCAAGGGTCTGGGTATACGTGTCGGTGTTACAACCACGGGCTGTTCCGGTATGGCTTATGTCCTCGAATTCGTTGATGAACTGGAAGATAGTGATAAAGTGTTTGAAGATCATGGTATAAAAATTGTAGTTGACCCCAAAAGCCTGGTTTACATTGATGGTACAGAAATGGACTTTGTAAAATCAGGCGTCAATGAAGGCTTTGAATTTCGCAACCCGAATGTTAAAGGCGAGTGCGGATGCGGTGAGTCTTTCTCGATTTAACATTACCGAATTCGTTCATTGAGCTACTGAACAGGTCTCGAATTTATATAAAGGCAAGCTTTTTGACTATTGCTAATAAAAATTATTTTGAAATATTTTCCCTGCAAGAATGTTTTGATTTGAATATGGACAAACTTGCTGCTGAATATAAAAACCTTCAGTCGCAAATTCATCCTGACAAATTTAGTGATGCCGACGATGT
>JAURLP010000037.1 GCA_030831165.1 Gammaproteobacteria bacterium | reverse complement strand
CGCCCTAACAAATTCACAGAAACAGCTTCAAGCATGATTGTCAGTAAAATCCCGACTAAAATAAAAACTGACAGGCGATAAATTGTTAAATGAAATACCCAACCTCTGGTTCTGGTTGCGAATACCACACTCCAATACATTTTTTGTTATGTCTGCTTTGGATAGAAAGGGGACGTTAGGCTTTAATCGAATTTAAGGTATTATCAAGTTAACCTGTCAATACCAATATATAAGCATTTCGGAGGAAACATGCAAAACAATAAAAGGATAACAATGGGACATTTACTTCCGGTATTCAGATTCATTATCTTTGCAATGGTTTCCTTAGCTGGAAAAACTATTGCAGCCGAAGCTGATATCCACAGAGCCAGAGCCCTGGAACTGGCAGGCAGCGATATGCTGCATTTCTATGTTGGTCGTTGCCAAGATAATTCGGTCACGCCAATCACTGGTCCTGTAAGTTCACCGATGCAAACGTTTGATAACCTGATCTTTCTCGGCCCGAATAACTGGAATGCCTCTGCCTTGCTGACATCTGAAGGCATTATCATCATGGATCCGCTGGAAACACGTTTTGAAGCGGAAGAGTATATTGTCAAT
Source organism: Gammaproteobacteria bacterium (assembly GCA_030831165.1). Classification (GTDB taxonomy): domain Bacteria; phylum Pseudomonadota; class Gammaproteobacteria; order Pseudomonadales; family Pseudohongiellaceae; genus UBA5109. The sequence continues at coordinate 29,632 of JAURLP010000037.1, read as the reverse complement.
GGCTTGAGGGAGCTTGGGCATGACCCTGCCGATATTGTCCATATTGTTGTATCGCATGGTCATGGTGACCACTTTGGTGGTGCCAAATACCTGCAAGAATTATCCGGAGCCGATGTCTACATGTCCGAAATTGACTGGGACATGGCTGAACGGGACATGGCAGAAAATGGTCCTCGAAAACCAGGTCAGGAATTACCGGAAAGGAATAAACTGATTGAGAACGGAATGGTCCTGACATTGGGTGATACCAGTATTGAGTTCATTTTTACTCCAGGACATACCCCAGGTACGGTCTCATCCCTGATTCCGCTACGAGACGGTGATAATGAGCATATCGGTGGTTACTGGGGAGGGTCGGGATTTTCCCCGACAGGAACTGACCTGAATCTTTACCAGAACTCTATCCGCCGATTTATCAATATTGCAGAAGCGAGAGGCGTTGATGTGATTCTGGGTAATCACCCCAATAATGACATGACGATTGCAAGACAATATCTGCTAGCAGAACGCAGTGCCGAAGAACCTCACCCCTATGTGGTGGGTGAGGGTGGATTGACGCGTATGCTCGGAATCTATGAAAGTTGCCTGATGGCAGTTCAGGCAGAATTCAACCAGCAAAGTAACTAGATTCTGAGGTATTGATAAGTTAGCGTAAAATCCCTCGTAGCTATAAGAAGAACAGATGGATAGTACAGATATATTTAATAGACTTAGTGTTTGCTTTTATGTCGTAAAGGCCGAATGAGGACATGTGCCAATTTCCGATAATCTTTATTCTCTCGGCTTAAAATTCCGATATCAGTAAAATGGGGAAATGTCTGCTTACTGGTCGAAAGGAGCTGTCTGGGTTTTTCATTTACGCTGAATTATAATAATCACTTATTAGATTCAGCATGAACTGATGTATGGGGCACGGAAAGATATTTCTACCAGAAAAAATTTGCCTTTATTGTCAGAGGTCTTTTAGCTGGAGAAAAAAATGGTGGCGCAGCTGGGACGAGGTGAAATATTGCAGCAAAAGCTGCAAGCGACAAGCAAAATATCTTAAAAGTAAAGCTCAACCAAACCCATGCTCAGCAGGAAGTGTGGAAGACGAATTCTAGTAAGGTTGTATAGCTCATTTTGGCCTATAGAAGGAATTGATCTTATCAGATAGTAGGTATTCTGATATCTTCGCTTCCGGCCAAAAGCGGACATTTGAGAACTCTAATGGGTTATTTCAAACCCATCCATCTAAAGTCGCGTTTGGAAAACCGATAAAATAGTAACCAGATCCCCGAAATAGATGCAAATAGCGCAGCAATAGAAGCGATAATTACCAACGGGTTATTAAAATTGGTGCGGTTTTCATAATCCATAATATGGAGCATCCAGAAAAAATCATATAAACGCCAGGTGGTATTGCGTCGAGCTATAACTTCACCTGTCGACGGAGAAATGTAGAGCCGAGTATCTTCGCCGTCACCCATTACTACCTGCCAGACAGGGAGAGGCCCTCTATATTCTTTATTGCCATCATTAAGAAAGTTGGCCGATATATTGCCAGCTTTTCCAGAAAAATCAGAATTCGCAAGTTGCAGCGCTAAATCTTCAGACAAGGGAGAGATAGTTTCGCCAGTTTCTGCATTAATAAGAATAGACATAGCCTCTGCGCTAACGACTGAATAGACTGGGGTGCCGAGGAGAGAATTTAATTCCAAGCTAGTTATTGGCCCTTCACTAGCAAGAATAGTATCAATAGGTAACAAATTGCTCTCAGCAGAGAATATGGGAGAAGTTCGCTCTCTGATATTATGTTCACTTCTTACAGTTTCTATAGGAAACCAGCTCATCACCAAGCCACCTAAAACCCATAGAAGAATTTGAATACCCACAATGAGAGCAATCCATTTATGAATTTTTGTCATTACTATTGAAAGCTTCATTGATTTATCACCATATTTATATAACAGTTATTGATTTTACATACCTTTTGACAGTAAGACATCTACCAGATACTAGATCAATAGAAGAAATCGCTCTCGATTTTTTTATGATAGATAAAAGACGATGAAAATTTTTTATAAAGTAACACGACTTATTCATGCTTGGGGTGGTATCACGATTGCATTACTACTACTTCTTAGCAGTTTATCTGGAACCTTGCTTATTTGGAAAAATGAGTTCGTGCTGATGCGTTTCCCTGAGATTAAACATGAATTTGCAGCTACCTCAGAGTTATTTGCCAGATTGGCTACCAGCGTTGAAGAGACTTTTGAAAATAATGAAATTGCTCAGATTGCTTTCCCGACTGCAGACTTTCCCTTAACGAAAGTTACGCTTAGTGAGGCGCGTTATGCCTATCTTGACCTAGATGGTAATGTTCTTGATCTATGGGTGCAAAATGAGCGCTGGGAGGAATGGCTTTATGACTTACATCACCGTTTACTATTAGATGATTTAGGGCTGACATTAATTGGCCTTGCAGCCCTAGCTATGATTTTTTTGGTCTTCGCAGGTTTAATCAGTTTTTGGCCCCTGCGTCGAGCTTTCCGTCAGGGGGTTTGGCCAAAAAATTCATCACGGACCCGATTATTAATAACTCATCGTAATCTGGGGGTCATAGTCGCTTTACCTCTTTTAATGACTCTAATAACGGCAGCATTGCTAGCTTTCCCAACACAAGCTGAATATTACTTTTTAGAACCTTTCAGAGGCGACGATTATAGTCTCGATTTTTCAGATAATGTGGATGAAATATCCGGTGGTAAAAGCGGAGGTTGGCTGCCAGCGCTACAACGCGCGCAAGCAAGTTTTCCAGGGTCTGAAATTCGTACAGCTGAAGTGCCAAATTCATTTTATTCATATCGCGTTATCGGATTACAGCAAAAAGGCGAATTACACCCGGAAGGACTAAGCAAAATTTATATCGATGCCAGTGAAGGTTGGATGGATTTAAGGATTGACTCACAAAGTCAGCATATATCTGAACGAATTTATTACACTGCATATCCATTACACACGGGCAAGGCGGGAATTTTCTTCTACAAAGTATTTCTTACACTTTGCGGCTCGGTTGTCTTCTTGCTGGGTACACTTGCCCTAGTAGGTTTTATAAAAAAATATATTGGGAGTGGGTATGCTTCAGTGGAAATCTAACCTTGTAACTCTTGTTGCTTGTATCATGATATCGGCGCTGCTAGTTACATCTTGTGGAAATGAAAGGGAAGAAAATTTAGATACTGGCCGCTGGTATACATCAGCACAGGTGCAGCGTGGTAACTTACTGTTTCAGGCCAATTGCGCTGTGTGCCATGGTGAACAGGCACAGGGGTTGGCTGAGGATTGGCGAATAAGAGACAGTGCAGGCAATTTCCCACCACCACCTTTAAATGGAACAGCGCATGCCTGGCATCACCCTTTGGCAGTTCTGGATCAAGTAATCGCCTCTGGCGGAATACCATACGGTGGGACCATGCTTGGCTTCGGTGAACAGTTAGATAGGGAGGAAAGGCTTGAGGTCATTGCTTATTTTCAAAGTTTATGGAGTGATGATATCTATCAGAGCTGGCTGCAAATTGATGCTCAACAGTAGTCTCCAAAAGTAGGAATGATTTCAGTGATCTTAGAAAGTCGTAAAAGCTTGGGTTTCCCAGGCTATCCAGCCGATTTATTCTTATTTTAGGGCATTATGTAACTGATTTTTTTTAGCAAACAAATGTCTGCTTTCGGCCAGAAGCGGACATTAGGACTAGTTTCTTTTTATTATTTAACGTCCGCTTTGGGTCGGAAGCAGGTATGCGAGGATAAATAATTCTAAAGCAACTCTATTCAGTAATGGTAAGGATGGCATCGGTATAGCCCATGCCATAAACGGAGCCTACCCAAATATCATAAATACCTGAGCTAGGGTTTTCTAATGTTAGAAAGGGGTTTAAACCACTACCAGAGTCGTCATCACATGCCCAATTTCCATCTGGTAAATTAATGATTAAAGAAGTATCAGAGGTAAAAAATTCAGATTCCACTGAGAAAACTAGAGCGTTTCCTCCAGCCTCAAAGGTAACTTGTAAATCAGGGGCATCAGAAATATTAAGAAAACAACCCTCTCCTAAACTTGTAGCGCCTATAGCACCTTTTGCGGTCATCTCAATACTATAAGATTGGAACCCTGCAGCTAAATCAATCTCACCATAGGTTGCTGGTAATCTATAGTTTTGAGCATAGATACTTAGGCTTATAAGGCTAAGGATCAAGAAAATGACTCCGGGTTTTTTCATTGGTTAGTCTTCTGTATTGAACAGGATACGAATTAAAGCTAAGCGATTATTCAAAATATTGCCAATGTTAAATCAAAAATCTATCTAAGGTCTGATTTCTATCCAAAGTGGACATTAACCATTCTTATAATTTAAAAAAAAATTATTGAGAAATCTTTATAAAAGTCTGTTTTATTTGACTTCAGGTTGGTATTAAAAGGTAAAATAAAGTTCAAAAATTAGGGTGTGAGTACAACTGTATTTTTTAAATCCTTATAAAAGTAATTCTAATCAAGCGCTTGGGTTGTGTATATGGTTTGGTCCCGCTCAATATTTAATTCCTTTTTTTTAGTCAGTTCTTTACTAATCGTCAATATCAGTGTTGTTATCCCGCCCGCAGTGTATGCACAAACTGATCTTGCACTTCTTTGTCCGGACCCGAATTTGGAGGCCGAAGCAAGTGATAGTCAGGCAGTTTCAAATTTTCCAACGCTTAATTTATTTCCCCTTGATAACAGAGAGCCAGAGGCATTTACCATCGAAGCTGATCCTCAGCTACCCGGACAGATATCAAGGTTTACAGAAGATCTATATTTATTGCCGGTTCAGGGAAATGTTTATGTGTTGATGGGGGCAGGATCAAATATAAGCCTGCAGATAAGAAATCAACGGACTGAAGATGGTGTTTTACTTGTTGATGCCGGCAGCGCTGAATTGAGTGACAGCGTGCTGACTGCTATCCGTCAAATTACAACTGCCCGCATTCGAACGATCATCAATACCTCGGATGACGATCAGCATACTGGGGGCAATTTACTGCTTGGGCAGTCAGGTGCCAAATTGGTTACTAACCAGGCAGGAAATAATAATGGCGAGGAACGAGGCGCTGCAATCATTGCACGTGAAGAGGTCATGATACGCATGGTTGTGGGTGGGGTCGAGGACTGTGGCTGGCCCAACAGGACTTACTCTGCCTATTCAAGACTGACCCTATCCTTTAATGGAGAGGGAATCAGAATCCTGCATATGCCTAATGCTATTACGGATGGCGATTCAATTGTACATTTCCGGGGCTCGGATGTGGTTAGTACCGGCGACATATTCAATACCGATCGCTATCCTCCAATAGACCTGGAAAAGGGAGGTTCCATCAATGGCGCAGTGGCAGCACTCAATGAATTGCTGGAAATCACCATTCCTGCTTTGAAAAACGAGGGTGGCACTTATGTTATTCCGGGGCATGGGAGAATCGCAGATGAAGCCGATGTCTCAGAGTACCGGGATATGGCGACACTGGTCCGGGATCGTATCCAGACCTATGTGGAAAGAGGCATGAGCCTTGAGGAGGTTCAGGCCATGCGACCGACCCTGGAATACGATGGTCGCTATGACCAGGGCCTGAGTCCGGACGCGTTCGTTGAAATCGTTTATCAGAGTCTCAGTCAGGCAGGAGGTTCACAATGAGAAATCTGCATTCATTCAGGTCCCACTTAATCAGCGCCTGCCTTCTTGTCTTTTTACCTGCCATGCTGCTGGCTCAGCTGCCGCAGGATGAGCCTGATCTACGATCAGCCAGAGAGATGGCGCCGGTCGATTTGACTGGCACCTGGGTATCGGTCATAACCGAGGACTGGCGCTATCGAATGGTAACGCCACCTGCTGGAGAGTTGCACGGACTTCCATTGACCCCGTTGGCTGAGGACGTCATGAATGCCTGGGATCCTGATGTCGATGAGGCGGAAGATCTAGCATGCAAGGGATATGCTGCCCCAAACCTGATGCGTCTGCCGGGGCGTGCTCGGATCAGCTGGGAAAACGAGTCGACCTTGGAAATTGAATACGATCACGGTGAGCAGACACGCTTGCTGCATTTTGACGGAATACCACCTGCTGATACAGAAAGAAGCTGGCAGGGTTATTCTGTTGCCCAATGGGAAAGGCAAACCACGCTTGCCAGAGGCATTGGTTTCTTCGGCGTGGGCGGTGGCCTGGGGGACTTGCTGGGCCCGCTGGAAATTACCACGACACACCTTCGAGAAGGCTATCTGAGAAAGAATGGTGTCCCGTTCAGTGAGGGTGCTGTCCTGAAGGAATATATTGTCTGGCGTCAGGATACCGTGACCGGAGCTGATTGGTTTTCCCTGATCAGTACGGTTGAAGATCCGGTCTATCTCAGAGGGCTTTACATCAGAAGCTCTGAATTCAGAAAAGAGGCGGATGATTCCATGTGGTCGCCTCGACCCTGTAGCGTGAGGTGAGAAACAGAATGAAATCAATACTGAAGAATTTTGCTGTCCTGCTTGTCTCACTGCAGGCCATGTTGATAGGCAGTTTGGCTTTCGCCCAGTCCGGCACAGGCGGTGGAGTCTATGAGGCCGATTTGCAGGGTTACTGGTACAACCCCCTGTATGAAGACAACCGGGACCGGGGTGAAGGCCCTTATATTGGCGATTATCTGGGCTTGCCCCTTAACGAGGCTGCCATCCAGGCTGCTGAAGCCTGGGATCCGACTATCCTGTCGCTGGAAGAACGTCAGTGTAATGATTATGCCGCCGATTACGCCGCCCACAGCATTGGTAATCAGGCTATCTGGAAGGAAGTCGACCCCTTTACCAATGAAACCATCGCGTGGCGTTTACGGCTTTCCTGGATGGGAGGGCAACGCACCATCTGGATGGATGGCAGACCACATCCCCCCGAGGGGGCTCCACACACCTGGCTGGGTTTCTCTACAGGAGAATGGGTAGGCCCGACCCTAGTAGTCACCACCACGCATCTGAAGAATACCTGGCTACGCCGTAATGGCGTACCCCGTAGTGACAAGGCCTATGTGGTTCAGTATTTCACCAGGCTCGGAAACCTGCTAACCATTGTCGATCATATCTATGATCCGATATATCTTACCGAACCGCTGGTGCGTAGCAGTGATTATATTTTTGACCCTGCCGGAAAAATGGGAACCTTCATCTGTGAAACCGTGGAAGAAGCGCCGCGTGATCTGGGTGTCGTGCCGCACTATCTGCCCGGTGAAAATCCAAGTCTGACTGAATTTTATGAGGTCTTTGATCTGCCGATAGAATTGATGAAAAATGGTGCGGAAATGCTGTACCCCGAATATCTGAACAAGCTGGAAGCAATGAGAAATGATTAATTTGGAGCTGTTGACAAGTTAACTGCTTAGATCAAAATAAATTACTGCTATCAACATTCTAACTTGCCACTGCCTTTCCCTAAGTCGCAAAGGCACATAGCATAACCTCCGCTTCTGGCCGAAAGCAGACGTTAAAAAACTTTGTTGGAGGCCGGTTCAGATGATTTTCAAGTAGGAAATCTTAGCTACATCGATTGCAACATCGATATTAACTGAACCGATGTTTATTCTATATTTATCAATAGGTGGAAGTGTCAGTTAAGATCCCTCTCCACCAATTTTACTTTCATCACAACCTAATAAGCTCACTGCACGCTATAAATAGACTTATTGTTACGACCGCCAACGTTTGATCAGATCGGCATAGGCATCTATTCTGCGGTCTCGAAAATAGGGCCACATACGTTTGACCTGCTCAGAGCGTTTAAGATCGAGTTCGGCGAGTAAACTGGTTTCTTCATCTTTGGTTGCTTCCGCCAGGATTTCGCCTTGCGGCCCGGCAATAAAGCTAAGCCCCCAAAAGACGATACCATCTTCAGGGTCAAGCGGTGAACTTTCAAAGCCACAGCGATTGGCTACCATCACTGGTAATGAATTTGCTACTGCGTGTGAACGTTGTATAAGCTGCCAGGCATCCCTCTGGCGCTTCTGCTCTGCCTGATCATCCGCTTTATCCCAACCAATTGCAGTGGGATAAAGTAAAATATCGGCGCCAGCCATGGCCATTAAACGTGCTGCTTCGGGATACCATTGATCCCAGCAAACCAAAACACCCAACATGCCAACACTGGTTTTGATTGGAGTGAACCCGAGGTCGCCAGGCGTAAAATAGAATTTCTCATAGAAGCCTGGATCATCAGGTATATGCATCTTGCGATACTTACCAACCATTCCCAGATCACGATCAAAAACAACTGCTGTATTGTGATACAAGCCCGCAGCTCTTTTTTCAAACAGTGAGGTCACCAGAACAATATTCAAGCGCTTGGCCAGTGCAGCAAAAAAGTCTGTCGCCGGACCAGGGATAGTTTCTGCCAGGTCGAAGTTTTCGGCATTTTCTTGCTGACAGAAATACAGGGTACTGTGGAGCTCCTGCAAGAGAACCAGCTCAGCACCCTGCTCAACAAGCGCTTCTATCTTTAATGCACTATGCTGCCAGTTGGATTGTTTGTCATTATCCACCAGGGCTTGCTGAACCAACCCGGCTTTGACAATGTTTGATGCCTGTTTTTTCATATCTCAATAACCCCTCTATTGAAGTATTGGACAACTTCTTCCTTTAGCGTCCCTTCCGGTACCTGCATACTGATACAGTGCAAACTGCCAAACTGTTGCACTAAAGGCAAGCAGTCAATAGGCACAATTTCAAAGCCTGGGTATGCTTTCTGAATTATTGCCAAAGCCTGCCCGTCCTCAGGTTGTTGATAAACTGGGCAAAGTATCTGTGTATTATTGATCAAAAAGTTTGCATAGGAAGCCGGCAAACGTTCGCCTTCTGCTGAAACTATTTCTGGCAGAGGCAATTCAAAAATCTTATACCCGGGAAACTGGGTCCTGCACTCTTCTACCAGAGCGGACAGCCCTGAAAAGTGTTGATCTTCTGGCCGGTTATTGCAAGACTGCACCACAAGAACCTTATCGGGGGTAAAACGTACCAGAGTATCAATATGGCCATCCGTGTCATCACCTTGCAGGTGGCCATTCTCAAATACAGTAATTTTTTTTACACCAAGATAGTCAGTGAATTTTTTATTGTAGTTGTCCAGAGACATATCCCCATTGCGTTCCGAATTCAGCAAACATAATCTGGTTGTCAGTAAATGTTGATTATCATCTATTTCCAATGCACCTCCTTCACAAACCATAGGGAAGGATTGCATTGGCAAGCGACATAAGGGAGCCAACACTTGTTGATTGAGCTGGTTATCCAGTTCGGCTGGAAACTTGTTCCCCCAACCATTAAAAACAAATTCAACTGGCTGCATACCCTGATCAGACTGACAGGTTAAAAAACCATAATCACGCAGCCAGGTGTCGTTAAAATCTGCCTTTAATAAAAGTACTGATTGTAAAGGCAAAGGCAATTTATTGGCGAGCGCATGGAAGTGGGATATTTTTTTAGGCCTGATTAGCAACAACACAGCACAATGATTATTATTGATGGCGTGAATAAGATTCAGGTATACCTGCTCAACTTCTACCAGCCACGGTTGCCACGCTGTGTATTCGTCAGGCCAGGCAAGAATTACTGCTTCCTGTCTGGCCCATTCATGAAGCAAATAATTTTGCATACAGAAATAACCTGATAACTATAGTTTCCGATCTATTCGTAAATTCTGCACAGTACTATTACTGAGTAGATTTTGGAAGCTGATATTATCGGCAGGAAATTACTTCTTTCATTTACGCTTAAGAAACCAAAACCGGGAAAGTATAAGAAATTTTATAGCACGCAATTGTCTCTATGAGAAATGCTCCTTTGGAATTTGATGGTGACAAACTAAGCCCTATTAATCATAGTACTGATTAAACCAATAAGCCCTCCAATCCAGAGAAAAATTCCCAGATTGCACAAACAGCGAACTTCCCAATATCCACTTTAGATGAGACGCCGAGATTACCGAATTTTTTCGATGACAAGCCCAGTGCTCAATAATTATTTTTATCTCATCATAGACGTTTTTAATAAATAGATAGCCAGGCTCAAAAAATATTGCAAGAATTAGGCAGAGTAATGAAATAAAAAAGGCTATTGAATATGCAGCGACGAGGTTTTATAAAAAGCACATTGGCAGCTGGTGTCACATCTTCTGTCGCAGGTTTGTCAGGTTGTCTTGGTGTCTCATCCGAATTTTCTGCCGATCTGACCGATTTAAGCGCAAGCAATCTTTCGATTGCTATTCGAGACAAGCATGCAAGTTGTGTCGAAGTCATGCAGGCCTATCTCACTCGAATTCATACCTATAACCCCGTATACAATGCAGTCATAAGCATGGTGGATGACGATGTCTTGCTTAATCAAGCTCTGGAATCTGACCAGGCTCTATCTCGAGGTGAGTATCGTGGCTGGATGCATGGCATGCCTCATGCAGTGAAAGATCTATCCGCAGTAGCCGGCTTACCTTATACCGATGGTTCACCAATATTTGCTAATCGAATAGCTCAAACTGACAGCGATAAAGCAGCTCGAATGCGAGCTGCAGGTGCAATTTTTATCGGCAAAACTAATGTGCCCGAATTTGGATTTGGTTCGCAAACTTATAACCCTTTGTTCGGCGCAACCGGCAGTGCTTATAACCCTAACCTTACGGCTGGAGGTAGTAGTGGAGGAACTGCCAGCGGTCTTGCTACGCACATGCTTCCAGTAGCAGACGGCAGTGACATGATGGGCTCATTAAGAAACCCTGGTGCCTTTAATAATATTATTGGATTGAGACCCAGTGCAAATCTCTTAACTGGAGGAAGTTCTCAGCCTCGCGCCCTTTCCACTTCTGGCCCTATGGGTCGAAACACAGAAGATACAATTCGTTTGTTGCAGACTATATCTGCTGGACCGGTTGCGCAAAATTTCTCTCCCCTAAACCTGCGTGATATTAAGCTAGCCTGGCTAGGTAACCTTGATAACTATCTTCCAATGGAGTCGGGTATTCTTGATTTATGCGAATCAAACCTGTCGACGCTTACTGAAGCTGGCGCCAATGTGGAAAGCATAATGCCAGGCATGAATCCATCAGACCTTTGGTTTTCATGGACGACACTACGCCATAATTCACGTGAGAGCATGCTGGACTTTTATAACAATCCAACTATCCGTGCCCTGCTTAAAACAGATGTGGTTTGGGAGATTGAGCAATATCTTGGCCTGGGCGAGAATGAAGTCACCAATGCCAATATAATTCGGGAAAATTGGTATAGAGAACTAGACCGTTTGTTCGGAATTTACGACATTCTCGTGCTTCCTACTTCACAGGTGTTTGCTTTTTCAAAAGAAACACCTTGGCCAACCGAGATTAATGGTCGCGTAATGGACACTTACCACCGGTGGATGGAAGTTACCTTGTATGCCAGTCTTGGCGGCTTACCTGCCGCGAATGTTCCTGTCGGTTTTGATAAGCAGGGCAGACCCATGGGAATGCAGATTATTGGTAATTATGGAGAAGATCAGAAAGTGCTGGAGTTTGCTCTGGCCTATGAACAAATCACCGACCACTTAGCGCAACGACCAAACTTAGTCACTGCAAACTAAAAACATTTTTTCTTTAAACAGGGCTGATTATGAACTCAATAATCAACTCCATTTTACTGCTTACGACTTTGGGGATTAATTGTGTTTTTTGCTCAAGAGCAGCCCCTTTCATTTAACAGCTTGATTCACCTAAAAAAAGCCATGAGAAGCATTGTTAGACGCCAGCTCATTTTTTCCAGACATAAAGTTACATAACAGATAGGCCAAAGCATTTTGCAAAAAATAAGTATTTTCAATTTATAACTAGCCAATCCCTAAGTAAATTGCAAAAATAAGAATTATTCGCATTACCTCAGTCTAAAATACTAATAATTCCGCCAAGAGGAAAACTGCATGATCCCCCGAAATATTCCCTTGTTTAATCTATTTGCCTTCATTGCTGCATTGTTACTAAGCTCTGGCCTGCTGGCACAGGAAATTGATTTTTCCGGTGATTGGCGCCCTCTGTATCATGAAGACTTACCGGAACGCTCGCCTGGACCGAACCTTGCTGACTATACCGGCATGCCTATCAATGATGCTGCAAGAATGCGTGGCGATAGCTACAACCCAAATCGTATCTCCGTGGTGAGTGAATATATCTGCAGACAGCATGGTGGTGATTATTCGATGCGTGGTGCAGCCGACTTGAATATCAGTCGGATAATAGATCCCCTTACACAGCAGGCTATTGCTTTCAAAACTCGTATTGGTTTCATGGGCATGGAGAGAACTATCTGGCTAAATAATCCCGAGCGTCCTCCTGAAATAGCCCCTCATACTTTTCAGGGTTTTTCCACCGGCAGCTTCGATGGCAACATGCTAAACATTCTTACTACTGATTTTAAAGAGAGCTATTTGCGCCGTAATGGTCTGGCTGCCAGCAGTGAAAGAACAGCCACTGAACATTGGGTTATGCATGGGGATTATTTAACGGTGGTCACCGTCATTGATGACCCTGTCTTTTTGGAAGAGCCTATGGTGAGAAGCCAAACCTGGGTGAGAGACCCTTCTGCCAGACAGTCTCCAAGCTCCTGCGTTCCTTTACAGGAATTACCAGTGAATGCCCTCGGGCAGATTGTGCCCCATTTCTTGCCCGGTCAGAACCCCTGGATAATGGAATTTGCTGAGCGTTACCGTATTCCATACTCGGCTACCCGTGGCGGCATCGAAACCATGTATCCTGAATATATGGACATCATGGAAAAGCCTCCTGGCAATGCTGAGTTTTGTACAGAAGAGTGCGAGTAAGCCTGATCTAATTTCCAAGAAAAATAAAATTCCAAAGCGCGGAGCAAAGTTATGTACTACCTTAAACACCTTAAGCCTTTTCTTCTAAAGAGTTGCCTGTTTGGCATACTCATTGGTGCCTGGGCTAATGCAGCAGAGATGAATCAGGCACTTGGCTTGTTTCATGTAAAAGGACAGATTTATATGCTAACCGGTGCTGATGTCAATGTCACCGTTCAGATAGGTAATGAAGCCATCGTATTTGTAGACACGCCAGACCCCTCTGATGTTGAGGAAATGATGTCACTTATCCGGGAGATATCTGACAAACCTGTTCGCCAAGTTATTACGACTGCCCTTGATCCACTTCATCTGGCAGGGAATGATACTATAGAAAACCTGGGTTTTCGAGGCTTTGGAGGCAGAGGCGCGGGTGTTGATATAGCCATTGGAGGCAATACCACCGGTGTTACTTTACTGGCGCATGAAAATGTCTTGAACCGCTTTTATCTGGCTGACAATGATGTTGAGTCTCTAACGCTGACCACTACCTATTTCACTCCATCCTTTGATTTTTACATGAATGGTGAAGGCATTGCTGTTTACCATATGCCTAAAGCGCATACAGATGGTGACAGCATTGTTTTTTTTAGAAGCTCTGATGTCATCAGCTTGGGCGATCTTCTTATACCAGGCCAATACCCTGATATTGATATTTCCAGCGGCGGCACAGTTAATGGTTTTATAGAAGCCTTGAACTTTACTCTAGCACTTATGATTCCAGGCCCCAATGCAGAAGGTGGCACCTATGTCGTACCCGGCCATGGTCGTATTGGCGATGAAATCGATGTTGTTGAATACCGCAACATGCTGGTCATTGTTAGAGATCGGGTCAAAAACATGATAGACCAGGGCAGCAACCTGAATCAGATTTTAGTCAGTGGCCTAACCGTAGATTATGACACGGAATATGGTGGACCACGCGGAGGGCCAACCACTTCAGAATTTATTACCGCAATATACCAAAGCCTAATAGAAGGGATGGAGTAAACCATGAAAAATATCACTTCGCTTTTTTCACTTATTCTGTTTTTGGCTCTTACTTCTTCCATGGCCAGCGCCCAAAGAACAGGCCCAGCTGAAGCCACACCTGGCAGAGAAGGCGCGCCAATAGACTTAACCGGCACATGGGTATCCATTGTTTCCGAGGACTGGCGCTGGCGCATGACGACTCCCCTGATTGGTGACTTCGCCAATATTCCGGAAAACGAAGCTGCCAGAGAAATTGGTATGTCATGGCGCCCTGAAAATGATGCAGGTAACGAATGTCTTGCTTATGGCGCTCCAGGTATCATGCACCGCCCTGGCCGCATAAAAATAAGCTGGGAAGATGATTTGACACTTAAAATGGAATTTGATGCCGGCATGCAAACACGCATGTTTTATTTTGACGAAACAATGGCTCCAGGTGCGCCATCAAGACAGGGGCATACTCTGGCAAAATGGGAAGATTCACCTGCACCTAGTTACTTCAATCCTTTGCGAATTGGCCAAACACCAAGAGTGGGCACGACCACACGTTCACTTGAAGCCCTTACTACCAATCTCATTCCTGGCTACCTGCGAAAAAATGGCATTCCGCATAGCGCCCAGACGAAGGTCACTGAATACTTCGATGTGTTTGAAACACCTGCTGGCACAACCTGGTTTGTAGACACCATTATTGTAGAAGACCCTGTTTATCTTATTGAACCCTGGGTAACGACCATGCACTTTATGAAAGAACCTGATGATTCCAAGTGGAGTCCGAAAGAATGTTTCGTCATGCATGAGAATGAACTATAAGTATTTAGTTCTCAAAGCTACTGTCGCTGGTTTCACCTTGGGTGCTCTATTTTTCCTATAGCGCCCAAGGGCTTTGGCTTCTATTTAATAGAAGCCATGAAGCCAATGTTAGCTCCGGCATTTTATTGCTGCAAATCCTGACTAAAACCACTATTAATTCCTTCTAAGGGTTTATCAGCCTATTTTTTAATGGACTAATCTATTCCATCCTGATGCTAATGATTTTATTCGCTCCTCATATATAAAATCATAATATCGATTTACAGTAACTTTCTGAGGGGCAAACTGGGAAGAAAGTGCTGCTTGTCGTCAGCCGATCTTTTTATCTAAAGGTAAAAAATAAAATACTAAAGTTTGAAAGATACACTTAAGCCAGCAGGACTATTCGTCATTCCAGATTAAACCCTTTACATAAAATTATGTTCAGTAGAATTTTTAATCTGAGAATCTTGCCGAAACTGATCCCAATCCAGATATATGTGCTTCAAAACTATCACCCGCATTCACTTCAACCATGGGGCCAAGGGCGCCGCTTAAAATAATATCCCCAGCACCTAAAGGATAATTTGTTGCTGCCATGGTATTCGCCAACCAAAGCACTGCATTCAGTGGATTACCCATACAAGCAGCGCCAGTTCCTGCCGAAACTTGCTGACCAAAGCGCTGCATTTCCATAGTGCAGCGACTTAAATCAATTTGATCGAGTTGACATTGAGATCTGCCGATAACAAACAAGCCTGAAGATCCGTTATCCGCAACTGTATCAGTAAAAGTGATATCCCAGTTTTTAATTCGGCTGCCAACAATTTCCAATGCCGGGGACACATAATCAACCGCATCGATTACTGAGTCGATTGTATTATCCTGTCTGCCCAAATCCTTTTTTAAAACAAAGGCAATTTCACCTTCTATTTTAGCTTGTAAAACATCAGAAATATTTATTGGCGTTTCTTCATTTCGTGACATATCAGCAAACAAAATTCCATAATCCGGCTGATCAACTCCCAATTGTTCTTGCACCGCCTTAGAGGTCAAACCAATTTTTCGGCCCACCATTTGGCGACCTTGCTTGAGAAAAAACTCGGTATTAAATGCCTGAACAGCATAAGCAGTTTCTGGATTTTGACCAGAAATTAGTTCACGGATCGGCTCACAAGCCAAGCCTGTTTCCTGCGCTTTACGCAATACCTCAGCGGCGTGTTTAATTGACTGAAGCATTTACCTTACTTTAATCAGGTAAAGCAAAAACATATAAGGCATTACCCGAACTGGGGTAGCGAATCCTCTGCGTCAAAATAGAGGGGACGGTCCGCGGACTGCCGCCGCCTAAGCCTGTTGGTACGGCAATATATTGTTTACCTTCGACACTGAAGCTTATTGGATGGCCCTGGACGGAAGTACCTAGTCGTGACTGCCAGAGTGTTTCGCCTGTCTCAACGTCTAAAGCCCGAAAGGTCCTGTCCAAATCACCAACAAATGCAAGATTGCCAGCTGTTGTTAACACCCCGGTTAGGAATGAAGCTGGCTGCTCATAAGACCAGAGTTCTTCCATCGTGCGCACATTATAGGCCGCCACCTTACCGACGTTGCCATTGCTGCCAGGCATTTCTGACCATCGTCGATTTGCATTGGTACCACCGCCACCGACAACATATCGCGTTTCTCGCCCTTTTATTTCTACGCAGCTTTGGCTAAGGGGCAAGACAATACTTTCTGTCTGAGGATGGTAGCTCATGGGATGCCAGTTTTTACCACCAGCGGTTGAGGGACAGGCTTGCATCCATTCGCCTATTCTTTGTTCAACAATGTCATTTCGATATTGAGGTCTGCCGGTCTCAGGATTAAAAATTTCAAATACATTTTGGTATAGCGTTTCTTGATGATCGATGTAATCACCGCTTTCTCTATTTAACTTCCAGAGGATGCCATGTTTGCCTGCGGAAAAAACCAGTTTTTCACCATCGAGATCGATCAGCACTCGTTCAAATACTTCATCCAGGTCAAAGGTTTCACCGGGGACATGCTGGTAATACCAGGCTAATTCACCGGTATCTGCGTCTAGTGCTAAAGTCGAATTTGAATAAAGGGCATCATCATACACGCTCATATCACGACTTGCAGCGACCCAGGGTTTTGCTTGTGAAACACCGATATAAACCAGATTTAATTCCGGATCAAAACTGGGTGTTATCCAGGTATCTGTGCCTGCACGGAACAAATCATCAACACCTCCCCAGCTATCCCCACCGGGGTCACCTGATTGGGCCACTGTGTTAAAACGCCAAAGTAAACTACCATCATTGGCATCATAGGCGCTAACAAAACACTTCTGTTCACTAAATGTAGTACAGCCGGATATACCGGTAAAAATTTTGCCATTGCCGACGATAGGTCCGCTGGTATTGGTAAACCCATCAGCTATTTGTATGCGCCAAACCTCTTCTCCATTAGCCGCGTTCACTGCGACAATTTCACCATCAGGCGTATTAATAATCAGATTATCTTCATAAATAGCCATGCCACGCATGGTACCTGCCCTGCCCCCGAGACTTTGCTCCCAAATCAAATCCCCGGTATCCCCTCTCAAGGCCTGGATCCTATTGCCCGGGCTAAATAAATAAAGCACACCATCATGAACCAGTGGAGAAGTTTGATTCGACGCGATATCACTCATGGCCCAAACCCAGGCCAGACGCAGTTCACTGGCATTTTCCTGGTTAATCTGATCAAGTGCACTATAACTCCAGGCCTGATGATTGCCCCTTATCATTAGCCAATCTTCGGGGCCGGGATTTCGCAACTCTTCATCGCTGATGCTATGGTAATCTGGCACTTGCCCGACGACCGTTATGCCCGTCGGTCCTGATTGCTCGTATTTCGTCGTCCCCCCTGGCTGACTGCTGGTGGTAACGCTGTTTATGGTGATGTCTGAATTAGCCAGTAATGGGGTATCGCCTGCGGCAGCCCCATTGGCCGATAAAATAAAGGCTATGATGGCGAGGTAGGTTTCATCCGACAATCCGCCCACATTAGTCGGAGGCATTGAGGTTTTAATCGAATCAAATAATTCAGACGTAGAGATGTTTCCCCAGACGCCCAGAAAAGCCAAATCCTTTAAGGCCGGAACAGGTCCGCCACCGGTCAAATCGGCCTGATGGCAGCCATTGGAACAATTCAATTGATAAGCTTGTAACCCTAAAGCCACTTGCTGCTCAGTAAAAGTAGACACAATTTCCGCATCAGGGTCTTGGGCATTCGCTGAGTTAAAGGCAGAGCCTAAGCCAAAACCGAGAATCAATGTTGTTTTTAATATTTTGAGCAATCGCATCTTATTCATATTTTTATCCGCGTATCCTGAGCTAGGTCAGCAGGCTAGCATAAGCAAGCCTCAAAAATAAAATATTATACTACTGCCAATACAGGAGTTTATGATTACTAGAAAAAAAGAGTCTTTACCTTTTAGGCTGAACCATAAAAAAAATGGGCTCAGTAAAATTAGCTGAGATTATTTTTTTAGGTGGATATTAAGAACTTTACAGACTATTCCAAGCTATTTCGCATAGCTTTTATCTGTTGCTTATTTCTTTTTTTGTTTTAGCAAGACAATAACTTTCTCAAAATAACTGAAAGACTGTGGTTTATTTTTATTAGTTATTTGAGTGGGTTTTGGCGCCATGCTTTCCATTTTAGCCATTGCTGAATCTTCAGCTGCAAAGGGACTGTCTTTTAGATTCTGCTTTATCATCATTGTTACCCAGCTGTTTTAACTGTAATTATATTCAAGTGAATCTTTTTACCAGGGAATATCAGCTCCATCCCAGGCCAGGAACTGTATGCTTTTGTCCAAACGACCCGCTGCTATCAAGGCCAACAACTGTTCTGCAACAAATTCAGGCTCGAATAGCTTGTTTTGACTGACATATTTTTGAAAAGGTTTGGATAATGGGGTGTCAGTTGTGCCAGGGTGAAAAATCAGGAATTTTGTTGCTTTGTGCGTTCTTTCATATTCAATGGCAGCTGTCTTTAACAGCATATTCAATGCTGACTTGGATGCACGATAGGAATACCAACCGCCACGCCGATTGTCCTCAATACTGCCTATTCTTGCACTAAAAACGGTCACCACGCAGCCCTGCTCTTTGGCTAATACGTCTTTTAAATGTTTAATCCAAAGCATGGGAATGACTGCATTAACTTCAAACACCTTATGCAGGTTTTCAGCTTTAATATCCTCAATACGTTTTTCCGGTTGTAATTGAGCGTCATGGAGAATCCCATTACAAATAAATACGCGGCTGATTTCTGCTTTATCAGATCTTAGTTGCTCACATATTTTGCTGATCGATTCTTCAGAGTAGTCACTTTGAAAACGACAGAGCTTATGGTTTAAACCGGATTCAGCTTTGTCAGAAAACTGGCGACTAATAGCAATAATCTTGCTCAAGCCTGCATCATCGGTCAAGCGCTCAATTAGTGAAACTGCAATCCTGCTGGTGGCGCCAATAACAATCGCAACTTGGCCAGCTTGCTTTTTACTCTCAGAATTTTCTGACATCTGACCCGGTGACATTTGGCTTTTCAGAGATTTTTGTGGCACATGCTGAACAACGTTTTTGACCTGTCAATATCCACGAGATCGAGTAACGATTTTGTGCAAAAAACCGATAAGCGATATCTGCAAACCACCGAATAATTGGCCAGCGCAGAAGAGCTAGCCAGGGTTTTCGACCAACTGTTCGCCAGGCCTGATAAGTAACATCAAGACCATAAATCATTGAGCCGTCTTCATATAATCCATGCAAAATTTTATCCGCTTTTACAGGATCAATCTTGGGATAACGCAGTTCAAAATCTTTTGCATGGATATCTTCAAATATCAATTTCCCCTCAAGGTCAAAGTCCTGAAGCATTTTCATTTCGGCGGCACAAAGCGGGCAATAACTATCAAAAAATAATGTAAGCTTCATAACGTTTTTCAGGCCCCGTGGCTCAGGCTAATTATCAGCATCACCAAATGCATAATTACCACCGAAAAGGTAAGCCCGATACGCAGCTTAAGATATTCAGGATAGACATTCCCATATACCAGTTCGACATTCGTATATTCAAAATAAATTAGTATCAAATAGCACAAGATCAGTAATGGTAGCGATAAAACAAGGCCCTCACTAACAATCAAGAGAGATACCCATGCAGCTAATGCAAAAATATTAGTCAATACGAGAAGACAAGCAATTCTTAATGAGAAATCTCTGCTGAGCAGCCTCGCCCAGAATGCTCCACATAAAAAGCTCAGTATCACAGCACTATAAAAAATGAAAATTTTCTTCGGCTCTATAAGTAAATTTATAACGCTTACGAAAGTTTCCGATAGCGCTGCCAAAAGAGTTGCTATAAATGGCAGCAAGCCAGCAATACCTAAAGCTGTTGTTAAGGATTTTAAAGACATAGTTATCGCTTGTTTCTTTTTAACTACATACGAAGCACGCTGAGAATTGGTTCTTTCGGACTCTTAATTACCCTTTCGAGAGCAGACATCAACACAATATGATTTGAATAACTAATATTGATTTGTGAATAACGAATTTAACCAATTCGATTAGACCGATAAATAATGGGTCTCAGGTGATGCACTTGATTACTGTGCAGCGGCATCAATCAGGACAATTTCACAGTTTGTCAGCGCAGTGAGGGTAAGCGTCTTGCTCATAGTCACTTCTGCACCATCGCCTTTATTTAAGGTCTTTTTGAATTCATTATCATTTACTTCAAAACACCCATCTGAAGCCAATACATAAACCTGATGCTCAATAGCATGCTCAATCACTGTACCCTTGCTTATCTTGCCACCAAAAATTCGGGCTTTTTGGTTAATAAACAATGCTTTGTTTTTGTCTTCCGGATATCCTGACACTAACATCGGCAAAGCATCTTCGACAGGGACATTAGGAAATTGTTTACTCTCCCAGCGTGGCTCTATATCCATTTTGTTGGTTTTAATCCATATCTGATAAAAGGTTAATGGATCTTTACTTCGATTATATTCAGAGTGAACCACTCCCCGACCAGCACTCATAACCTGCACTTCGCCATTTTTAGTCACACCCTTGTGCCCTTTGTTATCTTCATGAGTGATAGCACCAGATCTCACATAACTGATAATTTCCATATTTCTGTGAGGATGAGGGGGGAAACCAAAACCGGGTTTAACCCAATCGTCATTAACAACGAGTAATGTACCAAAGCCCATACGCCTGGGGTTATAGTAATTTGCAAAACTAAAGTGATGACTGGATTTTAGCCAGCCATGATTTGCCTTGCCTAAAGTGCTATAGGGATAGACTGTGATCATTTCTTATTTGAATAATTATTAATAACGAAAAGTATAAGTAAACCTTAATGAGAGGTCCAAATTTGTAGAAGTAAAACTGTTATCTTTATCAATATCCTGAGCGCCATAATTTAATACCAGAAACCCTTCTTGACCATTTTCCGGTATCCAGTTCAAACGACTATTCAAACCCATCGATTCTGAAACATTGTCATACTGCAAAAGGTTTGACCAGGACCATTTGGAGTTAAAGGCAATATTGGCTGTCATGCTGATTAACCGTACTTTGAAATCACCCGCAGGTAATTTGATGGAGTTTTCACTGTAATTCAAACCCAATTCATATTGCCTGGTTGGGCGCCAGGTAGAGTTGAATCCAAGCTGTAAACGATCGCCGTTATAAAACTCTCCGACTTGCATATTCAAGCTACCTGATAATACGCGCTGGCCAGCAAAATTTGGAAAAACCAGCCATTCATAAAATTCATATTCACCTGCTGGTATCACCACTGAACGACTGCCGTCAGAGGCTCTGAAAATGGTAAAGTCATTTAATAGAACTTCGCGATTTCGTTGAATTTTTGAAAAAAACCTGTCGTTTTCCTGATTGAACAGACCAATTCGTACGGCCATTAGTTCTGAGTTCATCTCCCCAGTAGACAGCAGTTCGGCTCGATAAGCTTCTGCACCAATGTAAATGTTTCTTAAATAGCTATCACTACTGAAGCGATGGATATAACCACCATCCAAAGCTAAATCCTGAATCCCTGCCCGATTAACAAAGCCAACGGCTGGATCAAAGTTTTTCTCAATTCGGCTATATACCGCTGCACCACGCAAGCCTGTTTGGTTGGGCGAACTTAAACTTAAACTGTAAGCTAAATCATCGCCTTGCTTTCCTTCAGTATCAGTTTTTTGTATCCAGGCATTGGCTTCTATCGTCTTGTCATTAGGCAGTGTGGAATTTCGATAGCGAAAATCCGTGCCTATCAGAGTATTGCCCAGATTAGATTGAGAGTCTCCATCGGTTAATATGATGCCAACTTGTGATTCCGACAGCACATTTCTTACCACTCGACCAACGAACACCTCATTGGCTTCCACACCATTTACGATATCTTCATCTTGCGACACCACCAACGAACCAACATTGAAATTTCCCACTCGGCCGCTGAGCTTGCCACCCACCTGAAGATCCACTGGGGAGCCTGTTCCGCTCAAGCCAATGCGGCGTGAGAAAAAAGGCCTGGCATTTTGTTGACTGGCACCCTGCAATAGCGAGTTACCCGTTCCACTAGTGCCATCGAAGCCATATGTCCCAATTTTACCAAACTCGAAAATATCCGAATCACGTAAAAAGAAATCCCGCTGCTCCGGGAAAAATAATGAGAACCTGGTTAAATTAACTTGCCGACTATCGACAGCAACCGCTGAAAAATCGGTATTGATTGTCAAGGCCGCATTCAAAGCCGGGGTGACTTTATAAAACAGATCCAGCGTTGGTTCGAAATTCTCATCCACACCGGCATTAGGACCACCACCGAAGACTCGCTCTCGACGCAAGGTTGCACCTGCCACAACATCCAGACCTATGCCCTGCTGCATACCCCTCATGCCAGTGACTATACCTGCTTGGCCGGGATTATCTTGTCTGTCCCGAGAGGACCAACCTATTCGCTCACCATTGCGCTGTATGGTCCGTAAAAAATTAATGCCCCATTCAGATTTTTCCTCATCAAAAGATAAAGTCTGAAAAGGAATGCGTATTTCGGTAGCCCAGCCTTGTTCATCGATTGAGCTTTCTCCCTGCCAGACACCATTCCAGTTTGGTTCAATGTCTGTGGGGCTACTAAAAATACCATCCCAACGCACCCCATTCGCATTGGTACCAAATCGGTAACCACTACGTCGATCAAGATAAGTATCTAGCTGCACAATAAACCAGTCATCAGATCTTATAGTGCCATTTTGCGTTAGCACCTGAGCGGTTATTTGATCAGGCTGGTCATCATAAAAACGGGCACCAACAAAGACCGCATCTTCAGTGTAATAAATACGGACTTCGGTTGGTTGAGAGGGCGTAGCGAATTCAATAGGAAGTATCTGATGAAAATCGGTAATTAGAGTCGCCTGTTGCCAGATTTCATCATCAAGTACACCATCAATAACCGCCTCTTCATAGAGCCTGGCCATTTCAAAGCGCTTGGTATCAAAATTCTCAGCATCTTGTGCTAAAACCGACAATGGCAAACAAAAAAGTAGACTGTAAAAAATAAATTTTTTCATAAAGTAAAATTAGATAATCAAGCTGCTACTTATATAAATGAACATCTGCAATTTGCTAATTTTTTATTTAGCCAAGAGAGGTATTTTAAAGATGTTGATCAGTCAATGATCATAAAGCCGCCCATTTTAAATTAAAGAAGTAAATTAGCAAGGCTAACCCTTTATTTTTCATGTTATTTCCATACTGTTTTTCATAGTATTTCTTATATTCTGCTCTCTTTAAAAAAATCCATTGAATATGAATTTAAACTGACCTTAACTCTCTAACAGTTAAAAGGTTTACCAAAAAAGATAAAGTTAGAGCAATCAGATTATTTTATTAATCAAATCATGCTGTTACTGATTACATTTCTTTTTTTGTTACGGCCGTAGATATACCCTGCAAATCTCAACCAAGGCCTTTAGGCATGCAATTATTTTATAAAGCCCAGTCATTAATCTGAGAAGGAGCAAGCTTCCACTACAATAGATATTGCAACACACAATACTATTAAGCTCCCCAAATCCACTATCACTAGTTTCTTTTTTCATTTATCTTAAGTTCATATTTGTTAGCTTTATTAAGGAAAAGTTTTATGCAAGCCCTGTTTATTAAATGTTTAGTCGCTACGCTTATCTTTGTCGGTGTCATTTCATATTTCTGGCCACCGGCAATATGGTTACTGGTTATTGTCTTTCCACTTGGCGCTTTGGGTTTTTACGACATGATCCAAACCAAACACTCTATCCGTCGAAACTTTCCTTTGTATGGAAGGGGGCGTTGGTATGCAGAAATGCTACGTCCTTTTATTCGTCAGTATTTTATTGAATCGGATACTGACGGCGCCCCCATTAACCGAATGTTCCGTAGCCTTGTTTATCAGCGCTCTAAAAAAGAAATAGAATCGGTGCCCTTCGGTACAAAACTAAATACTTACCGGACTGGCTATGAATGGTTTGGCCACTCTCTGGCAGCGATGGATGCATCAGAAATAAACCCTGATTTGAAAGTGCAGGTTGGTGGTCCAGATTGCAAACAGCCTTATAACGCCAGCATTCTTAACATATCCGCCATGAGTTTCGGCTCATTGAGCAGCAATGCTATCCTGGCTCTGAACAAGGGGGCCAAATTAGGGGGCTTTGCTCACAATACCGGCGAAGGTGGTCTAAGTCCTTACCACTTACAAAATGGTGGCGACATCATATGGCAAATCGGCACCGGATATTTTGGTTGCCGTAATAAAGATGGCAAATTCAACCCGGAATTATTCAAGGAAAAAGCCAGCATTGATGCTGTAAAAATGATTGAAATAAAACTTTCTCAAGGGGCCAAACCTGGCCATGGCGGCATTCTACCTGCAGAAAAAAATACCCTCGAAATTGCCGAAATCAGAGGAGTAGAACCTTATACTCAAGTCAATTCACCGCCTGCACATAGCGCATTTGATTCACCTCTGGGCTTAGCGAAATTCATTGCGCAGTTACGCGATCTTTCGGGTGGCAAACCAGTAGGGTTTAAACTGGCAATAGGCCGTAAAAGCGAATTCGTTGCTATTTGCAAAGCCATGGTTGAAAGTGGTATCACTCCCGATTTTATTACCGTAGACGGAGGTGAAGGTGGCACAGGGGCAGCACCACTGGAATACTCTAATGCTGTTGGAATGCCTTTACGAGAAGCCGTTGTCTTTGTTGCTGATTGCCTTAATGGCTTTGGAATTCGAAGCAAAATTAAAATCATAGCTGCCGGAAAAATCATCTCCGGTTTTCATTTAGTTAAAAATTTAGCGCTGGGCGCCGATATGTGTAACAGCGCCAGAGGCATGATGTTGGCACTTGGTTGCGTGCACTCTCTGATCTGTAATACAAATCGATGTCCGACTGGTGTTGCAACGCAGAACCCCAAACTGGCCAATGGCCTGGATATTACTGATAAATCTGTTCGGGTTTTTAATTTTCATAAACATACTGTTCATGCGACTGCTGAATTAATTGCGTCAGGAAATCTATCACATACGTCTGCTCTTAATCGCAGTCATATATATCGCCGAATTAATCAATCTGAAATCAAACGCTATGATCAAATATTCCCCTACATAGAATCTGACTCCTTATTAAAAGGAAATATCCGAGATGACTTTAAACTCATTATGGAAGAATCTAATGCTGACTCATTTGAACCACATATCCCCTTAACCAGGCTGGACAATGAGACCACTGAAATCAAGCCTTTAACATAAGGTGTTAACAACTCAAGCATAAAATGTAATCTCTATGCCTGAATTAATTAATTGTCAGTATCAATCTTGTTTAAAGGTTGACTTGACTTGCCAATTCATTAAATTGGCTGCACGAATTAGAAACTAATCAATGGAAAAATTTATGAGCAGTTCATTTAACGCGATTGTTTTTGATAATGTCGATGAAGTAAAAAAAGGCAGACTTACTGAGCTATCCTTGGCTGATTTACCTGATGAAAAAGTACATATTGATGTAGCTTATTCGACGGTGAATTTCAAAGATGGCCTTGCGATGTCTGAGCATAGCCCGGTAAAAATCGCACAAAATACGCCAATGGTTGGTGGAATAGATCTGGCAGGGACAGTCACTGAATCTTCAGACCCCAAATGGCAAACAGGTGATCGCGTGCTGGTAAATGGTTATGGCTTATCTGAAAGGCACTTTGGTGGCTATGCACAAAAGGCGCGTGTTAAGCCTGAATTTCTGGTTCGTGTCCCTGATCGCATTTCATTGGAGCAGGCAATGGCCATTGGTACGGCTGGTTATACTTCAATGCTCTGCGTACTTGCCATTGAAGATCACGGTGTTAAACCAGAAGATGGCAAAATCCTGGTCACCGGCGCCTCTGGTGGTGTCGGGTCGGTAGCTGTCAGTTTGCTTTCTTCCTTGGGCTACGAGGTAGTGGCATCAAGTGGTCGCATCTCTGAAAACGGGGATTTCCTCAAAGGTCTGGGGGCATCAGAGCTTATTGAAAGAGAGCAGTTAGCCCGTGACTCCAAGCCCGTTGAAGCAGAGACCTGGGCTGCCGTTGTGGATTGTGTCGGGGGTAAAACCCTCGCAACGGCAATTGCGCAAACCAAATATGCCGGCATTGTTACCATGTGTGGCCTTACTGGCGGATCAGAACTGAACACGACAGTCATCCCTTTTATTCTACGCGGCGTCCAGTTGGCCGGCATTGATTCCGTAATGGCCCCGCTTGCGATTCGTCAGCGTGCCTGGGACAGACTCGCAGAAGTACTGGATCTGGATAAGCTTGCTGAAATCTACACCGTTGAACCTCTTGCTAAAGTACCAGAGTTGGCAGATCAAATCTTGCAAGGTCAGGTTAAAGGAAGGGTCGTCATTGATGTGAATGCTTAAAATTGCATTCTAATTTTGAGTAGTGACTCTGTTTGAAAAATTCAACTTGTTACCGAAGTAAGTCTTAGTTCGCTCGCTAAGACGCTCCTCATTTACGACCTTACTCCGGCATAAAATATCCAGGCTAGTTTCAATCTGAGACACTACCCAATATCCAGTTTCGCTAGGACTTTGATAAAACTTCAATGGACGCTGCATTAAAGCAGCGCTTTTATTTCTTCTAGTACGGCGGGATCTTCAATCGTTGATGGAATCGTATATTCATCACCATCAACCATTGCTCGCAGGGTTTTACGTAATATTTTTCCTGAACGCGTTTTCGGAAGTCGTGCAACAACAAGCGCTTCTTTAAATGCCGCTACAGCGCCGATCTCATCGCGTACCATTTGAATGAGCTCTTTGATAATGCTGCTGTTGTCAGCATCTGAGGTATTTTTAATCACCACAAAACCCATGGGCATCTGACCTTTCAATTCATCACTACGACCGATTACGGCACATTCAGCCACCAAAGGATGTTTACCAAGAATTTCTTCCATCTCACCTGTCGACAGGCGATGCCCTGCCACATTTATGACATCATCAACCCGACCCATAATGTAAAGATAACCATCCTCATCAAAGTAACCGCCATCACCGGTAGCAAAATATCCAGGAAATTGTTCAAGGTAGGATTCTTTATAGCGCTCGGGATCACCCCAGATTGAAGTTAAACAACTCGGCGGCAGAGGAAGTTTTAACGCAATAAAGCCTTGCTTATTAGAGCCCAGCTTATTTCCTTCGTCATCAAGGATAGCGATATTAAATCCCGGTACCGGCATCGTGGATGAGCCTGGTTTTGCGGGCATCCGTTCAATGCCCCATAAGTTAGAGGCGATTGACCAGCCCGTTTCAGTTTGCCACCAGTGATCAATCACCGGCAACTTGTAGGTCCTGGTCAACCAGTCATAGGTTGGCGGATCGAGCCGTTCCCCGGCTGCAAAAATTGCTTTTAAACATGACAAATCATATAGCTTGGCAAGCTCGCCGTCCGGGTCTTCTTTTTTAATGGCTCTGTATGCGGTAGGTGCACTGAATATGGACTTTACCTGATGTTCTGAAATCACCCGCCAAAAGGCACCGGCATCTGGCGTCATCACGGGTTTCCCCTCATAAAGAATCGTGGTGCAACCTTGTAATAAAGGCGCATAAACAATATAGGAATGTCCTACCACCCAACCCACATCGGATGCTGCCCAAAATACTTCACCCGGATTTATGTCATAGATGGCTCCCATACTGTATTTCATGGCAACTGCATGCCCTCCATTTTCGCGCACAACCCCCTTAGGTTTGCCCGTTGTGCCTGAGGTATACAGTATGTAAAGCAGATCGGTACCTAAGACTGCTACACAATCTGCCGGAGTAGCCTGTTTAATTTCATCTGCCCAATCCAGATCGCCTTCGCCGTTCATGCTGGCAACAGCCTGTTCACGCTGCAGTACCACAACATTTTGCGGTTTATGCCTGGCCAGTCTAATCGCCTCATCGACCAGTGGCTTGTATTCAATAATCCGATTAACTTCGATGCCGCATGATGCCGTTAGCACTACTTTTGGCTTTGCATCATCTAGACGTAAAGCAAGCTCAGGGGGGGCAAAGCCACCAAATACAACAGAATGAATGGCTCCAAGTCTGGCACAGGCCAACATGGATATTGCTGCTTCCGGAATCATTGGAAAATAAATAATGACACGATCGCCTTTGCCAACCCCTAATGCCTTCAACATCCCTGCACATCGGGCTACTTCATCGCGCAGTTGTCCATAGCTATAGTTTTTCTTCTGACCAGTAACCGGAGAATCATAGATAAGCGCTAATTGCTCTGCGCGGCCGTTTTCAACATGATAATCAAGAGCCAGATAGCAGGTGTTCAGTTCACCATCAGCGTACCAGCGTTCAATGCCCTGTTCGTCGACACTAAGAATATTTTCAGGAAATTTGTACCAATCAATCAGCTTGGCTTTTTCAGCCCAAAAACTGGCTGGATCGTCAATCGAAGATTGGTACTCTTGCAGGTATGACATTAACTTCCTCTTTATTTACTGAGCGTCCATTTATAGAACGTCAGCTTATTGCGGCAAACCTGCTTAGCTTGTTCGAACTGGGCAAGAACATGAACTTATTCTGCTTCATTGTTTTAAGCACGGCGCCTGATTTGGATTTTAAATAGGCTGACACACTGTTGAGAATCTAAGACTATAGCAAAGAAAGACTTTGAGAAGAAAATAATACAAATACTTTTATTACACGCTCAATCTCACTAAAACTAAAGCACTTAAGCCTTGGGAATTTGTTAGTGGTCGCTCAAATTGACGTGTTAGCATGTCTAACATTTGTCGGCTAGTGTAAGCCTTATCAACATTAATTCCCAAGATGCATAAACCTAAACAAAAACATGTCGCCGGCTTTTTCCTGTCCCTAACCGCCGCTTTTTTATGGGGTGTACTGCCTATCGCCTTAAAAGAATTATTGGCGGGCATGGATGCTACTACTGTTGTCTGGTACAGATTTATAATTGCCGGAGTAGTCCTTTGGTTTTGGTTGGCTGCCAGCAACAAACTTCCTAAAAAAATATATTTTAATAAGCAGACCGTCTTTTTTCTTATTCTCGCAACCCTGGGTCTAAGCTGTAATTATTTCTTTTTCGCCTACAGCCTCTATTTTGTTAATGCAGAAACCAGTGAAGCTGTCATTCAACTATCTACTCTATTCCTCATTCTTGGTGGAGTATTAATCTACAAGGAAAGCTTTATTCCTTTACAAAAAATTGGCGCCTGCCTCTTAATCATGGGTTTAGCCCTGTTTTTCAATGATCGTCTTCAAGAGTTTGTACACTTTAGTAACCGTGAAACAATAGGTGTTTTGCTTTTATTAATAGCAGCTATAAGCTGGACAGTTTATGCATTGATTCAAAAGCAGTTATT
>JAURLP010000010.1 GCA_030831165.1 Gammaproteobacteria bacterium | reverse complement strand
GGCGTTATAATCCGCGCTGGTCTATTTCAGATATAACCAGACAGACTCTATTTGCCGGAGTGGTGAAATTGGTAGACACGCCGGATTCAAAATCCGGTGCTAGTGATAGCGTGCCGGTTCAAGTCCGGCCTCCGGTACCAATAAACAACCCTAACTAAATGATAAATAATTGTCATTTTTTATCGTAATTAGTGTTGCTATTGATGTTGCTTTAAGAGCAAATCCAAACGGGTTTTGCATTTTTTTGACGTCTACTCTAATTCAACTGCGCACATTAGACATGCCTGTTTGCGTTTTTTCGAACCTGGCTCGTTTTCAATTCTCAGGTTAATTTTGAATTAAATGCCTAGTTACTTAATCCTGAATATTTCTTAGCAAGCTTGGAAACAATAGATTTTGCTTTTTTAT
The DNA here is from genome assembly GCA_030831165.1 of Gammaproteobacteria bacterium. Classification (GTDB taxonomy): domain Bacteria; phylum Pseudomonadota; class Gammaproteobacteria; order Pseudomonadales; family Pseudohongiellaceae; genus UBA5109. The sequence continues at coordinate 73,610 of JAURLP010000010.1, read as the reverse complement.
TTTCTGGATAAGGTAAAATAACCCTTAAGTTTTATTAAATATAACTGGATTTTTTGATAGATGCTCTCTTCTGTGAATCTCCGATTAATACGAAACTACACAAGCCTTTTACTTGCATTGTTTGTTTTGAATTTTGCGTTAACGTTTCATAACGTTTGGCCTACATTGGGTATCACCACACGCTTCGAACTGTCTGTTGAAATAGCGATATTGGTTCTTGCCCTGACACTTTATTCTCGCCTAGTAGCGAAGATACCCTCACACATTCTAACGCTACTTGCATTAATACTGACTGTGATGACATTCGCACGATATATCGAGGTAACTGCTCCGGCACTCTTTGGACGCAGTGTTAATCTTTATTGGGACGCTCAATACTTGCCGGACGTCGCCAGGATGCTGGCTGAAGTGGCAAACCCGTTTCAGATTGCTATGGTGTTAGCTGGTGCTTTATTGGGTGTAACCGTGATCTTCTTTGCTCTGCGTTTTGCGTTGGTTCGTGTTACTCACGGATTTTCCGACCCGAAAGAACTGCGGCTGCTCAGCCTAATAATGGCCATATTAACGCTGGGTTATTTTATGGGGCATCTGAATCAACCTATCCATACCCTAAAATACTACTCCTTGCCATTAACCAAGACTTACTGGGGGCAAGTAAAGTTTATTAGTTCAGTGATGGCCAATGAGGCAAGTGAGGTGATACCACCTGGTGAGCCTTTGGGCGACTTTGATTTATCAGGTCTCAAGGGCAGTGATGTTATCGTTCAGTTTATCGAATCCTACGGCGCCACCGCTTATGATACAGCCAGCATTGCCGAGATCATTGCCCCAGCCCAGCAAAACTTTTACAACAGTGTTGGTGATACAAACCGTCGGGTGGTCTCAGCTTTTATTGACTCTCCCACCTTTGGTGGCAACTCTTGGTTAGCCCATGCCAGTTTTATGACCGGACTGGATATAAACCAATTGTCTACCTACAACCTGCTTATGACCCAGCAGCGCACAACATTGTCTGACAAATTTGCGGCCCAAGGCTACCAAGCCATTGCCTTAATGCCAGGCTTACAAGCCGATTGGCCAGAAGGAGCTTTTTATGGTTTTGATTCTATCTATGGTGCAAAGGAAATTGCTTATAAAGGGCCGGAGTTTGGATGGTGGAGAATTCCTGATCAGTACTCACTGACTCAGCTACACGACATTGAAATATCGAAGCATCCTCGTCAGCCCCTTTTCCTGTTATTTAACACTATCACTCCACATATGCCGTTCCGGCCAACACCTCCCTATCAGTCTGATTGGTCTCGTCTGCTAACAGATAAACCTTATGACCAGCAGGCTGTAGAAGAATCACTTTCACTTTTGCCGGAATGGAATAACCTGCAACCCGCCTACGCCGGGACACTAGCTTATACCTTTACCTATTTAAGTGGGTATTTACGCAACTATCCAGATGATGACTTTGTCTGGGTAATATTGGGCGATCATCAACCCCTAGCTGCTGTAAGTGGTCAGGATGTCCGCTGGGACGTCCCGGTTCATATTGTCTCAAGCAATAATAAGATTATCGAAGACTTGCTGCAAAAAGGTTTTGTGGAAGGAATGACACCCGCAAGCCAACCTATCAGTAACATGCACGACCTACCTGTAACATTACTCTCAGTGTTTTCCAATTGAAGATGAGGAACTTATCTGGTTCGACCTTACTGGTGATGATCATCAGTGCTGCACTTACGGCAGTTGTCTGGTCCTTGTTGAGCAAACCCTACACCGCACCCGACTGGCCTGAGACCATCAAAGGCTTTGCTTTTTCGCCCTATCAAAAAAATCAGGACGGTAATGGCGATATTCAGCCAGATCTTGAAGAGATAGATGCTGATCTTGAGTTGCTTTCCGGTTTAACACGGGCAGTGCGCACCTACAGCACCGAGGGCGTATTCTTTGATATACCACAGCTAGCCGCCAGTCATGGCTTGAAGGTTACTGTTGGCGCCTGGCTGGATACTCGTTTGGATAATAATTTGCAGGAGATCGCTGGGGCCATAGCACTAGCTCAGCAAGCCAATGTCACTCATGTCTTGATAGGCAACGAAGTGTTGTTGCGCAATGACATGTCGTTGCAGGCATTAATTAATTATTTGGATCAAGCCAGAGATGCAATCGAAAAACCGGTCAGTACTGCTGAGACCTGGAAAACCTGGATTGATTATCCACAGCTGGCAGAACACGTGGATTTCATCGCCGTACACATTCTGCCTTACTGGGAAGAAATTGATGTTACGCAAGCAGCCGCATTTACCGCAGAAAGGATGGCACAATTAAAAGAGCTTTTTCCGGACAAGCCTCTTGTCATTGCAGAGGTGGGTTGGCCCAGTGAAGGGCGTACTCGTGCTGCCGCGGTTTCCTCACCTGCTAACCAGGCCTGGTTTTTAAGACAGTTTCTGGATCTCGCTGGAATTGAGGGCTATGAGTATTTTCTTATGGAGGCCTTTGACCAACCCTGGAAACGTAAGAACGAGGGTGCAGTGGGTGCCCACTGGGGAATCTATGATGTCGAGCGGCAAGCCAAGTTTGCTTTTAATGGTCCCATCATCAACATCCCCGCATGGCAATTATTTGCATTGATTTCTATCACTGCAGGCATCTTGATTTTGTGTCTTTATTATCTTGCTAATAACACCATAACTAACCGGGGCAAAATCCTGCTGGCAGGTATTGTCTTCGGACTGACGACTTTGGTGGCTTGGCTGATTACCGACTACGTCACCATGTATATGACTCTGGCAGGAATTATCACGGGCATTTTATTACTTATTCTGATGTTGGGTATGGTGCTGCTGATATTGTCTGAGACACATGAATGGATTGAGGCGCACTGGGTAAGCCACCATTATAGACAGTTCAGCTTGAATAACAAAACTCAAAACCCTCAAGCCATGGTGTCTATCCATGTCCCGACGTTTAACGAACCACCTGAAATGATGATTCAGACCCTGAATGCATTAGCTAATCTCGAATATGAGAATTATGAAGTCATTATCATCGATAACAATACGAAAGATACAAAAGTCTGGCAGCCAGTAGCATTACATTGTGAAAAACTGGGGGAAAAGTTTCACTTTCATCATGTAGAACCCTTAAGCGGATTCAAGGCTGGCGCCCTTAACTATGCCCTACAACATACCAGTAAAGCAGCAGGCATCGTTGCCGTCATTGATAGTGATTATGTTGTTGATAGCAACTGGTTAAGTGACCTGGTGCCTGCCTTCAATGATCCAAAGGTTGCTATAGTTCAGGCTCCCCAGGATTACCGAGATGAAGAAGAAAATGCCTTTAAGGCTATGTGTAATGCCGAATATCAGGGCTTTTTCCAGATCGGCATGGTGACTCGAAATGAACGTAACGCCATAATCCAGCACGGGACGATGACATTGATACGCCGCGAGACCCTGGATCAAGTTGGCGGTTGGGCAGAATGGTGTATCACTGAAGATGCCGAGCTGGGTTTGCGGATATTTGAGGCCGGTTATGAAGCCAATTATACCTCGCAAAGTTATGGTCGAGGACTCACCCCTGACACTTTTATCGACTATAAAAAACAGCGCTATCGCTGGGCCTATGGGGCCATGCAAATCTTAAAAAACCATTGGCGTAAACTGACCTTCACGAATGCGAGCCAGCTATCTATGGGGCAACGCTATCACTTTATTGCTGGCTGGTTACCATGGCTTGCACAAAGCGCTAATCTGATATTCAGTACCCTTGCCATCATCTGGTGTGCGGGCATGATATACGCACCTGTAATCTTTGAGGCACCCCACCTGGCATTCTCAGTATTTCCCATCCTGTTTTTCAGTTTTAACCTGATAAAACTTTTTCACCTTTATATCTTCAGACTCAAGGTCACACCAATCAAAGCCATTGCTGCAGGCATCGCCAGTTTGTCTCTCTCTCATACCATCGGCAAAGCAATGCTGGTTGGCCTGTTTACCAGTGACCAACCATTTGTGCGAACCCCGAAAAAATCCGGCGCTCATGTGCTTTCCGCAGCCATTACCTCGGCCTTTGAAGAAAGCGTTTTATTCGTCACCTTTATGCTCGCAATCTTTACCCTAACAACACGGCCACACCTCGAATCCCCTGACTTCAGTCTGTGGCTTATCTTGCTGTTTATTCAATCAATACCCTATGCAGCAGCCCTAATAACTTCACTTATCAGCGCTTGTCGACAACCCAGCCCAATGGTCGATATCAATAAACTCATCAAGACCAGTTTTGGAAAGGAATCCAATGAATAATGAATGGTAACTGCATAACTCTAAGAAATTGACAGGCATTTTTGAAATACCGCTAGTAAGTGCCATGCTCGATAAGAGCTCCATGATCAGCTTTTCAGGCCGAATCTGCGTAATTTTCTGCGAAGACTATGAAGAGAGATTTTTCAGCTGGGAGATCATTTAGCGTCTAAATACGTTTACTTTTCATGCTAATCTGCTCGTGTTGACCACGGTCAATTTATTCTTGCTTAGGTTTACACAAAAATGGCATCATCCGCGCATGACAAAAACACTGCAAAAACGTACTTTGGCAACTCATTCAAAGTTGCTTGAAGCCGCGAGGGCTGTTATTTCCGAAAAAAGCTTTGAAGCTCTACGTGTAGAAGAGGTGGTACTAAGAGCCGGCGTGGCCAAAGGAACGTTCTTTTCACACTTCACAGATAAAGATGCCTTGATGGAGCAACTAATCAGTGAGCACATCAACGCCTATTTAAATGACTTGGAACTGCGCAAAGCACTAAACGATGTCGAAGATTTTGTGGAGGCCTTGTTACCCATGATTAATTTCATGACTAGTGAGCGGTACATATTTGACTTGATTCTGCGTTACTCGGGGGCAGCTGCAATCGAAAAAGTTGGGGATATATCCATGACCTTTGAACGCCATGTCAAAGTAGTATCAAGCTGGCTCGCAGTTGGCCCTTTTCGTGATGATATCAGCCCCAAGTTATTGGCCGAAGGTGTTCAGGCATTTTTGGTACAGGCCATGGCTCTTAAGTTTTGCGCACTACATAACAGTGAAAGCCTGGAGGATCGTCTTCTGACCTACTTGAAAGCGTGGCTTACTCCAACTCTTTAGTAATTTCCTCCAGCTGGAATTGGCAGATGTTTGCTTGGAAAACAACTGAAACTAACAAAGTCATGCAGTATTTATAAGCTTTTAACAGTTCCAACAGCTTATTTGCGACAGGATTCATAATGTTTTTTTATTTATAGAATTTATGTCAAACAGTGAATATTGCTTAAGGAATTAACTCCTGGCTTTTAGACTATCGAAAAAAATCTACTGTAAAACGATCTTTGTAGGTCCACATAATTCCCTTGTAAGCTTTAAATAAGGTTTAGTCAGTTAAATTCCATTAGCGTGAAAGGAAAATCCTTTTACTAAAAAAGGTATATTTTTTTCATGAATATTAAACAATCACGTGGTCGTGATAGCCCAATCAAAATACAAAATTATTTTAAGAATTATTGTTATTCTTTTTATTTAAAAAACCATTTTTACAGTTAAAAATTTAAAGGAGCAAATTTGAGCGCTTACTTCCCTACGTTTAAAAAAATACTCTTTATCAGCATATCACTGACAGCGGGTATCATTAGTAATAATGCAGTCTCTCAAATTGATGAAGATCAGTTAGGGGCCTGGTACATGTATTTCTGGAATACCCGCTTTGAAGATTCTAATTTCGGTTTACAAGGGGATGTTCAACATCGAAACTGGGATCTCGGCGGCGACCTGGAGCAACTTCTGATCAGAGGTGGCGCAACTTACTCGCCCGACCAAAGCAATCTTTTATATACGCTGGGTTATGCGAGCATCACCAGCGGCCAATTTGGGAATAGCGATGATACGGTGCATGAAAACAGGATTTATCAAGAGCTGCTAATTCCACAGGTGCTTGGCACTAAATTTTTCCTGAGACATCGCCTGCGATTCGAACAACGATGGGTAGAAAACCAGGATTTCAGAACCCGTTTCCGCTACAACTTATTTCTGGATATTCCGTTAAATCAGGATAACCTGAGCAAAGGCGCAATTTATCTATCTTTTTATAATGAGTTATTTATTAATGGCGAACGGGATATTGGTGCTGGCCGAAGAGTTGATCACTTTGACAGGAACCGCTTCTTTACAGCGTTGGGCTATAGCATGACGGAAAACTTAAGATTCCAGTTCGGTCTAATGCACCAGAACACCAAAACCACTGATAAAACTCAATTACAGTTTGGCCTTACGCAAAGGTTTTAGTTAAGAATGCTTAGTTAGATAGCTCAGTACCATTAATTGGAATCATCACATGTGCATTAGCCGTACCTGCCTGCATCAGCCATGGGGTACCCCGACCTAATTACAGCCGAGCTTTGGATATTGCACCGTACTTGCATGAAGCCTATTTAGGAATTGCAATTAGTTACTATCAGTTAGGCCAATTTGGTCGCGCAGAAAGAGCTTTCAATATGGCTTTAAATAATGTCATCGACGCATCAACCAAAGATCTTTATCAATCGAAGCTGAATGCATTAAGAAATGTCATGTAACCCTTTTGCAGGATAAAATTTAATTAACTTGATACTCTTCGAGTAAAAGTTTTTTGCTGCATTAAACCGATCTCATATTTTCAGCATACTCTTCTGGCTTAGTACTGAATTATAGTTCGATTTTCACCTTCCTAGCTTCAATCCTGAAGACTTCTATTGTATAGTGAAGGGCTAGAGAGTTTTCAAGCAAAGAGTTGAGTATTCAATATGATTAACCGCAGAACAACCCTGAAACTTGGTGGAGCAGGCGCTCTGGCTAGCTTGGTAAATTTACCCGCACATACGCTTGCTGCCACCAATACCTCCTCAGCAACCCCTTTTCATGCAATTTACGATAGTGTCTATTCAGAGAGCGTGGGTTTTGCAAATACCATTCAATCATCAGCTTCTTCAATAATGGATATTGAGGGAGACCTCAGCAAGCTCTGGTATGGCCAGTTGCGAAATCAATTAATCACATCATGTACACCTTTAATGGGTCTTACCACTCGTCTGGATCTATTTTGTTTGGAGGAACTGGCGCGTGATGTTGGCATGAAAGTCAGTTTGCGAATTGATCATTTGATTGATCAACTCGGGAAGGTTGAACATCAAATCAATGGCTCTCCAATGATAAATTCATCTCTGGTTAAACTGGGACATAAATCAGGCTTTGGCAGCAAATTAGCTGAACTATCCGGGCTATTTTTGAATGATCTGACTGCTGATCTTTCAGCACAAAAGTTGACCGGCCCCAACGCACCAGCAAATAAGACAGCCTTGGTCACCTGGATGATCAGTTAAAAATTAAATAGAGAATACATAAAGCCCTTAAAAGATATATTTAAAAGAACATAGAGGAAAAAAAACATGGCACTACCTCCAAATACAAGCCAGGCAGAATTTAATAGAGCTCTTGCCGAGTTCGAATCTGTCGTTGGCGCAGACTGGGTATTCAGCTCAGATGCTGATGTCGCTCTTTACCGCGATTCCTATTCTCCATTATGGGGCGAAGAAGAAGAACGAATCGCTTCTGCAGCGGTTGCACCTGACAGCGTAGAAGAAGTCCAGGAAATTGTCCGTATCGCTAATCGTTACAAGATTCCACTCTATCCAATCTCCACTGGCCGAAATCTGACTTATGGTGGCGCCGCACCCACCTTAACGGGGAGTGTGGTTCTGGATCTGAAGCGCATGAATCGCATCATCGAGGTTGATGACAAAAGAAATTATGCTTTGGTAGAGCCTGGCGTTTCCTATTTTGATTTGTTCAAATACATTCGTGAGCATGATCTCCAGGTTATGCTGGACGTCCCTGATCCCGGTTGGGGCAGTCCGATGGGTAATAGCCTTGACCATGGTGTTGGTTATACCTTTGGCCCTTATCGAGACCATTTTGGTTCACATATTGGCCTGGAAATAGTAAGCGCTGAAGGTGAATTGATCCGTACAGGTGCTGGTGCTATTCCCGGTTCTGATGCCTGGCAGGATTTTCATTATGGAGCAGGCCCCTCTATTGATGGGCTATTTGCCCAATCCAATTTTGGCATTGTCACTAAAATGGGTGTCAAACTGATGCCTATGCCTGAAGCCTTCAAGAATGTCACAGTGACCGTTCCTCGTTATCAGGATCTTCAATCCTTGATAGACGAAGTCAACTATCTCGAAGATTCATATCTGATTGGTATGCCATTCTATAACAGCCCGGCTGGTGGAGGATTGTTTGATCCGACTCCTCTTGGAGAGCTTATGCAAAACGGCTGGCCAAACCCTGAACAACTGGAAGCATTTGTCACAGCCCAAAACAAACCCGCCTGGTCTGTTTCATTTCACTTATATGGTCCGCAAGAAATCATACAAGGAACCTGGACAGCGATACAGCGTCGATTCAGCGATAAAATTGCAGGTGCAGCTTTTGAAGAAGAAGACTTGCACAATTTACCCATTCCTGATGATGATATTCCTGCGTTACCGGATAAAGCATTTTTAGGTATTCCAAATCTGGAAATTTTTCATATCGTCAACAGAAATCCTATGAATGATAATGATCCACCCGACGGGCATGCAGATATGTTCACAATGGCCCCCAGAACGGCTGAAGGTGTGCATACTGCCGCTCGGGTATTAGCTGAGGCCTATCAGGAAATGGGCTTTCCACCAGCAACAAGTCCTTTCTCGACGCCGATAACCTTTTATGCGAGAGCTTTTGTGGTAGCAGTATTAATTCCTACCTGGAGAGATTCCGCAAAAAACGCAGCTTCACGGGCCTTATACGAACGGTGCCTGGATAAAATTGCCGAAATAGGCATGGGTACTTACCGTACTAATCCTGCTTTCCAGGAGCTCGCTGTGAGCAAATACAGTTTCAACGAAGGTGCATTATTGAAGTATCAGGAAAAACTGAAAGACGCCATTGACCCTAATGGCATTATTTCACCTGGGCGCTATGGTATATGGCCAGCAAACATGAGGAATAACCGAGGATGAATAAATTAAGTATTTTATGTCTCTTTCTGGTCTCATCAATAGGTGTTGCCGAGGCTCAGGAGCTAAGCCCTGCAGAGGCTAGTGGAAAAGTCGTATTTGATAAGTGGTGTGAACCTTGCCATGGCAGAGTAGCCGGTGGAGTCTTTGGTGGTCTGGGCACAAATGCTTTACCAGGGACTTCAGCACTAATGGTGAAATACAAAGGAGATTTACCACCGGTTTTAGAAGATAGAATTGATCTTCAACCAATCTACATTAGCACTGTCGTCAGAGGCGGTTTATATGGCATGCCAATTTCACGTAAAACTGAAATCAGTGATGCCGATCTGCAAAATATTATTGCTTATCTGAATCGCCCGCGTTAAAAAAACCTATTCTATTTAAAGCTAGACCCAAGAAAGCAGACCTGGTTATTGTAATCAAATCTGCTTTTTTCGTTTCCTCATCATGGAACTAGCCTATCAACAAATAACTTTTTCGTTGCAGGTTAATAACTTCCTAATTACTTAAAGACTTTTCTGCCTGATTTATGACTTATTCATCTTTTTCATCTTTCAATCTTTACCCTATTGCCCTGACTCTCTAGAATCTATTGCTCTGTCTTGGGACAAGACGGCGAATCAAATACCGTAAATTAACCCGCATGGAAGTTGATTATGATCAGTCTTATTCAAGGCTGGGCTGAGAGAACTCTAACTCGCATTTGATTTGGGTTCACTTGAACACCTTCAGCAACACGTAACCCTGAATTCAAATCAATAGTCTGGTTGACATCCAGGTTCCCAAGAGTTAATAGCTGCTGGGCAAGTTGCTCCGCAATCACCGCTGACACTTCCAATTTAATGTTTTGCAAGGATATCCCCGCACGATTCGTTACCCTGACTAGTATTCGACCATCTTGCAGGGTATATGCCTGAGTCTGAACATAAGCGCCTGGGAGTCTGCAACATCCAGTCGTGTAAATGCCAAGGCTGCTTCATTGCCAGCGACACCACCCCCTCCGGCAGCGGCCTGAAAATATTGTTTAGCTATGGCTCTGTCATTGTTATTGAGTGATATTTTTCCTAATTCATTCATGGCAGTTGCTGTTGGAAGCAAGTCAACGCTTCGTTCCAAATCTACCTGGGCCAGACGCTGATTCCCAAGCCTGGCATAAGCTACTCCTCTGCCTAAATAATAGTCAAAATAACTGTTATCTTTGTCGATGGCCTCATCATAGATTGTAATCGCTTTCCTATAACGCTTTTGATACAACAGGATATCTGCTTTTAATCCTGAAAATCTGGCCTCATTGGGAACCATGGAAATTGCTTCATCCAAATTCAACATTGCAATCTCCAAATCATCATCTGCAATCGCTCGTTCCGCTTCGGCGAAAAGCTGGTAGGCTTCCTGATCGGCTTTAATACCTGCTATAGCCTGTTGATATCGAGCTTCACCAAGCTCCAGATCCCGCCCTTGAATTAGGGGCATTAACTCATTTACCAGTGCCTGATTATTAGCCACACGCTCCTGGGAAGGTGGATGACTCGCAAACAAACCATCGATCCAACCTGATTCTCGACCTTCTGAAAGGCGTACAAAAGTTTCCTGTAAACTAACAGCTGCCTGTGGATCATAGCCAGCTTCTAGCATATAACGAATACCAAAAGTGTCTGATTCTCGCTCTGCATCACGACCATAACGCTGACTAATTAGCTGAGCCCCTAACTGACCAGCTCCCACAATATAGTCAGAATAGGCACTGTCCTGACTGGCAATGGCGCCAACCGTCAAGACTCCCTGTAATAAACTGCCTCTGGCCATGGCTGCTGTACCATGCCTTGCTGCCGCATGCACAACCTCATGACCGAGCACTGCTGCCAACTCGGCTTCATTGTTTAACTCAAGCAATAAACCTCGATTAATCGCAATCTTGCCCCCAGGAAGCGCCCAGGCATTTGGTACCGAATTATTCAACACAACAAACTCATAAGGTAGGTCATAATCTCTTCTGCCAACAGCAGCGAGGCGCTGCCCTACCTGATTCACATACGCACTTAATTCAGGATATGTTCTGTATTCTCCTCCCTGACTTTGCTGGGAAGGACCATACTGTTGATTACCAATTGATATTTCATCCTGTCTGGATAAAAGTGAAAACTCACTCTCCCCTGTTACCGGGTTTACCGCGCAGGATACTAAAAATAAATTCAAGAAGATGGCGCTTAAAGAAAATATAGTTCTAAGCATTATCTATCACCGGCTTTTCCAATTTTCCTATATAAAAGTTGTATTAAAGAAAGTAACGAACAATTAACCAAATTCCAGCTATCGCTGTGCCTGCTAGAATAATACGAGTGAACCAAACTTGCGATACCCAATTAAGAAAACTTCTGCCAAGTATTGCTCCAACATAAACCAGTGGTGCAGTTATCGCAATTGAAGGGAAATAAGCGACTGTAAATAAATCCTGATAATAAAAAATTGGAAGCTTGGTCGTATTGACTGTTATAAAGAAGATACTGCTGGTGCCAACAAAGGTTTTCTTATCCAGTTTTAGCAACAAAAAATATAAGGCGGTAATAGGCCCAGCCGCATTACCAATAGTGGTAGAAACGCCTGCAAAAAGACCAGAACCCGTTCGAACACTTTTAGGGTAGTAGATTGCCAATTCAGTCAACTTCGGTCGAAGTGGCTCCAAGGAAACCAGAAACATAACCATCAACCCAATAGCCAGGCCTAGATTTCGATCATCCAGAAAACTAAGCATTACTCCACCAATAACAATGCCTGTAAATACAGGCATTATCATTTTTTTAAGTTCACTAAGATGAGCCAGCCGCCAGTAAAAACTGACCGCCACACAATCTCCAACCAACAAATAAATAAGACAAATTCCCAAGGCTTCCCTTGGGCTGAACACCAAGGCAACAACGGCAGATATGAGCCCGCCCAAGGCTGGCATTCCCGCTTTGACAAAGCCGGTAAAGAGTGCCACTACAGCCAGTAACATTAACAATTCGGGGGAGAGCAAGTACAAAAAAAGAGCCTTTAAAGTTGCTGCTTTAAAGGCTATATACTATCAAACTATGTAAGGTAAAGTTAAAAAAACTGGTGTTACTGCTACTATTGTTTATTGATTATTTAAAGAGCTCAGCTAGGCAAAAATTCAATTTCTAAGAGGAACATTTACAACATATTTATGCTCGTTAGGAACACCTGCATCTCGACCGCGTTGGCCATTATTCGCATCTCTGCGCTGCGCTTCCACTTCCTCCAATGGCTCTAGTCCACGGCGAACCAATAAAGTAAGCTCCTGAAAGTGTCCTTCCAGGTTGGCAGAATCTACACCACTTAATTGAAAATGCACATCATTTGCAGACATGACAAGACGATCACCTGGCTCTATGATCACTTGGTCCAACTCGGCTCCATTTGAGCCAACCAAAGTAGCATGATCAAACATGTCACCACTAAGACCCAACACCACGATCGGTTCATAATGTAAATTGGCGATAGTAAAAAAAGCCGTTGCTGAATCTGAGCTTGCCGCTGGCGCATGCATATATGAGCTTTCAATACCCATAAAACCAGGAATCATAACTGGTTGGGCATGTGCAGCTGTCTGAACAAACACCATTGCCAGAAGTATAATAATAGAACGTTTAATATTTTTTATAACTGTGTACATTCCTCACCCCTACTCTCTTATATAAACAAAATTTTATAGATAATACTTATAATTACTTACTTTAACGATTAACTTATTCTTGCAAAAGTAGATTACTCTTAAAATTAAATAAATCAATCGATTAAGTTGACGATGGCATTTCTAAAATATAAAAAAAGCCTTCAAAGTACTTACTTTAAAGGCTTTCTTGTCTGGTTATTGATGACTATTTTAATGCTTTTTAAACAGTCTACTACCCTGCTGGGCTTTAATCCTAAAGTTTAATCCATCCTTACCATGACTTAAGCCCACGCTGGAAAACTAAATATTTAGTTCGCTTTTAATCTCTAACCATGACGTGAACCACGTATTTTTTTTCATTTGGAATACCGGCTTCTCGGCTACGAACTCCGGACATGACCCCTAATTCCTCAATCGCTTCGACAGCTTCCTCTGGCTCCAGTCCAAGACGAACAAGCAAAGTAATATCCTGAGAGCCTTCATCAACAGCTTCAGCTTCAAGCTCACCAAGTCGAAGATGTACATTATTTGGACCCATCACCAATCGGCCTCCAGGTCGAATCACAACTTGTTCCAGTTCATTACCATCTGGATCAATGAAAGTAGCATTTCCAAAAGCTTCGCCCGTAGCGCTCAACAATACGATAGGTTCATAATGCAGATTTGATATGGTGAAATAGGCATTGCTTGAATCGGAGCCCGCCGCTGGGGCATCCATATAAGAGCTTTCAATACCCATAAATCCAGGCACCAAGATTGGCTGAGCTTGAACGGTTGTCTGAAGAAACATCAGCGTCATAAGTAGGATAATAGTACGATTAATTCTCTTTATGCTTGAGTACATTTCTCACCTCTTTTAATTCAATAGAACAATATACCCCTCTAAGGTTTTTATCAGTTCATTTTATCAGTTATTTACAATAGTGATTTAAAAAAAACAGCTTAGAATTATAAAGTATTAATATTTAACTGGCACGTTAACCACATACTCTTTTTCATTTGGAATGCCCGCTTCCCGAGTACGTGATCCAGATAAACCACCAAAACCTGTGGTTCCCTCTATTTCTTCTTCAGCTTCCAGTCCGCGGCGCACCAGCAAGGTAATTTGCTGGGACTCATTTTCAGTAATAGTAGCGACATCTCTTAAACGTAAATGCACGCCATCTGGGCTCATCACTAAACGTCCCTCAGGCTGAATGACAACTTGCTCCAGCTCATCATCATTTGGTCCAAGAAAAGTCGCATTAGCAAAAACATCAGCTGAAGCACTTAACAATACAATAGGCTCATAATGAAAATTTGTAATAGTAAAATAAGCATTACTTGAGTCGGAACCCGCTGGTGCATCCATATAGGAGCTTTCAATTCCCATAAACCCGGGGATCATAATTGGCTGGGCGTATGTCGAGTGTAAACCCAGCATTAACAAAGGAAGGGCCAATAGATAACTGATTTTCTTGATGTTCATGTCTAACCTCGTTTTATTTAATTCAACTTTATCTGTATCTACTTCGCTAATGCTTCATTAAAACGAAAGACACCCTCGATAAACCAGGCTTTGCAGCCCCTTATACTTAGAAGTGGGCGATACTAGCATTATTCTATCGTTAGCTTATGCAAAAAATATGGTTTTTCTTAAGTCAGCTCAAGCATTGCTAAAATCTACCCTGACGGCGAGTAATTTTGCCTTCAAGCTCTTGCAGCGTGGCTTCGTCGCCAACAAATAAATTCTCAGGATAGGAAATACCTTGCTCTAACATGCTGTTATAAATACTGATATTTTCATAGAGATTAAGCCCCATGCCTGCAAGGTATTGTAATCTCATATTCTTATCGATATTGATTTGTGCACCTTCCAGCCAGTGTGATAAATCTCCAGGCTGACCAGCAAAGGTACTGAGTAGGTCGGTGATATTTTGCAATCTTACTTCAGCCAGTGAGGCTCTTACCTGTGCATAACGTGGATGCTCAAAACGGGCTATCATGCGACTAACATCAATACGATCATCATCGGCTAGACCCACCAAAACCAGATCGTAACCCGCTCCATTTTGAGTATTGGAGAACACCGCACCATTTGGGAAAACTTTCATAAAGGTGCCAATTTCGCTTTTTACTGCTTCCTCAGTGCTTTCATAAAGCTGAACAAATACCGTCACAACGCCGCCCGGATTTAGCTTTGATTTGGCCAGGCTCCAGAACTCTTCTGTGTAAAGTGCCGCCGCTCCTTTTACCCAGGGATCAAGTGGATCAGAGGTAATGCCATCAAAAGTTAATTCTGTGGTTTGTAGGAAGTGCCGACCATCATCTATGTGGATATCAACAACAGGATTATTAACAACATCGAAATTGAAATCACTGAAATACCTTGAAATAACATCCGGCACCAAGGGTTCTAGCTCCGCTATTGTCACCTTGCCAGCATTTGGATCTATAGCTACAGCCCCTGCTGTCACACCCGCTCCCAAGCCAATGACTAGAAAATTGTCCTGCTTTTCCGGGATCAGGGTAGTCAAATGCCCCAGCATGCGTTGCAAACGCATATCCTGGGGGTAGCTTGAGGCCTGAATCTTGCCTGAGTTGTGATAATTTAATATGCCATCGCCTTCTTGGGTAACCGCAATTGACGCTGTGAGGCCTTCTCCGGCATAAATCACATTCACACCACGGCCAAAAACCGGCAAATAACGCCCATAAGCAATAACTTCTTCTAAAACGGGAGGAACACTAAGCACTGAAATAAACGCCACAACGAGAACCGCGGCGCTGTTCAAGATATTTTGGCTGGAAGATTTTAAGCATTCTACGCCAAAATTAAGAAGCACCAAGGCTGACACGGCAGAAACCAAAATAATAAGTTGCTGAGTCAACTGGCTTCCAACCCAGGGCACCAGAATAAAGCCTCCGGCTAAAGAACCAATAATGGCGCCGAAAGTGTTTGCGGCATATATACCACCAACCAGGCTTGCACTATCTTTTTCTTCAGAAGCAACCGATGCCAAGGCCAGGGGAAAACTCGCCCCCCACAATACTGCAGCGGGAAACATCGCTATCATGCACCGCCAAAAATCAAGCTGTAGACGCTGCCAGGGCTGACTACCATCGATATCGACAAACCAATAAGGTAAGTTCTGGGTAACCAGATACACTGCCCAGGCCATCAAAACACAAAGCGACAACTGACAGACAGCTAAAGCCATCTTCGGATGCTTTAGATGCAAAGCCAGCTTTGATCCAAAGGCACTACCCAAACCCAAGCCTATAAGGAAAACTGAGAGAATAAGCGCAAAACCGTAAACTGTGGCACCAATAAATAAGGATAAATGACGTGTCCAGAGCACTTCTGCAGCTAAAGCAGTTGCTCCAGATAACATAACAGCGACATAAATGGGCCAGGCAGCTTTGATAATATAAAAGTGTTCTTTACCAAGACCTTTCTTATAAGCTACCTGGCGACTTATTAACAGCGCAGTAATAGCCACCAAAAGATTGAAAGCCACTGCCACATAGGTAGCTATTTCAATATCGTATATGCGGAGTAAAAAAAATCCGGCCAACATAGTGCCCAAAACAGCACCAGCGATATTCCCACCATAAAACAAGCCCAACCAGGACACCCCATTTGGGTTAGATTTAACCCAACGCGCTATAGCCGGTAAGGTTGCTCCCATTAATATCGTTGGTGGTAGCAAGCATATACCGGCAAACAGACCACGTAAAAGATAATCCAGCACACCTTCGGCAGCCGACCCAAAATAGAGATTACGCAGCAAGGGCATGCCATAAAGCAAAATAATGCCAAATATGGCGATGCCAATCTCCAGTAATGCATATATTTTTAAAGGATGCAGCTCAGATGAAATCCACCTGGGCAGCAACAGACTGCCCAAGCACATGCCGCCCATAAAAACGGCTAATAAAATACCAAGGGATATTGAAGAAACGCCAATTACTAATCCAATTAATTGATACCAGACTAATTCATAGATTAGCGCAGAAGCACCGCTGCCAATAAATAAAATGATTAAGAAGAGGTAAGTTGACCTGTCTACACCTCCATCAACACTTGTTTCAGTCATTCTGGACTTCCTTAAGCTTCTTTTTTATAGGCTGTATGTATTGGAGATGAGAAGCTCTGAGAGAATAAGTCTGCCCGTCCAAATAAGGCTAGAAAAAATACCTGCTCAGCTTATCAAAAGCAACCGGTATCCTTATGCCTCAATTACTTGGAATACTTTTTCACATTCCTTGCTTAATCAATCTCTACACTTGCAAAGCATTTGCTTAGCGAGAAGCAGTTCGTATAATGCCGGAGCATCTGGAAACTTTAAAAGCACCTACAGGCCAGTTTTTGCCATTACTTACTCTTACATATCGTAGTTCTTGCTTGATTCTTTTGGCATTCGGGCTGTCTTCGCCTGTGTATGCCTGGGAGTGGAATCAGCTCTGGTCAAATATAAACCAACGGGCCAGCCAGGCTTTTACTCAAAAAAATTACCCCAGGGCCGCTTTTTTGTTTGAAGATGCCACTTGGCGTGCTGCGGCGAATTATCGTCAAGGCGATTATGAGGCATCATTATCAGACCTGGCTGATCTGGAGGATATAAATTCTCTATACAACCGCGGCAATGCTCTGGCTAAGCTCTACCGTCTTAACGAAGCGATCGATATTTACCGAAGGGTGTTAACAATTGACCCGAGTCATGAAGCCGCAGCGAATAACCTTGAAGTTGTTGCAGCCCTTCAAGCAAGGCTTGCTGATGATCCCGGCATGAATATTGAAATGGATCGGGAAGAAGGCGAAGACGCTGAAGACCTGGAAAAAGATGAAAGCCAGGAAATTACAGGCTTAACCAATGGTCAGGAGAATGAGCAAAACCAAAAAGACACATCCGAGAGCATCAGCCAGCAAGACAGCCAGGAAGCCGACGGCAATAACGGCAACAGTCAGTTAGAAGATCCAGGATCAGCAGAAGAGCAAGAGTTCACGGCAAATCAAGAACAAGAGCTTTCATTGCAGCAATGGCTGGGACGAATAAAAGATGATCCTGCTACTTTATTAAAAAATAAATTTGAATTACAACGAAGAACAGACAGCGAATTCGGCATAGACCTACTGGCTCTCAAAAATAATCAGCAATTATGGTAAAGCAAAGTCTTAGTGCATATTTTTATGCTGTGGCCTTACTCTGTCTAATTTCATTTCCCGTCTCAACTTGGGCTCAAGGTGAAACAGCAAGCTCCCCTCCTCAAAATATAAGTGCCACAGAAAATAATGAGGTTTTTATACAAACCTCAGTGGATAAAACACAAGTATATGTCCAGGAAGCCCTGATTTTCAGTATCAAACTTTATTACACATTAGCCTTTGAGCGTGGGGCCTCATTCTCCACTTTAGAGATGTCCAATGCCGCCTATAAGAAACTAGGAGAAGACCTGAACTACACAGAAACCTTAAACAATATTCTATATACAGTGAATGAAAGTCGATTCGTAATTTTCCCACAACAAAGTGGGGAATTTTCTATTTCACCGATACGCTTTCGAGCTTTCACACAAACTCGCCCTACTCGCAACAATCCTGATCTACAAACAACTACTCAACGCCAAAGAATAGAGCTCACCAGTCAGGGACATCAAATATCCGTGTTGCCTGTTCCCGGTTCTTTCCCAAGCCCAATTTGGTTGCCCAGCACCCAGGTAACAATTTCTGAAAATTGGAGTCGCTCTTTGGAAGATATGCGAATTGGGGATTCAGTAGTACGAACAATTCAATTTAATGCTGAAGACATCTACGCATCTATGTTGATTAATCTTGATTTCACCGCTGACTCTAAACTGCGATATTATCCTGCAGAGGCTCAGCAAGTTGATATTACCGAAAATAACGGGGTCAGATCAGAACACACTCAGAATATCACCCTGGTAGCAACTGAAGCGGGAAAATTTACCTTGCCCTCTATTGAAATCCCCTGGTGGAATACAGCCACCAATAGCTTGGAATATGCCAGCTTGCCTGCAAGAGAACTGGATATTCTTACAGTAGATGGTAAGCATTTTGAAACACAAACTGGTTTAAATGACAGTAAAGCGGAGATCAACAATTTCTGGTCTTCCATTAATCTAAATTTATTACTTTTTATCGGTGTAATTTTACTGATATCAATATTGTTTTTTGCACCTGCAGGGTATTTGCTTGGGCAAAAAATACAAAAATCCATACATAAACTGTTGACTAAAAAAGACAAGGGGAAATTTAAATTTGTCAGCAATTTATCAAACCTGAACAGCAGCTACAAATATCTACAACAGGCTTGTAAACAAAACGATATTAAAGCAACAGCTCATTATTTCCTGCTTTGGGGACAGGCTTATTTTCAAGATTCCTCCTTGTACAATTTCGACAAAATTATTGTTAAATTTGATAACGATCTTGATAACAAATCATTAAATCCTTTAATTAAGGATTTACAAAACTGCCTCTATGCTGAAGACAATATATGCTCTTTTAATTTCAAGGCATTTGTGCAGGTTGTTAATGATCTTCATAACAACAGAAAACTCAAAAAACGAACAAAACGTCAATATAACTTGCCGCCCTTATACAGAAATTAACAGAAAATACCGTGCAGTTTTCTACTATCTAGTGTAGAACCTATTTAAATATCCTGACTTTGCAAGATAAGCTCCTGCCAGGATACGTGTAATGCATCAACACGCTTTCTATTTACACCCATATCTCCTCTACCGACTCTCGACACGGAACGAACCTGAAGACCATCATCATCTTTTAGTATTTCCAAATCATCCACAAAACCAAACAATGCACTACGAAATGTTGCATGAAGGTAACTGTCTGTTTGCTCAATTATCTCTGTTCTTGGTGAATTCCTGATAATGGCAGCCATCGCTGCTACAGGCTCTGACAAGCCTGCTGGCACGTCAAAAGCTGCAATAGAGTGCTGGCCATTAGTCGCCAGACTACTCACACAACGAGGCCCATCGGGACAAGCCTGTAGTTGTCCGTTGATTAACCCTGCATTTGAGAGAGAATCTGATTGTCTGGCCAATATAAAAAGCATTACGCAAAACAGGACAGCCAACAACACCAGGATAATAGCCAGACCATAAAATAGTTTAATTAAAATCATAATTTAAGCTTTGTAAAAGCCTACTCCATATTTATAAAAAAAAATTGAAGACCCTTCTTGAAGAGGATTCAAAGGTAATCCGGTTCCATACCATGATCAAGCATTTACATATAAAATATCTTGAATCCCGCCCCAAAAAGAATAAATTCTATGATGCAAAACCCGTTGCTGAAAAATAAACAGTATTCAGATTCTGGAACTTAGCCAGTTTTATTTCAACTCCAGCTCAGTCAATAAGGCACGATGGTCAGACATCAATTGCCAGTCCTTCCCTGCTAGTATCTCACTTTGCTTTACTTCAAAGCCACGCTGGTAAATCCTGTCCATCTTTAATAAAGGGAAACGTACTGGGTAGGTTCTTGCCAATACACCATTAGCTTCCAGATGGGCTTCAGTTAGTTGTAATTCTTGCTGAATATAATGATGACTCCGCGATCGCCAATCATTGAAGTCGCCAGCCAGAATAAGGGGCTCATGAACAGGAATATTATTCTGTACATACTCAACAATTTGTTTGATTTGTATACTCCTTTCTTTTTCAAATAAGCCCATATGTACACAAAGCAAATGAACATTTTTATTTGTCTTGCCATGCAAGATTCCGCGCTGGGAAAAAGACAGACATGAAATATTGATGTTTTCCCATTGCAGAAAAGGAATTTCGCTCAGGATTGCATTGCCATGATGGCCATGTTGATAAATTGCATTTTTACCATAAGCAAAATGTTCCCATACTGAATCAGCCAAAAACTCCAGTTGATTGCTGTCTGGCCAGGCTGAAATCTTTTTCCGATGTTTTTCGTTTTCTCCGACTACTTCCTGCAGGAACACGACATTAGCTTTGGATTCTCGTAGACATGTTCGAATTATTTTCAGAGTAAAACGCCAATTACTCATAGAAAAACCCTTATGAATATTAAGTGTAAGAATTCGGTAATTAGGCATAGGCATTAAACTGCAAAACTGTATGTCAAACTGAGTTAAAAAATAAACTAGTCTTCATTGATCAGAGTTTTTCTTTTCAAACATCTGTGGATTATTGTCCATAAATTCTTTAATCCAGCGCTCCAGAAATGAATCAACCTCGCGAGTTTTGATATAGCCCCAACCTAAAAAAGATATTATCAAAGCACCTATAGCATCAACGATAAGATCCCACATAGTATCGACCAAACCGCTCTTTTGCATATTTAGTCCAAATAGTTGATCCATTGAAAATTCAAATATCTCCCAGATAGCCCCAATGCCCATTGCAAACATAAAGGCAAACAAGGCAATAAAATTAGGATTTAAATCCAGATCAACATCTTCTTTTTCATTTAATACAAAGACTAGTAGAAATCCTAAAATACCTAATAAAAATGCAGAACCACTATGCAGAATTAGATCCCACCACCAGTATCTTGTGTAATAGCTGTATACTTCTCCAAGGAACAGCGACATGAATACGAACACAACGGCCAGGGTTTCAAAGCCATGCGGAATTCTTACTGAGAATCTCTGTCCTAATAAAATGGGAAGCATGGTAATTGCTAAAATCACCAGTATTTCTACAGCAGACTGATACTGCCCCTGCCAGAACATGGATACAGAACCCAGAACCAGGGTTGCCTTGAGAAAAAATGACAGCCTCGCGTGAATATAATCCGCAAAAGTAGATGCATTGAATTTTCTATGTGATTTCCAGAACACTGGTTATTCCTGCTGAAAACTATCGCCAGACTAACAGCTCTATAAATTTGTTAATAGCCTTGTCAGCCTTTCACAATGTTAGAATACTAGAATGATTATAATCTTGCACAAGATCAACTCCAGTGGATAAGTTTTTGGCAATCTTTAACTTCAGTAGTGAAACCTTTTTTTTCTTCACGCTGCTGTCGCTACTCACTTTTTTATTCAGCTTAATTCTGCTGCCAATATTAATACTGGCAATCCCTGAAGATTATTTCGTCGAAAAACAACGTCATCCCATGACCTGGAAGAAATCGGGGTATTTTTTCAGGATGGCAGTTCTGATAATAAAAAACCTGCTGGGAGTCATATTGTTTTTTATGGGCTTGTTTATGCTAGTACTACCAGGACAAGGCATACTTACAATACTGGCTGGACTTGTCCTTCTTGATTTTCCAGGTAAATTTCTATTTTTACGCTGGTTAGTTCGAAAAGAAAAAGTTTTAAAATCCTTAAACTGGATTCGAAAAAAGGGCAAAAAAGAACCCTTCTTAAACTGATCCACTCTAGTAACTTTTGACTTTATCAGACATAAAAAAAACGGTATTGGATAGACCAATACCGGTTTTTTTAGACTGCATTTTTATAATGATTGTCCGTGGCAGTTCAGTAGCCCCAAACTATCATTAGTGTTCATCAG
Organism: Gammaproteobacteria bacterium; assembly: GCA_030831165.1. Taxonomy (GTDB): domain Bacteria; phylum Pseudomonadota; class Gammaproteobacteria; order Pseudomonadales; family Pseudohongiellaceae; genus UBA5109. The sequence goes on along the minus strand of JAURLP010000010.1, from coordinate 51,356 downwards.
CGTCAGGCTGCCGAAGATTCCTTTTTCGGCGTTAAAAGATCCAGCATCATCTGACGCTGTCTTTCCATTTCTTGCGGTAAATGATCACCTATTTCGTTGAACAGATTAATTTGATCTTCAAATTCTCTAATACTGTTCTCACTATCAATTGCCATTAAGTCATTGAATGTATCTGCGTCATAAACCAGACCATTCCAATTGATATCATCATACCTGGGCACTTCTCCAAATGGAGTATCTTCAGCCGAAACCCGACCCTTAACGCGGTTAACCACCCATTCAAGAACACGCATATTCTGACCAAAGCCTGGCCACAGCCACTTACCATCAGCAGACTTGCGGAACCAGTTTACCCGGAATATTTCTGGTAAATGCTCAACCTTGTTTTCCATGCTTAACCAATGAGCCCAATAATCGCCCATGTTATAGCCGCAGAAAGGCAACATTGCCATTGGGTCTCTTCGAATATCAGCCTGGTTGTCAGCTGCTGCTGTAGCTTCTGAACCCAGAGTTGCAGCCATATAAACACCATGCGCCCAATCTCGACTTTGGTAAACCAGTGGAAAAGTTGTGCTCAAGCGGCCACCAAAGATAAAAGCTTCAATTGGCACACCCAAGGGATTTTCCCAATCCGGGTCAACACTTGGGCATTGTGAAGCGGGAGCTGTAAAACGTGCATTTGGATGCGCTGCCGGGGTTTCACTTTCCGGCGTCCAATCATTACCTAACCAATCAATCAGATGGGCCGGCGCTTCTTCAGTCATGCCTTCCCACCAAACATCTCCGTCGTCGGTTAGTGCCACATTGGTAAAAATAGTGTTTGAAGCAATAGTATACATTGCTGATGGATTTGAATCATACGAAGTTCCTGGTGCTACACCAAAATATCCGGCTTCTGGATTAATGGCATGCATCCGTCCGTCGGCTCCTGGTTTAATCCAGGCTATATCATCACCTACTGTCCAGACTTTCCAGCCTTCATAACCTTCAGGGGGAATAACCATGGCCAGGTTAGTTTTTCCACAAGCACTTGGAAAAGCTCCAGCAAGATAGGTCTTCTCACCTTCAGGTGATTCAACGCCCACAATCAACATATGTTCTGCCAGCCAACCTTCATCACGCGCCATCACGGACGCAATACGTAATGCCACACATTTTTTACCCAGTAAGGCATTACCACCATAACCTGAACCGAAGGAAGCAACTTCACGGGTTTCCGGGTAATGCACGATATATCGATTGTCTACATTACAGGGCCAAGCTACATCAGCCTGGCCTTCTGCCAGCGGCGAACCTACTGAGTGCAAGCATTTGATGAATGATTTATTACACAGAACATCCAGCACTTTCTGGCCAATGCGCGCCATTATGCGCATATTCACGACAACATAAGGACTATCCGAAATTTGTACCCCAATCTGGGCAATATCTGAACCCAGCGGCCCCATGCTGAATGGGATAATGTACATGGTTCTGCCTTGCATACAGCCTTTGAATAAACCAGCCAGTGTATTACGCATCACACTTGGCTCCATCCAGTTATTAGTGACACCGGCATCTTCTTCTTTTTCCGAACATATAAATGTGCGGTCTTCCACTCTGGCTACATCACGAGGATCGGAGCGGCACAGGAAAGAACCCGGACGTAACTCTTCATTGAGTTTGATGAATGTTCCATGGTCAACCAGTTCCTGGCAGAATCGATCGTACTCTTGTTGCGAACCATCACATAAATAGACCTGCTCAGGCTGGCAAAGCTCTTCAATTTCTTTAATCCAATCAATGAGTTGGATGTTCGACGTGTGCTCCTGGTAAGAGACCATATAATGCTCCGAAGTTAAGGTAGTTTTCTTACAAAAGTAGCCGGGATTTGGTAAATGCCGGTTAATTAATCTGTAATGTAATTTTATAATTTCCTGATCAGAATGAGTACCGAAGAAAACTTAAAATCAGTTGTTTTTTTAAAGAAAAAGTTAATAAATTTTGAAAAAAGAGGTAATTAACTGGAAATAAAATGCGAAAAGGACTTTTTCACTCTAAAAATTACAATTGTCTCACTTTTATCGAAATGTTAAATTACGCACCCTTTGTAGTTTTACTCCATAATCTGAAAACCCGTAATCAAAAACAAGGAAATACATGAGCTCATACAAAATAGCACTGCTCGATGGTGATGGTATCGGCCCCGAAATAATGGCCGAAGCGGTAAAAATTCTGAATCTGCTAGCCGAGCGTAACAAGGTAAGTTTCGAACTGACCCACGCTCCTTTTGGTGCCAGTGCCTACTTTGAAACCGGCCATCCTTTCCCGGATTCAACTAAAGCGATTTGTGATGAAGCCGATGCCATCCTGAAAGGCCCTATTGGCTTGAGCCATCAGGAATCTCAAAAAATTCCTGTCGATATGCAGCCTGAACGTGGTGCCCTGCTCCCTCTACGTCGTCGCTACAACACTTATGCGAATTTCCGCCCGGTCTTTCTACCAAAAGGGCTGGCACATTTCTCACCACTGAAGCCTGAAATTATCGGTGAAGGTATCGATATCATGATCATCCGTGAATTGGTGGGTGGCTTATATTTTGGTGAGAAGGAAACCGGCATCAATGAAGATGGCCGCCGTTATGTTAAAGAGACTTTGGAATATGATGAAGACCAGATAAAAAGAATTATGAAGGTTGCATTCCAAACAGCCCAGAAACGTAAAAAAGTACTGCACAATATTCACAAGAGTAATGTACTTAAATCTTCAGTGCTATGGAATGAAGTTTGTCTTGAAGTTGGCCAGGATTTTCCTGAAGTAGAGGTCATTAATATACTGGTTGATGCCGCTGCAACTTATTTATGTCTGAATCCTGGCATGTTTGATGTCATGGTAATGGAAAACATGTTTGGGGATATTCTTTCAGATCAGGGTGGAGGCATATTAGGCTCCCTGGGCTTGATGCCATCTGCCTGTATAGGACCGGATAAGGCCTATTATGAACCCTCACATGGTTCAGCACCGGATATCGCTGGACAGAATGTAGCAAATCCTTATTCCATGATTGGTTCTGTCGCGATGATGTTGGAAATGAGTTTTAACATGGACGCAGAAGCCAAAAATTTATGGCAAGCAATGCAGAGTGTTTTTGCTAAAGGGTATTCCACTCCAGACCTTTCTAAACCAGGTGGTGATGTGAAACTGGTCAGCACCAGTGATTTTGGTGACATGGTTGCAGCACAGCTTTCCAGTATGCCGATTAGTTCTTAAGCTAAAAAGCCTGCACGAGTTACAAATTAAAAAAGGGCTCTATTAAAAGCCCTTTTTTATTGATTGATTAATTGGCCTTTTTATTCAGATCATAGTCATTCTTAAAAGGCATGAGTACAATGCGGCCTTTCTGCATTAAACGATATTAGACAACGATGAACCTGAAAGACTGGCAATACAATTCCACGACCCTGTCAGTCTTGCTCAGAATGTCCGTTCCCATGGTAATTTCTCAGGGAACATTTGCACTCATGATTTTCACGGACCGTTATTTTCTGGCCCAGCTGGGCCCCATCCATATGGCCGCAGCATTAGGTGGCGGTGTTGCCTGGTATTTTTCCATTTCTCTGTTAAATGGCATTCTCGCCTATGCCACCGCTTTGGTCGCTCAATATATGGGAGCCAAGCAATTGCATAAATGCTCTCTGGTGATTTCTCAAGGGCTCATAATGGCATTGGCCTCCACTCCTCTTTTGGTTTTAGTTGGCTTTGCCATGCGAAACATTTTTACTGGCATGGGGCACGCAGCTGATCAAGCTGCCCTGGAGAAAACTTACTACAGCATATTAATGTTTTGTAGTGTGACTATCCTGATAAAGGTTTGTCTATCCACTTTTTTTTCAGGTATAGGCCGAACCCGCGTGGTTATGGTGTGCGATGTGTTGGGAATACTGTTAAACATCCCGCTAACCTGGTGTTTAATTTTTGGCAAAGCAGGATTTCCGGCACTGGGAATAGCCGGAGCAGCCTACGGGACTGTCATCAGCACAGTATTCTCCATAATAATTTACCTTGTGTTTTATCTTGCTAAAGAAAATCGTGAACGCTTCAACATTAGCGCTTCCTTTGTATTCAATCGCGGTATAACCATCAGATATTTAAGGCTGGGCTTCCCTTCGGGTATGGAGATGTTTCTGAATGTAGCCGCCTTTAATCTTTTTTTATTGATGTTTCAGTCTTACGGCATCGCTGAAGCGGCATCAGCCACCATCGTTTTTAACTGGGATATCCTTTCTTTTGTTCCTTTGCTCGGCTTAAATATTGCTGTCATGAGCATGATTGGTCGTTTCGTCGGTTCTGGCGACATGCATAAAGCCAACGAGGTAACCACTGCCGGGTATATATTGGGCCTTGGGTATTCTTTATTTCTTGCCTTGAACTTTCTCATTTTCCGCGATGTACTGGTTGAATTATTTATTTTTTACGAAGAAAGCGCCGCTGAAATTCGCAGCCTGGCTGGTTACATGATGGTGGGCCTGAGTTGCTATGTCTTATGTGAAGGTATGCTGCAGGTTGCGACAGGGGTGCTCAGAGGCGCTGGCGATACACGCTGGGTAATGTGGGCATCCATCTCCATGCACTGGGCCATGCTGGTGATTCAGTTTTTCATTATTAAAGTATTTGCCTTAGGCCCTCGGATATCATGGGTAGCCTTCGTTATAATGATTCTGGGCTTGATGAGCGTATTTATATACCGACTTGGCAGCAACCGCTGGCGCGACCCTGATAAACTCCAGGCAGTGATGACCGAATAATGGGTACTAATAATAGAAAACTAATCCAGGTATTCAACCATGCAATAGTTATTAAAATAATTGTTAGGTATATTCTCTATTAAGTTTTTGATTAAATTAAACACTAGCCAGAAAATCATAAAAATCCACAAAGGCGGAGCCCATGCGAGCACACAGAACACTTTTTAAAATGCTATCCCTAATGGTACTAGCAATACTGTCTATGAGTAGCTATGGGCTTGAAGAAGTTGATCCAGCGTTAAATGAGATCACAAATTTTCGCCAATATAGTCCAAGCTTCGCCAGTTCAGGCCAACCCACCAGAGATCAATTCCAAGCTATTGCTGACAATGGTTTTGAGCGAGTGGTTTATATTGCATTCACTAACAACCAAAATGCGCTTTCTGATGCTGATCAACTGGTTAAAAGTCTGGGGATGGAGTATATGCACGTACCTGTCTCATTCGACAATCCGCTACCTGATGATTTTTATGCTTTTGCCGACTCAATGCAGCGCAATACCGGTAAGAAAACCTTATTACATTGCCAGGTCAATGCCAGGGCGACCGCCTTCAGTTTTTTATATCGCGTCATTCATGAAAATGTCCCAGTCGCAGAAGCCAAAGCCGATATGAATACGGTTTGGCAACCCAACGCTGTTTGGCGAGATTTTATTTTTGAGGTCCTGGCGCAAAACGGCTTGTCTCCAGATTGTGAAAGCTGTGACTGGACTCCACCACCGCCGAGAGAACAATAGACAAAGAAATAAGGAAAGAAATAGCCTCTCTCTCATATTTATCCAACTGCTTTTCAGACCAGAAAAATTTTATCGAGTTTTGAAAGACTATGAATAAATTCTTTATCACAGTTGCTGCATTTTTACTGCTTTTTGCCAACACAGTGAGCGCACAACAACGTGTAGTGATGTCGACCAGTGAAGGGGATATTGAGATTGATGTTTATACCAATAGTGCACCCATCACAGCCGGAAATTTTATAAAATTGGTAGATGATGGCCACCTGGATGGCGCTTCTTTTTATCGGGTTGTTAATTATGAAAACGATAAGGGATCACCTTTCATTGAAGTTATCCAAGGCGGGCTTGGCGACAGAGCAAGTGAATTTGACAGCATCGTTCATGAAACCACGGAAGAAACTGGTATCCTGCACACGGATGGTGTGATCTCAATGGCGAGAGGTGCTGTTGGTTCAGCCAGCACTGAATTTTTTATTATTCTGGGCGATGAACCCAGCCTTGATTTTGGCGGTGAAAGAAATGCCGACGGACAAGGTTTTGCTGCCTTTGGCAAAGTCGTTAATGGCATGGATGTTGTCAGAAAAATCCAGAACCTTCCTGCTGAGGGGCCCAGTGATTCAGAATACACCGATGGTCAAATCCTGACCGAAGCTGTTGCTATATTCTCTATCAGACGAATATAGAATGACGTCAGATTAATTTAAGCTGCCTTAAATTCTGCCCTCAAAAACCCCTGATCCTACTTTGCAAATTTGATAAGAAAATCGGGAATTTCCCAGTCTGTAGCAGATTAATTTACTTATAAAATTCTTGAATCGCAGCAATAGTAGTCAATATATCTTCACGACTAATATCCAGATGGCAGACCAGTCTTGCTGTATATCTTGCATCAATCAGTATGCCTTGTTGCTCAAGAAAATGGGATAAGGCGCTAAAGTCACCTTCTGAACTTTTTAGAAAAACCATATTGGTATGTAAGTACTCGAGATCAACGTCTAGTTGTGGAATCTTGGCTAATTCTTTGCCAAGTATGGCCGCGTTTTCATGATCTTCTTTTAATCTTTTTACATTGTTTTCCAAAACGTAGATTCCTGCAGCGGCAATAATACCAGCCTGACGCATTCCTCCGCCCAACATCTTGCGCCAGCGATGGGCTTCCTTAATTAATTCTTTGCTGCCACATAAAACCGAGCCCACAGGTGCGCCCAACCCCTTGGAGAGGCAAATAGAAACCGAATCAAAATACTGGGTAATTTCCTTAACATCGATACCCAGTTCCACGGAGGCATTGAACACTCTCGCACCATCAAGGTGATTTGATAATCCATGCTCACTGGCTAATCGGGTTGCTGCGTCAATGTAATCCAGTGGCAGTATTTTGCCTCCGGTTGTATTCTCAAGACATAGCAATCGTGATTTTGCGAAATGGATATCATCAGGTTTTATGGCGGCCAATATATTTTCAAGTGCAATACTTCCATCGACTTCATTATTGATTGGCTGTGGCTGGATGCTTCCCAATACTGCTGCGCCACCACCTTCATATTTATAGGTATGCGCTGTTTGTCCAACCAGATATTCATCACCACGCTGACAATGGCACAGGAGTGCAATTAAATTTGTTTGTGTACCACTGGCTGCAAAAATGGCGGCTTCCATCCCTGACATATCAGCCGCCAATTCTTCCAGCTGTTTGACGCTTGGATCATCACCCCAGACATCATCACCAACAGGAGCTGCAGCCATTACATCACGCATGGCTTGAGTGGGTCTGGTTACCGTATCACTTCGTAAATCGATCATCTTTTATAGCTCTTTTTAATATTTAATCTTATTTTTTTCCTGAGAAAAGACTTTAATTCGCAGGATTGTTTAGCATTTCAGCTTTTTACTTTTTATTCGTCAAAGCAAACGATAGTTCGCTCGCTTTCACTCCTCTCCTACCGTTTGCCTCTCACTTGATTGCCTACAATACAATTGTATTGTCTTAATTCTTATTTCTTTTAGTTTATTTAGAACATTTTAGCGATTAATAATTTTGCTTTCAGCTGAGGCAAAAAATTAATCGCCGCTATTGATTATATGCAACCTGGTGTTGACCATACGTAGCGTAGCAAGCACAGCCGCATAAACCTGATTCGCATTGACACCACGAGTTCTTAATTTTCGTCCTCGTGTACCTTCAATATCCCAGGTAATCGTACATTCCGTTAAAGCTCCTACTTTTCCACCTTTAGGAATTCGGACAGAATAATCGAGCAACTCAGGTAACTCGAAATCCACTTTCACCATTATTTTTCTCAACGCATCCATAAAAGCAGAAAATCCACCGTTTCCGTGCCCCGTATCATGGTAATCTGTGCCATTGATATTTAGGGCCAGTTTTACTTCTGACTTGGCACCAAACACGCTGTTGATCTGGCAATCCTGCAAACGGATATGATGATAATCACTACTTTCTAGAACGTCCGCAATAATAAAGGGAAGATCATCAGCAGTAATGACTTCTTTTGAATCGCCAAGTTTAACCACTCTCTCTAAGACTTTTTTCAGGTTTTCTGGTGATAATGAAATACCCAACTCTTCGATATTTTTAAGCACTGAGGCCTTGCCACTAAGCTTGCCTAAAGCATAGGTACGGCTACGATCAAAACGCTCTGGGCTAAGTTGTGTTTCGTACAGACCGCCTTTGACATCCCCGTCTGCATGTATACCAGATGTTTGAGTGAAAACATCTTCGCCTATAATCGGCATATTAGCTGCAATCCATTTCCCAGAAAAACGCTCTACCAATTTGCTCACATGTGCCAGGTGAGTTTCATCAATGGCCGTTTTTATGCCCATTTTGTCCTTGAGCACTACCGCGAGTTCAGCCAGAGAAACATTACCCGCTCTTTCGCCCAAGCAGTTAACGGTACAGTGTAAATTGCTTATACCCGTTGCAACAGCGGCCATACAATTTGCTACTGCTAGGCCATAGTCATTGTGGGGATGAAAATCAAACACTTCATTTGGAAAGTGTTCTTGCATATCCGTCAGCGCTTCAGTCACTTCAGCTGGACTCATGACGCCCAAGGTATCAGGCAGCATGAAATGTTCAATACCGCCATCCTTGATAAGTGACATCAAGTTAAAAACATAATTTTTGTTTTCTTTAAAACCATTCGACCAGTCTTCCAGATAAGCATTTACCCTAATCCCTTTTTCTTTGGCATAAGCAACAGTCTTCCTAATATCCTCGGCATGTTCTTCAAGCGTTTTACCAAGTTGGTTATGACAATGATTTTCACTGCCTTTGGTTAATAGATTTAAAACACGACCGCCACAATCAACTATCCAGTCAATACTCAGGTTATAGTCGGTAAAGCCTAATACCTCTACTTTATCCAGATAACCATGTTTTGACGCCCACTTGTTAATATTGCGTACAGCTTCTTTTTCGCCTTCAGACACTCTTGCAGAAGCAACCTCGATGCGATCAACTTTTAGTGATTCCAGCAAAGCCTGTGCGATATTAAGTTTTTCCCCTGCTGTAAAAGATACACCCTGAGTCTGCTCTCCATCTCTCAGTGTGGTGTCCATCAACGCAACGTAGTCAGGTAACTTGCTCATAATCTAAAACCCCAAAATGCAAAAACCCGCCTGGAGGCGGGTTTTAAAAAATCTTTGGCAAATGCAAACAGATTCAACCCACCTGGAAGTGTTGAATAATAATAATGCTTTTACCTGTTAATGTTGTACTCATGGGACGCGATAATCGTGAATAACGCCTTAAAAGTCAAGTAATCCTAGCTATTCTCTGCCTTAGCAATATATTTTCTCTGGTGATAGATAATACTAAATGTAATAGCCATGGCAAAAGGAACTGAAATTAAAAACGAATACATCATTAGTTCATTTTTACTGAGATAAAGCTCAAAGGCTAGTTCGCGAACAAAAAATTCTGTTGCTCCAGCCGCCCACAAACCCAGTACCGCTCCATTCATACCAATAATATGTCGATTGACTGCGTTCGGTTTACGCTTCCCTAGCATGGGAATTATTCCAAAACTCAGAAAAAATAATGATACTGGAATAAGGAAATGAAAAACGCTAATTGAGCCCTTATTAAAGTCATATATAAATAGTGCTGACAGATTCACTCCTATCAATGCTAGAACAAATACGTAACCAATTTTTTTATGAAAAGTCGTTCCTTTGACTCTGAAAAGCACAAAGGCTCCTGACAGCATACCAATCAGTGAGCATAAAAAATGAAATCCTCCAGCTACAGAATGAACCCAATTAGAGAGCTCTAACATGTGATGACTCCAGACTTATTAGATAATAGAAACCTTCTAAGTAAAAAATACAGTACAATGCCGACCCAATGATAATCAGTGATCAAACAGTAAATATCAGAGATGCCGCCTTGTGGCGCAGACTGGCCGCAATCGTGTATGACAGTATCGTGATTATTGCCATATGGATAATTGTGGGTTTCATTGTACTCTCAGCCTTTGGTATTGATCAGGCCCAGATAGTTGAAAATGATCGCGTTGTGATGGACCCCTACTATCGCTTAACTCTTTTTTCTTCCATGTTATTAAGCGCCTACCTGTTCTTTGCCTGGTTCTGGACTCACAGTGGTCAGACCCTCGGAATGCAGGCCTGGAAGATTCGAGTGCAAAATCCAGATGGTTCAGCGATTTCCTATAAGCAAAGCTTAATTCGTTGCGTTATAGCACCATTTTCATTTTTATTGTTGGGTATGGGTTACTTTTATATGTTCTTTAATCCAGAAAAGCTCACTTTGCACGACCGCCTCTCAAACTCTATCGTGGTTTTTGAATCCTGGGATAAAAAGACCCAATAAATTAATTGGGCCGAACTAAGCGGCTTTCCTGAGCAGATAAAGACCTAATCCCGCGCTAAAAATAATAGGGATAAGTACTGCGACAAAGGGGTTGAAGTGATAAACCAGCGTAACTGTCCGAAACAGTTTTTGCAGAATAATAAATAAAAGCCCGAAACTCACTGCGGTAAATACTCTTGATCCCATAGTTGCTTCTCGCAAAGGTCCAAAAATAAATGAGATTGCCACCAGCACCAGGACAGTAGTGCTCAGTGGCTGCATGACTTTTTCCCAAAAGGCTAAAAAGTATTCAGTGGCATCCTGTTCCTGATCGGCAAAACGCTGGGCGTAGCTATACAAATCTGAAATAGCCAGCGTGTAGGAATCGACAATCATGAGCTGCAAGAGCTCTGGAGAAATATCAACATCCCAGCGATAGGTTTCCAGAATTGCCAAGACACTTTTAAGACCATCATCACTTTGAACAAATTCTGTCCTGCGAACATTATCAAGAACCCAGCCATTGTTCTCATAAAGTGCCCTTTCTGCCACGGTATTTGCCGTTAATTCCTGCTCTTCATTAAAACTATAGATGCTCACACCATGCAATATGCCGTCAGGCTCCATTGCGTTAAAATGCAAAAAATCATCCCCATCCCGCTGCCAGTTACCAAATCTGGAAAGCACGACTTCATCACTACTGGCGATGGTTTTATTCACCTCCGCTTTCAAATCAAGTGGAGGGGCAATATATTCGCCAATAATTAATCCCGCCAACATGACCAATATTGCGGGTTTCATTACCGCCCAGACTATTCTTTGAGTTTTAATACCGGCAGTCTGCATAACCACCAGTTCATTACTGGAAGCCAGCACACTTAAACCAATCAATGCTCCCATCAAGGCCGTCATTGGCAGAAGATCATATACATGTCGAGGAAATGTCAGAAGCACATACAGCAGTGCATCACCGGTCTGATAGCGCTCATTGGTTCCGCCTAGCTCATCAAAAACTGTAAATAAAAAATCCAGGCCTGCAAGCACCAGAAGTACTAGCAACATTGCCATTAATACCGAGTTACGGATATAAGCATCAACTTTATGCATGTGATTTCGACCGATGCGCACCAAAGAGCTGAGGTAGTTTTTCCTGGAACATTAATATTCCCAGGACCAGAAATAAAATATGTACCCACCATAGACCAATCACTGCCGGCAGACTTCCATCTGCCACCCAGTCCCTGCTTGCCAGTAACAATGCAAAATAAATTAAATATAGCAATACTGCAGGGGCCAGTCTGGCAAAACGCCCCTGTCGTGGGTTTACCTTACTTAAGGTGACAGCCAGCAGGCACAAAATCGGAATAATAATGATAAGTGAAAACCGCCACTGCAGCTCTGCGATAGTTGAATTGTTTAGCTCAGCAAAGAGATCTGAAGTACTCCTTGCCTGCTCTTCAAGATCCAAATCAATACTAATTTCTCTTTGGGGAATTCTTATGGCAAGTTCACCAAAGTTGGTAAGCGAAAAAAAGTCTCCACTTGCTATGCCCTCACTTAGCGAACCATCAACAAAAACCACCAGCTTTTCTGGTGATTCTTCCTGACTCTCGCCGGCGGCTCTTTCGACCTGAACCAAACTTGCCGAATCGGCAACAATTAATCTGTCTGCTTCTGTCTCATGCATGAAAACATTCTCAATTCGATTTCCCTCAATATTTTCGGCATACGTGGTCCGCGCTCCACTGGATATGTCCTGAAAAATCCCTGGCACCATTACATCAAACTCATTAAGATCTTTTTGTTGTTCAAGCAAGGTCTCGCTATTCATTAAACCCCATGGAGTCAAAGAGAGACTGAGGTATGCGATCAAAACAACAAAACCTGAAGCACTCATCCAGGTATAGGCCAGTAAGCGCCTCTTACTAAGGCCAGAAGCAATCAATACTGTCATTTCGTTATCTGCATACATACGGCCATAAGCCAACAAAACAGCCAATAACAGCGCCAAAGGCAAAATTAATTGCACAAATTCTGGTAATCGATAGGACATCAGTATTAATAATACCGATGGGTCTATACTGCCCTCGGAAGCATCACTTAAGTAGTTCAGTAAACGAATCAAAACAGCAACAGCAAGCAGGATCCCGGTCAGTGCCAAGGTAAGCTGTAGAATTTGTTTAGCGAGATAACGCGGAATGATCATAGTCGGATTCTATTGCATACAGTGTTAGACGGCTACTTTTGCGTTTTACAGCAATTCAGGTAGATTTTTTTTATCTAAGCCTCTACATTTAGTCCCCTAATTTGTTTTCTATTTAAAGAAGACAAGAACAGCACACAAAAAATAAGCCCGAATAAAAGGAATAACATGCAATTTTCAACAAAAACAACTGCACTCGCTAATACACCAAGCTCCTGTTTAATTCTTGGTGTTTACCTCAACGGCCACTTGCCTGAAGCAACTGCAGAGGTAGATATAGCCTCAGGAAAAGCCATTTCCAAAGTTATTAAAACCGGAGACATGAGCGGGAAAGCCATGGAAGCCATGCTCTTGCATAATGTTGATGGCATCAAGGCCAAGCGTATTTTGCTACTGGGTTGCGGTAAGAAGAGTGATCTGACACTGAAACGATTTACCCAAATTTTACGTTTGGCGGTAACGCAACTGGATCGCTATTCTATAGAAGATGCTGTGTTGGGTTTAAGCAGTCTGCCAGTAGAAAAAGCAACTATTGAACGCAAAGCCATCCAGGTGGCCAAAATATTCACCCATGCAGAATACCGTTATAAAGAAACCATCTCCAAAGTAAAGCCTGCGCAAAAGATAAAACGCCTGGCTCTGACATGCACAAGCAGTGAACGCGCTCAAGCCAAGAAGGGGCTAGACACGGGTTCTGCCATTGGAATTGGAATGAACACTGCACGCAACCTTGGCAACCTGCCAGCTAATATATGCACCCCCACCTATTTAGGTGAGCAGGCGCAAAACCTGGCTAAAAAACACAAGCAGTTAAAAACCAAAGTATTATCAGAAGCCCAGATGAAACGCCTGGGTATGAATTCTCTGCTTTCTGTTGGCAATGGCAGTGATCAACCTTCTGTATTGATTGTGATGGAATATCAGGGTGGCAGCCCTAATAGCAAACCCAATGTAATAGTCGGTAAAGGTATTACCTTTGATACCGGCGGCATAAGCTTAAAACCTGGCCTAGGCATGGATGAAATGAAGTTTGATATGTGTGGTGCAGCCAGTGTACTGGGCACTATGCACGCTTTATGTGAGCTAAAACCAAAAATCAATGTGGTTGCTATCATTGCCAGTGCAGAAAATATGCCCAGTGGCAGAGCCACCAAGCCAGGCGATGTCGTTACCAGCATGTCCGGCCAGACCATTGAAGTCTTGAACACCGATGCTGAAGGTCGTCTGGTCCTGTGTGATGCGCTGACTTATGCCAAGCGTTTTAACCCGAAAACGGTTATTGATATTGCCACCTTGACCGGTGCTTGTGTCGCAACTTTTGGCAATGTGGTATCGGGCTTGTTGAGCAATGATGATGAATTGGCCGATAAACTTTACCAATGCGGACTGGATTCACTTGACCCGGCCTGGCGCCTGCCTTTATGGGATGAATATCAAAAATTACTCGACAGTAACTTTGCCGATATCGCCAATATTGGTGGTCCTAGAGCAGGCACCATAACCGCAGGTTGTTTCTTGGCGCGCTTTACCAAAGATTACAAATGGGCGCATCTTGATATAGCGGGTACCGCTTGGGATCAAGGTAAACAAAAAGGTGCGACTGGTAGACCTGTACCCTTATTAATGGAATATTTGCTAAACGCCTGATGTCGAAGGTTAACTTTTATCTACTAAAACAAGGCCAAAGTACTGAGCAATATATTTTTGCTTGCCGTCTTTGTGAAAAAATACTTTCACAAAATCTAAAAGCTTATATTCATACCGATACCGAAGAGCAAGCCAATTACCTTGATGACTTGCTCTGGAGTTATCGACCAGAAAGCTTTTTACCGCATTGTGTCATTGATACTGAACTTGATGAAGATGTCAGCATAGTCATAGGCTATGCTGAAAACTTTCAACAAGGTTTCGACGTGCTTATAAATTTAAGCCAGAGCATTCCTGAGTTCCATGCTGATTTTCCCCGCATTGTAGAAATCATTTCCGCCAGTGAAGAAGATAAAACTAAAGGGCGTGAACGCTGGAAACAATATAAAGAAGCAGGCCATGATCTAGACACTCATAATGTTTAGTGAATTTATATTTGACTAAAATGGCCGTCCCACCTAAACTTCCGCGCTTTTCGGCGAAACAAATACTATGCAACGATTTAAAGCCTGCTCCCTCGGCCTCTCTATCTTTTTAATTAGCAGTCAAACGGCTCTAGCGACCAACGGTTATTTCACTCATGGCCTTGGCGTCAAAAATAAAGGCATGGCTGGTGCTGGCACTGCATTACCCTCTGAAGCCATCTCAGCTTCTATCAATCCAGCTGCCACTGTCCTAATGGCCGATCATTTTGAGTTTGGTCTGGGCTTATTTTCACCGCGACGCTCTTATACAGCATCTCCTAGTCTAGCGAATGGCCAAGGTGGTGCATTTACCATTGCCCCTGGAAAAGTTAGCAGTGAAAGCAATTACTTTTTAATTCCCTATATCGCCCGCACATGGAGCTATAAAGAAAATTCAGCTTTTGGAGCTTCATTTTATGGCCGCGGCGGAATGAGCACGGACTATCAAACAGGTTCTGCCATATTTGACCCTGATGGTATTGGTCCAGCGCCTGTTTCAACTCTATCAGGCTCTTATGGTAATGGTGATGCTGGCGTAGATCTTACCCAAGCTTTTCTGGACCTTTCTTACGGTCAAACAAACAGCAAGCTTAGTTGGGGTGCTGCGCTTGTGCTCAGTGGACAAGCCTTTGAAGCAAAGGGTTTCGGCAGTTTTGCACCTTATACGCAAACCTTCGCCGCTTCCGGCGGAACTGTAATGCCGACTAAGCTAACGAATAATGACAGAGATTATAGCTTTGGCGCTGGCCTTAAACTTGGTGTCATATGGGAAGCTACTGACACCGTTAATTTGGCACTGAGTTATCAAAGTAAAATATTCATGTCTGAACTTGATGATTACAGTGATCTTTTTGCTGAACAAGGAGATTTTGATATCCCAGCTAGTATACGGGCAGGCATAAGCTTTAAGCTTTCACCAGCTAGGTCACTGCACTACGACATCGAACATACCAGTTTTAGTTCGGTCAATTCCGTCGGCAACCCGATACAACCGATTTTCTCTTGCCCTACTGTTGGCGGTACTTCCTTAAGCTCTTGCCTTGGCGGCAACTCCGGTGCGGGCTTTGGATGGAATGATATGACCACGCACAAAATTGGCTATGAATGGCAATTTAATAATCTTGCAAATTGGACTTTTCGCACTGGCTACAGCTATGGCAATCAACCTATCGATTCAGATCAGGTTTTATTCAACATGATGGCGCCAGGTGTAATTGAACAGCATTTGACTGCAGGGTTTACCCATCGTGTGAGCAGTGGCAGAGAATATAGCTTATCAATAATGTATGCGCCTAAAAACAGCGTAAGTGGACCAAACAGCTTTGATCCGACTCAAACGATAGAGTTAGAAATGCATCAATTTGAAATTGAATTTGGCTATAGCTGGTAATCAATATTCAACCAGCCTAGCTATGCAAATCATCTATATAACTTTTATTTAGCCCTTAATAATTAACTACTTTAATGAGCCGCTGGCGTCGAAAACGGCGGTGGCTCAATATTTATCTCTCCTTGCTCCTCTAACAAACTCAACACTTCAGCAACAGCTCTTTCGAGTTGAGGATCTTCATTGTTACTTAAAGCCTGAGCGTCTTGATAAACTTCAATATCCGGTGTGATACCAATATTTTCAGCAATCCATTGATTAGCGACTGGATCAAAAACCGCGTTATCAGGTGCCGTCAACGCACCACCATCAACCAAACTGTAATGTACCGATGATTTTACTAAACCACCCCAAGTGCGCTGACCTAATAAAGGGCCAATTTCTTGCTGTCGAAAAATCCAGGGAAAGAAATCCCCGCCTGACATCGACATTTCATTAACCATCAGCACTTTTGGTCCAAGTATCCCAGCAGGTAATCTAATCGGCCTCCCATTTGGCACCTCGTTAGTAATACTAATCCTCAAGCTTCGACTCATTAAATCAACCATGTAATCGTCTAGCTGCCCTCCACCGTTATATCTCTCATCGATCACCGCTCCGGCTTTATCCTGTTGCGCGAAAAAATAACGGTTAAAAGAAACAAAACCCGGAGTCGATGTATTGGGTACCCAGATATAACCTAATTTGCCATTGGAAAGTTCATCTACCCTGCGTCGATTATCTTCTACCCAGGCGCGTTGTCTCAGAGAATTTTCATTTCGAATTGGCACGACTGTTTCTTGCCAGGCATTGTCAAAATTAGGTGAGTCATTAATATGCAAAACAGTTTGCATATCCGCAGTGCCCTCTAACAAAGCATAAGGGTTGTCATCAGCAGTCAATTCTCTGCCATTGACCCCTACCAAATAATACCCTTCTTCAATATTTACCCCAGGTTGATCCAGAGGCCCGGTAAGCCCGGGATTCCAGCTTTCAGTGGTATAAATACGTTCAATCATCCAACGGTTTCTAGCCGGAACCAAATCCGCGCCTAGCAAACCAACAGTAGATTGCTCAACTTCTGGGTAATCCCCGCCGAAAACAAAACTATGTCCTACTGACATTTCGCCATTTACCTGGTCAAGAATATATGTCAGGTCTGAGCGATGTTTAATAAAAGGCACTAAGGGTGCATAGCGGCTATAGACGTCGTTCCAGTCACGACCATGCATATTAGGGTCATAAAAGTAATCTCTTTCATAACGCCAGGCTTCATCAAACATCTGCTTCCATTCAGCTTCTCTGTTTAGTCGCATCGTCAGATTGACGTCAAGATTTGTAGCACTAAGGGCATTTTCACCGGTGTAGCCACTAGGGCTGTCGGCTTCAAGAACTTGCCAGCTAGGTCCTTTTTGAACTAATAACTTTTTGCCATCGGCAGAAACCGATACACTGCTGACACCATCTACAAATACTTGCGCTTCTCTAACTTCTATAGAGAATTTTTGCAGAGTCATCTCGGGTCCATTAGCCGCCTGTTCAGCAATAAAGACTGACCCAGATGGGCCACTCACTGTCATCCTATAATTTCTTTCAGGTAGCGGGAGGGCTAGTGTTCTGCGTTGAATATTCTCAATATCAATGACGACTGAAACAGCTGTTGCTTCTGCTGAATCTTCTTCTGTGGCAGCTTCACTACTTGGCTCCTGAATTGTTTCCTCATCACTCAGTGGCTCAAACGGAGAGTTTGCATCCTCTGCAAGATTAATAATATAAGCAGCATAAAGTGCTTGAGCCCCTATAGCACTAGTGCTAGCCCAACTTGAGCCTAAAGCCACATCGGTACTGGCAAGAAAATAAAGGTGCTTACCATTCCTATCCCATGATGGAGAGAATGAGTCTGCAAAAGCATTCGTTAATGAGCTAACTTCATTATTCTCTCTCGACCAAACAACGATTTGTCTGAATTCATTACTGGCAGTTTTAGAATAGGCAAGCCAGTTGGAGTCCGGTGACCAAGTTAAACCATTAAAGCCCCTTTCTATATTTGTGCCACCTACATCAACTGTCATAATTTCATTGCCGCCCAAATCGAGCACTCGAATTCTGACATCATCATCAACAAAGGCAATCAACTGGCCATCTGGAGACCAGGTGGGTTCCCAGGCCATTTTTGACTCACCGATAGAAATGCTTTCAAGCTCTGAGCGGCCATCCTGACTGGCCACCATCAAACGATAAAATTCACCATTGTTATCTGAAAACCAGGCAATTTTATCTCCTAGCGGTGACCATATTGGCGCACGATCGGCTGCACCAGAACTTTGTGTGATATTGCGGGTATCACCGTTTTCAAGCGGCACAGTGAACACTTCACCCCGCGCTGCCATGATGGCTCTTTTACCAGTTGGAGAAAGTGAAGCAGATTCTGCATTGTCACTAACATTCTCAAATCTGGTTTCAGCCCAAGGAAAGTCTCCGCTTACAGTAATTTCTAATTGTGTAATGTCATTTGAGACTGGATCTAAAGTATAAAGATAGCCACTCTGTTCGAAGGTCAGTAATTCGCCATTACCTGACAATTGTTTTATGTCACTATCTGAAAACTCTGTGAGCTGGTTTAAGGTTCCGGTTGCCGTCGAGTAAGACCATACATTGGATGTCCAGTCACGATCAGAAAGAAAATAAATGTTATCGCCTAACCAAACGGGTTCAATATCTATTGATGCCTCGTGTGGTAATTGAATTTCAGAATTATTATTCAAATCGAGAATAACTAAAGGGGTATTCTGACCGCCTCTATAAGCGCGCCATTCAACATCACGTCGCGTCATTCTATCTATGATTATTTGCTCTCCATCTGCAGAGAAAGAACCGTTATTGCCCCATTGTTCTGACAATAAACTTGGAGCGCCTCCACTAACAGGGACAGTCCAAAGTCTATTAAATTCTATTGGCGCTGATCCTCTGCTAGAGGCATACAACACTCGCTCACCATCTGGCGTCCACCCACGAGTAACCACCGGTGACGGGTGCCAGGTAAGCCTAGTGACTGGCCCTCCATCCACTGCAACGGTATACACACTAGCAGTACCAGAACGGTTCGACGTAAACGCAATAGTTTGTCCATCTGGCGAGAAATGAGGATCACTCTCTACTGCAGCTGTACTGGTAATTCGAACTGCTTGTGTTTGCCCTAATTCAGTCACCCAAAGATCACCACCATAAACAAAGGCAATATGAGTATCACTGATAGATGGCTGCCTGAGTAGACGCGTCCCTTGGGCATTAGCCGACACAGCTAACATAAGCCCAAAAGCAAGCAGTATGAGTTTGTATGAAGTGCTTTTTAAGAAGTCACTAGCAAAATTGTTCAATAAACGAAGACAAAGTAAGTGTTTAATTATTCTCATCAAAAGTACTCTCGCCTGATTAATAATTGTTTTAGTTTTTGTAGTATTTTTAAGTGTTAGTACTGCTTTTATTGGAAGTCATTATGAAACTGATCATTAAGCTATACAAGTTTATCTCACAATTTGCGTACGAGCTCCGCCTGAACTAGTTCAGTTAATCTAGAAAGATAGCTTCCTCATACACCTGATAAACAGTAACTCCAATCCCTGAACTAATGTGAATCTTATTTGTAATTGGCCATACCTTCATTGATCAATTCACCAACCTGCATATACTCAGTTTGCCGAGGTGAACTATTACGCCACATTAAGCCAATGGAACGTTGAACTTTTTTATCCACAAAGGGGTGAGTTTCAACAGTCGTTCCTCGTAATATGTTAGCGTCTACCGCCATTTTGGGCAGAATACTGATACCAATATCATTCGCCACCATTTGAATAACTGTATTTAAACTGGTTGCATAATAAGGCACCTTGATATCACTGTTATTTAATTCACAAGCTTCCAATACATGGTCACGCAAACAGTGCCCCTCTTCTAACAATAAGAGATCAGTATTTTTTAGCTCTTTGGTTGTTAGCTTTTTATCACGAGAGTATTCACTGCCTTTATTACAAGCCAGTAAGAGCTCATCGTAGAATAAATGCATATTGGTCACGCCTTCAGCAGGATATGGTAGCGCTAGCAACAAAAGATCCAGCTCTCCTGCAGCAAGATCCCTCAAGAGATTGCCACTTTGGTCTTCACGGATATACAACTTAAATTTTGGGTAGCGCTGCCTGAGCGCTTTTAAAATATCAGGCAATAAAAAAGGCGCAATTGTCGGGATAACGCCTAAGCGCATTTCAGTTGTAAAAGGCTCATGGGCAGATTCAGCTAAGGCCACTAAATCATCCGCCTCGGTCAGAATAGATACTGCCCTTTGTCTGACCTCACGACCAATAGCAGTGAGGCTGACCTGCTTTTGACTGCGATCAATTAAAGTGACACCTAAGCTTTGTTCAAGCTCAATGATACCCGCACTAAGCGTTGATTGTGAGACAAAACATGCCTTAGCTGCCTGACTGAAATGTTTAAGCTCAGCAACAGCACACAGATATTTTAGTTGTTTTAAAGTCGGTAGATTCGCCATCGTTAAAATCGATTACTAATTATAATTTTATCCATTGGACAGATAATAAACGCCTAATGCATAATCAGGCAAGTTCTTGGATTTAACCATTAACTGGGCACCGGGGATATTTTTCTGTTGTCCTAAATGAACTGAAACTAAACTTTCAATAACAATAGAGGACAAAATTATGTCACTAAAAGGAAGTAAAACTGAACAAAACCTGAAAGACGCCTTTGCTGGAGAATCTCAAGCTAATCGTCGATATCTATATTTCGCCTCTAAAGCCGATGTTGAAGGCTACAACGATGTTGCTTCGGTATTCCGTTCAACTGCTGAAGGTGAAACTGGCCACGCCCATGGTCATTTAGAGTATTTGGAAGAAGTGGGTGATCCTGCTACTGGCCTTCCAATTGGCGCCACTTCAGACAACCTGAAAGCAGCCATTGCTGGTGAAACACATGAATATACTGACATGTACCCTGGCATGGCAAAATCTGCTCGCGATGAAGGGCATGATGAAATTGCTGACTGGTTTGAAACATTAGCCAAGGCTGAAAGAAGTCACGCCAACCGTTTCCAAAAAGCCTTAGATAATCTAGACGCTTAAACTATTTACTGTTTGTTGGGAGCCTTTTGGCTCTCGACATTCGGTACTTAAAAATAAAACCAGGGTCTTACACATGAGCGATTCAATCTCTACCAAAGAAGGCAGTCTTGAAGCCCCAACCAGACATCCTATTGACTGGAAGTCTGAAAGCTTCTGGGATACTGATAATCTCTACCATGAGCTTGAACGAGTCTTTGACATTTGTCATGGCTGTCGTCGCTGTGTAAGTTTATGTAACGCCTTCCCTACCCTGTTTGATTTGGTCGACGAGTCAGAGACTTTTGAAGTAGATGGTGTTGATAAAGCAGATTACAAAAAAGTAGTGGATCAATGTTATTTATGTGACATGTGCTACATGTCTAAATGCCCATATGTCCCTCCGCATGAATGGAATATAGACTTTCCCCATTTGATGCTTCGCGCCAAGGCCGTTGAATTTAAAAAAGAAGGCACTTCTTTTCGTAATAAAATGCTTTCTGATACTAACCGTGTCGGCAAGATGGCGACGATACCTTTGATCGATATCACGGTTAATGCCCTTAATTCCAACAAAACATTCAGAAAAATATTAGAGAAAACAGCAGGCGTTCACCACCAGGCACCAGTGCCACTTTACCATTCAAATACTCTACGTAAGCGCGTTAAAAATCTGGATAAATCAATCGAAAGCAAAGCGCTTGGCCGTACAACAGGAAAAGTCGCGTTTTATGCAACCTGCTATGGTAATTACAACAGCCCAGAGCTGGGTGAAGATTTTTACAAGGTTTTCCAGCACAACGACATACAAATTAAGCTGGTGCCTAAAGAGCAGTGTTGTGGCATGCCTAAACTAGAACTTGGCGACCTCGATTCAGTTGCCAAAGCAAAGGAAGCCAACATTCCTGTTCTTGCAAAACTAGTTGATGAAGGCTATGACCTGATCGCACCAGTGCCTTCTTGTGTATTAATGTACAAGCAGGAACTGCCTTTATTATTCCCGGATGATGAGGATGTATTAAAGGTTCAAAAAGCATTTTTTGATCCCTTTGAATACCTGCATCTCCGCCATAAAGAAGGCGCTCTAAGAACTGACTTCAATACTGAACTTGGTGATATCTCTTACCAGGTTGCCTGTCATCTTCGTGTCCAGAATATTGGCATCAAAGCACGGGATATACTGAATCTGGTTCCCGGAACAACTGTCAATACTGAAGAACGCTGCTCTGGGCATGATGGCACCTATGCTGTCAAAGTGGAATCTCATGATCATGCAGTAAAAATTGCTCGTCCCGTGGTTAAAAAAGTCGATGCAAGAAATCCTGATCACTTTATTTCTGACTGCCCAATGGCGGCCAACCATATTGCCAATTTATCTGAAACCGTCGATAAGCCAGAGCACCCTATAACACTGCTTCGAATGGCATATTCGTTATAAATATATTGTAAGGAAAAACAATGACGCTAACCCGAAATGATTTATTATCTCTGGAAGAATACTCTTCGAGAAGACAAGAATTTAAAGCTCAGGTCATCAACCATAAAAAGAATCGACGCGTAAGTTTAAACGAGCACGCCAGACTGTATTTTGAAGATGAACTGACAATTCGTTATCAAATCCAGGAAATGTTACGTATTGAAAAAGTGTTTGAAGCAGAAGGTATTCAGGATGAATTAGATGCTTACAATCCACTTATCCCTGATGGCAGTAATTTAAAAGCGACTTTCATGCTGGAATATGATGATGCTGAACTTCGAAAAGTTGAACTGTCTAGACTTATTGGAGTAGAAGATCAGGTCTGGCTGCAGGTTGATGGCTTTGAAAAAGTCTATGCCATTGCTGATGAAGATCTGGATCGTGAAAATGATGAAAAAACATCAAGCGTACATTTCATGCGTTTTGAGTTCACCCAGGAAATGATTAAGGCCCTAAAACAGAATCAGTTATTACGTGCCGGCTGTGATCACCTGAACTTGCCCGTCAAAGGTATTGAGCTGCCCGCTGAAACCGTTGCTTCATTAACTGAAGACCTGCACGCTTAAATCGAAAATCCTTTACTTCTGTTTTGATATTTCTTTAAGCGCAACTCACTAAATGGCTATAAGCTTGAATTTGCTGGGTGGAGATTCTGGCGTCTCCAGACAAAAAAGGCTCATTCAGTTTTTTTGGTGAAGCTATCTTTCAAGCGCCACACGATAACCACGACCCAGACCTCTATCATTAGCGGTGTTCATCGCCCTGATCGTATAAGTACCAGTGATACTTCTGTTAACTTCAACATCGAATGGCGTATCTGGCCAGTTGATGATTGATGTTGTAATTGATTCCACAAAAACTCGGCCATCTTCTGCAATTAATCTGGATGTACGTACCGTGGGCCTTTGGACTTCAATTATTCTTGCTACAGGTTCTCCACCGGTTTCACGAACCAGCTGCTCCTCGAGTTCGGCCACTGTGGATTCTAGTTCCTGTTCTCTTGAAACCCTGGCATTACTCCTATCAATTGTTTCTGTTGATCTTGCTACCGGAGCTGTTGTCCTTGCAGGAGTTTCTGTAGTCACTCCGACTGAATCAGTCCCTGGCGGAAGCACTCGATCATAGCAGGCAAGGCGCTCAGAAAGACCAGCGACGCTCTGACAAGCACGAACAAGAGTTAAAATCGTGGCATCCGACTGTGCAGTCGCCATTGGGGCAGCCATGCAAGCAAGAGAAGCCAGCAAAATTCCTAGCCCAATTTTTTTCCTGTCTGTGATATTTTCCAGCATTTACTGTGATACTCCTGAGAACTTTTATAAACTCGGTTTGAATTTGTGTGCGCAGTATAAAATTCTTTTAAAAAGTAAGCCAGCCTGATTTCCCACCGTTATGATTAAGCTGTGTTTTAACGATGCTTTGTTAATCTAGCATTCATATATCTCTTTTTACCGGAAATTGCCGGAAATTTCAGATGAAAAACCGCAACCAATTTACTAAAAAATTATAGAAGCAGATCTTGCCAACCATTGACCGGCCGGCAAAGTCCGACCGGTCTTTTATCAACTTTCTGAAAAGCGCTTAAAAAAGCCCACAGATATACCCAGCACTGGATCATTTTGTTTTTGAAAAACAATAAATACCTTAATCCTTATTTTTGTCAGATAACTGTTCTGATTGCTTGGGGTCACCCACCCAACACGCTATAATGCTGGGCTTTCTCACTAGCAGTAAGCAGTAATGGATAAGACCTACCAACCCCAGCAAATAGAAGCCTCCTGGTATAAGACTTGGGAAGAGCGTGGTTATTTTGCACCATCAGGCCAAGGCGATGCTTATTGCATCATGATCCCCCCACCTAATGTTACTGGCAGTTTGCATATGGGGCATGGTTTTCAGCAATCCATTATGGACGCCATGACTCGATACCAGCGCATGCAAGGGAAAAATACTCTATGGCAAGTCGGCACAGATCATGCCGGTATCGCCACCCAAATGGTAGTGGAGAGACAACTGCAAGCCAAGGGTCTCAGCAAGCATGATCTTGGCCGAGAAAAATTTGTTGAAAAAGTCTGGGACTGGAAACAGGAATCAGGTGACACCATTACCAGACAAATGCGCCGACTTGGTGTGTCTGTCGATTGGAATCGTGAACGCTTTACCATGGATGAAGGGCTTTCGGCTGCCGTTGAGGAAGTGTTCATTCGTCTTTATGACGAAGGGTTGATCTATCGCGGTAACCGCCTGGTTAACTGGGACTCCAAACTCCATACGGCAATTTCTGATCTTGAAGTCATCAGTGAAGAAGAAAATGGTTCCTTCTGGTATTTTCGATATCCGTTGGCGAATGGTGATTTAACGGCTGACGGAAAAGACCATATTGTGATTGCAACAACACGGCCTGAAACCATGTTGGGAGATACGGCCTTGGCTGTACACCCGGATGATGACCGTTACAAAAACCTAATCGGAAAACATGTCGAATTACCCTTATGCGATAGGCAAATTCCTATCATTGCAGATGATTATGTTGACCCAGAGTTTGGTACTGGTTGTGTAAAAATCACCCCGGCTCACGACTACAATGACTATGAAATTGGGAAACGTCATGAGTTGCCGTTGATAAACATCTTCACACATGATGCTGCCATTAATGAAAATGCCCCTGGCGCTTATCAGGGTATGGATCGATTCGAAGCCCGTAAGCAAATTGTTATTGATATAGAAGCAGCTGGTTTACTGGAGAAAATTGAACCACACAAACTAAAGGTACCACGGGGTGATCGCAGTGGCGTAGTGATAGAACCTTACCTGACGAACCAATGGTATGTCGCTATTGAGGAGCTTGCCAAGCCGGCCATTGCCGCTGTCGAAAATGGCGACATTGAATTCGTGCCTAAAAACTGGGAAAACACATATTTTTCCTGGATGCGTGACATTCAGGACTGGTGTATTAGCCGTCAGCTCTGGTGGGGACATCGTATTCCTGCCTGGTATGACAATGACGGCAATATTTATGTCGGCCACAACGAAGCTTCGGTACGTGAAAAATATAAACTGGATGCTGAGCTTGAACTGAGTCAGGATCCCGATGTGTTGGACACCTGGTTCTCTTCAGCTTTATGGACTTTTTCAACTCTGGGCTGGCCGAAAGATACCGAAGAATTAAAGACCTTTCATCCTACGGATGTATTGGTCACTGGCTTCGATATTATTTTCTTCTGGGTTGCCAGAATGATCATGATGACTTTGAAATTTACAGGCCAGATCCCCTTTAGAAAAATTTATATCACAGGGCTGATCCGTGACAGCGAAGGTCAGAAGATGTCAAAATCCAAAGGCAATATTCTTGACCCTATCGATCTCATAGACGGCATAGAACTCGATGCTCTGTTGGCCAAACAAACTGACAGCATGATGCAACCCCAGCTGGCTCAGAAAATTGAAAAAGCCACTCGTAAAAACTTTCCGGATGGCATTGCTGCACACGGCACTGATGCCCTGCGTTATACCTTTTATTCTTTAGCCAGCACAGGCCGTGATATCAATTTTGATATGGGTCGCATGGAGGGTTTTCGAAATTTCTGCAACAAAATCTGGAATGCTTCACGCTATGTTTTCATGAACACCGAAGAACAGATTCCAACTAAACCCGAGAAAATTGAAGATTATTCTCAAGCAGACTTGTGGATCCAATCCTGTTTCCAAAAGACCTTGCAAAAAGTTGAACTGGGTATGGAGACTTATCGCTTCGACCTGGTTAGCCAGGCAATTTATGATTTCTTCTGGAATGAATATTGTGACTGGTATCTGGAGCTATCCAAACCTGTACTCTGGGACGATAACGCCACCCTTGAGCAAAAGAATGCCACACGCTTCACCTTATTAAATGTCCTTGAGCAAAGCCTGCGACTTGCCCATCCCTTCCTACCATTTATCACTGAAGAAATATGGCAAAAAGTAGCACCTATGCTCAATATCCAGGGCGAATCTATCATGCTTCAGCCCTATCCTGCGCAAGAAAGTTCTGTAATCGACGCTGGTGTCGATGCTGAAATAGAATGGGTTAAGGGCGTCATCGTTGCAATCAGAAATATCAGAGGTGAAATGAATATCTCCCCGGCCAAGGCAATTCCCGTTATTCTGAGTAAGGGTAAAGAAGCCGACCGGCAATATCTGAAAACCAACTCTCAGTTCCTGACTAAACTTGCCAAGCTTGATTCCATTAGCTGGCTAGATAATCCTGAAGATGCTCCACTTGCATCCACCCAGTTGGTTGGCGATATGGAAGTGCTTGTCCCCATGGCTGGTTTAATTGATCTGGACGCTGAAATAGAAAGACTGAATAAGGAAATTAGCAAGCTGGATATAGAGATAAACAAACTCTCTGGCAAACTGGGGAATGAAAAGTTTGTCGCTAATGCGCCGAAAGAAGTTGTTAATAAGGAAAAAGAAAAACTCGATAAAGCTGAAAATTCACTGCATCAATTAAAAGACCAACTGGTTAAAATTCAAAACCTTTAGCCTCCTTTTTTATTTTACAAACAGATTAGACTGTCTTTCTCAGCCTTGGATCTTTGCTTTTTATTTTCTGGTGTTAGAGTAAAAAATTTATAAGGATGCTTACAAGCCAGTAAGCAACCGATATAAATTTTACTTTCAACGACGTATTAGCAAGTGTAGTAGCTATGCGCGAGACATGAATTTGCCGGTGGAAGTGTTCACTTTAATTATTTCACCCTGCTCCAGATATTCTGGTACCTGCACCTCAATACCACTGCTTAATTTGGCTGGCTTGGTTCTGGCCGAAGCAGATGCCCCCTTGATCGCTGGTGGTGTTTCAATAATTTCCATATTCACTGATTGCGGTAATTCAACACTCAGTAATTTACCATCCATCAGTAAGGCGATCATTCCTTCAGTATCTTCAGAGATATAGCCAAGCTGGTCTTCCAGATCACGGGCACTAACTTCATATTGTGAATAATCTTCTGAATTCATGAATATGGTGTTATCACCATCCTGATATGAAAACTGTATGGGGACTCGAATGCAGTCAGCTTCCTGTAATAAATCATCTCCCTTATAGGATTCATCGAGCTTCTGCTTTGTTAACAAATTTGTGAAACGCACCTTATATATGGTCGACGCACCGCGGGAGGATGGGCTTTTAGCTTCCAATTGCTTTACAGCATGGGGTACGCCATTAATATCTACAACCATCCCTTTTTTTAATTCGCTTGCTTTTGGCATCTGACTAGCTCCGAGATTACACTGGCATCACTTTGAAACATGCTTGACTTTTAAGGCATTGCCTCAAGGGGCCTTAGCCCATAGAAAGCAACAATATTCTAACATATAGCCTTTATGAAACTTTAATCCAATCAAGTATTAATGTTATTATCCATGCGCGATTTCAGTGCACTTTTAGACAACTTCTTCAAAAGTTCATTTTTAATTTTTGGCACTGCAATCCTTTTAACAAGTTCTTAACAACATCTTTTTTTATAATAAAAATACGGTTACTTATGAATATTAAAATTTTTCTTGCTTCATTTATTGTTGCAGTAGTGCTTAGTTTTCTTGCATATCTTGTTAATTTTGACAGCTTGTTCCCTGCTGTAATTGCCTATTTTTGTATAGCACTTATCAGCGGCTGCCTGACTACTTTTTGGATTGTTCGTCCGCGTTCTGAGCCCTCGGAAAAAAAACCCAGACGCAGCAGAAAACATAAAAAAGACCTCGGACCTAAAGAGGTCGGATCTGTGAAATGGTTTAGTGCCAGTAAGGGCTATGGCTTTGTCACGAGAGAAAGCGGTGAAGATATATTTGTTCATTTCCGCTCTATCGCAGGCAAGGGCCATCGAGTTCTACAAGAAGGAGACAAAGTCGAATTTGCTGTCACTAATGGTGATAAAGGCCTGCAGGCTGAAGATGTCAGCCCTATAAAATAGATTCTGCGGCAAACAAGGCTTAATTCTTTTTTAGAAGATCAATAATGGGGCGGCTTTTCATGCTGCCCTTCGCCTGATGCTGGTAGGGCTTGCCCTTCTAGTTCAGCAAGCCTGTCTTCAAGCAATTTAATCTGTAGTTGCAGGCTGTCAATTTGTTGCTGTTGACTGACTAATGCACTGTTTAACTCAAAGAGTGTTTGTTCCTGGAAGCTTAGTTTACTTTGAAGTTCTATTAATTCGTCTTGCATAAGCCCTCTTTATAAAGTGACTACTTAACAATTTTCTTATTTGGATTTTACTCTTGGGTGATTTTTGTTTAATAATCCCTAAATAGAATTAAACCACGACTTTAAGGTGAGCATGCAGTTTTCTTCCGAAAAACCACCCATTATATGGACCAATCTCCTCGTTCTAGGCCTTCCTCCACTAATCGCAATAATCCTGGTCCCCTGGTACGGCCTTACACATGGATATGACTTGTTTGAATGGGTATGGTTTTTTATCCTACTTAGCTTTTGTGAAATGTCGATTACAGCGGGTTACCACCGCCTCTGGTCACATAAAGCTTATAAGGCACACCCTGTACTTAAGGTTTTATTTGCTCTGGGAGGGGCATGTGCCCTGCAAAATCATTGTATTGTTTGGGCTTCAGACCATCGCCGTCACCACCTCTATGTTGATGATAATGACAAGGATCCCTATTCAGCAGGACTTGGCTTCTGGTACTCCCATTTTGGTTGGATGATCCGAGAATATGAGAGCGTTAAAGATGACCTGAGTAATGTCGATGACCTGTATAAAGAACCGGTATTAGTTTGGCAAAAAAAATATTATCTGCCCTTAACACTGCTCATGAATATAGGCCTTCCAATCTTACTGGGCTATATTAATGGGGACATTTGGGGATCCTTATTATTGCTTGGTTTTTTGCGTCTGGTGCTAAGCCAACACTTCACCTATTTGATTAATTCAGCTGCACATATCTGGGGATCTCGCCCATATGATCCCAATCAGACAGCACGTGATAATAGTTTCATTGCCTTGTTAACTTATGGAGAGGGTTATCACAACTATCATCACACTTTTGCCTGGGACTACCGAAATGGGGTCAAGTGGTATCACTATGATCCAACAAAATGGTTCATTAAATTCTGCTCCTGGTTAAAACTTACTTCAAATCTGCGTACCTGTTCCAGCTGGCGCCAGGAAAGAACTCGCATAGAGGTGCAATATCGCAATGCGATGGCTAAATGTGAAAAACTGATTGATCCAGCCTTGTGGCGTAAACAACTTGAGTCGGAATACCATAATCTACTAAAAACCCTGAATCATTGGGCAGAACTTAGACAGCAATGGTATGAGAAAGAATCAAGGATGCTACAGGATAAATTTCATGAAATGGATGCAGCCCACTTACAACGACGTTATAACGAGCTAAAAATTCGCCTGCGCAACCAGCGTAAAAGCTGGAAAGCATTATTAAACGATTTTTCGATGCTTTCGCCTTCGCACGCTATTTAAATCATTTATGGATTTCAAGCTAAAGCAGAGCAGCCCAGATTCCTGGCTGGAGACTGTACTTGGTGATTTCGACCAGTTTCTGGTTGACCATGCCAGTTGCGAGAAGAAAGCCTCCGGTATGGCAATTTCCATGATCTCTCACTATCCCGATAAACCAATACTGGTTAAAGCGATGCTGGACCTGGCAATTGAAGAACTCAGCCATTTTCGTGATGTGATGGAACTACTTATAAATAAAGGATTACAGGCTGGCGCAGACCAAAAAGATCATTATATTAATCAACTTCATAAAGCCATGGATCAGGGTAAAGAGGCCTACTTGCTGGATAGATTATTAATCGCCAGTATTGTTGAGGCGCGTGGTGCTGAGCGTTTCGGCATTATAGCCAATGCCCTGCCAGACGGGCGATTGAAGACTTTTTACACATCAATTGCTGAATCAGAGAATCAACATTATCGATTATTCCTAACATTGGCAGAACAGCATTGTGATGGTGCCAGAATCTCTACCAGGCTTGCTGAACTATTGGAGATCGAAGCCAATATTGTCCGGCAATTACCAGACAGGCCCGCATTACATTAGGCCAAAATAATCTTCTAAAATTTGCTGTAAAACTATCCTGCGAGTACCCTAAACGCTTTCAATGATCTGCTTTTTTAAGTGCTATATAAGTATTGGCATATAATATGCAGAATTGGAGCAAGCCTTTTTTAAATTAGGGACAACTAAAATAATATGCTTCTCAGAATAATGTTACCAATCATCATCATTGTTGGCTCTATCGCCGTCACTGTGGCACTTGTTGCCAATCGCGAACAACCCGCACAGGAAGAGTTGAGTGAAGCAAACATACTGGTAGAGGTCATGCTACCTCAGGTTAGCGATACTTATATCACTGTTTCTTCACAAGGAACTGTTGAACCACGCACACGAACCAATATTGTTTCTGAAGTCTCCGGTCGCGTTATTGAGGTCTCGCCGGCTTTTGTCGCTGGCGGCTTCTTCCGTTCCGGTGATGTCTTGCTAAAGCTGGATGATCAGAATTACCGTGCTGCCCTTAGCCGGGACGCCGCTTCAGTCGCTACTGCGCGCAGCTTGCTGGAGCAGGAACGTGGCCAGGCTGATGTTGCCCAACGCGAGTGGGACAGGATGTCAGAGCAACAGCGTAGCCAAATCCGCGCCAGAGATCTGTACCTGCGCAAACCGCAGCTGGAAGAAGCAGAAGCCCGTCTTGCATCAGCAGAAAGCGATCTTGAAAAATCTCGTGCTGATTTGGCTAAAACATCAATTATTGCGCCATATGATGGGCTGGTATCTGCCAAGAATACTGACATCGGCCAATTTGTCAGCACTGGTTCAGCGATTGCTGAAATTTTTGCAATCGATTATGCCGAAGTAAGACTGCCAATACCTGAAAATAAAATTCAATACCTGGACCTCCCTTCCAGCATACAGGAATTTAGTAATAACGATGACTACTACAACTCAGGCCCGGAAGTGGAATTAGTGAGTGAAATTGGAGACAGGATTTATCATTGGACCGGACACCTCAGTCGCACTGAAGGTGTTCTGGACACCCTTACAAGGGTCTTATTTAGCGTTGTTCAAGTCAGTGATCCATATAATCTTTACAGCATGGAACATGATGAACCTTTGCGCATTGGTACCTATGTCAATGCTGAAATACAGGGTCAGTTGCTGGAAGATGTAGTGGTGCTGCCACGGCACACATTACAGGCAAATGATCTCGTCTGGGTTGCCGATCAGGAAAACAGACTACGTGCCAGAACTGTAGACGTAATCACCAGTAATGGAGATGAGGTTTACATCAGGGGCGGTCTGGAAACTGGAGATCAGGTTATATTGACACGCTTGGAAAATCCTTTAAATAGCACATTAGTACAAACGCAAGTTCAGCCAGCACTTATCAATGCAATTAATTAATGCTTGTCAGTAACTAATAACTTAATCTTGGTGAAAATAGTCTGATGGGACAACTTAAAGAACAAAAAGGGCTAATATCCTGGTTTGCCCACAATCATGTGGCTGCAAATCTGCTGATGTTCATCATTATAATTGCAGGCACTTTTTCTGCCTTTACCATTACCAAAAAAGCCAATCCAGATCTTTTTATCCCTGTCATTCAGGTCACTGTCGCTTTACCTGGAGCTTCGCCTGCGGATGTCGAGACAGGCATTGTCATTCCCGTTGAAAGCGCTTTGGAAGGTGTCGATGGCATAGACTTTATTCGCTCAGTCGCGAATGAAGGCGTAGGAACTGTCAATCTGGAGATTGATGAATCTTATGACATCAATGAAGTGCTCAATAATGTCAAAGTTAATATTGATTCAATTCAAACTTTCCCTGTACAGGCAGAGCCCGCTAGAGTTTCACGAATCATTAACCGGCAAGATGCTATTCGCCTTGCAATATATGGCGACATGGATCCCGTAAGCCACAAAGAACTGGCACAGAGCATTCGTAACGAGTTGCTGGAGCTTCCTGACATCAGCTCGGTCCGCATAGATGGCGTCAGAAATTATGAAATCACTATTGAAGTCTCAGAAAATACTCTACTGAAATATGGCATGACCCTTGATGATATTGCCCAACGAATTCGATTTTCTTCCCTGGATTTGCCCGCCGGTTCAATTGAAACCTCCGGAGGAGAAATTGTGCTCCGAACTCAGGCTCTTGCCTACAACTACCAGGATTTTAACCGGATTGTTTTGATGACAAGCAGTGATGGAACCATATTAACGGTCGGCGATATCGCGACAGTCGTAGATGGTTTTGAAGATACCGAAAACTACGCCCGCTTCGATGGTAAGCCAACTGTTGAACTGGCCATCCAAACATTAAGCGATCAAAACGTACTGGCAGTTACAGAAACCATACGAAACTTTGTTGAAGAACGTCGCACTTCCCTGCCTGCTGGTATCAATATGGATTTGTGGGGTGATACCTCTTTCTACCTTCAGGACCGGCTGAGCATGATGACTGAAAACATGCTGATGGGCGCCCTTTTAGTGTTTTTGCTACTGACTGTCTTTTTGGAAGTCAGATTGGCTTTTTGGGTCATTATAGGTATCCCTATTTGTTTTTTAGGTACCCTGGCTTTAATGCCCTCTCTTGGCATCAGCATCAACCTGATGAGCCTGTTCGGTTTTATTATGGTGCTGGGAATTGTTGTAGACGACGCAATAATCATTGGAGAAAGTGCCCATCACAGCATGACCAAATATGGTCACAGCATTGACAGTGTTGTGCATGGGGCCAATCGGGTTGCCCGACCAGCTACATTTGGAGTCTTAACAACCATTGTGGCTTTTCTGCCCTTGATGATGATTAGCGGCATAATTTCGGCCTTTACCGCAGCGATTGGCGGGGTTGTAATTCTCTGCCTCACTTTCTCTTTAATAGAATCAAAGCTCATTCTCCCTTCTCATCTCGTGCATTTTGGCAAGCCCAATCACGGAGGATGGTTTCATCGCCTGCAGGAAAGCTGCAACAAAGGACTGGATAAGTTAGTGACTAACTACTATAAACCCCTACTCGAGAGCTGCATTAAAAACCGCTACACCACTCTGGCCTCTTTCTTTAGCATGCTGATTTTAAGTGTAGGTCTGGTTGCCGGCGGCATTATCAGAGTGGTTTTCCTACCGGAAATTCCCAGTGATTTTATTCAAATCAATGTCACCATGGTTGAAGGCAGCCCGGAGCAGCAAACCAGTAACGTCATGAGTAGATTAGAAGAATCAGCATTGGCATTAAATGGGCAATTCGAATTCATGGATGCTGAGACAGATGAAATATCTACAGAAATTCTTGACCATCTTTTAATTGTTGGCACTGGTGCGGCTTCAGGGACAGCTGTGCTGGAACTGGACAAGGATGTTGCTGGTCAAGTTGACCTTGATCTGATTACTGAATATATGCGCAATTATGTGGGCATTATGCCGGGCATGAAAAATATTGTTTTTAATAGTTCTGACAGCTTCGGCGGCAGTGCAATTTCTTACCAACTGGTTAGCGAAAACCCCGAACAACTGACTGCCGCAGCTATAGAACTTGAAACCCAGTTACATAGTTATGCCGGCCTCATCAATATCACCAATGGTGCCGTCAGTAATAAGGATGAATTGCGTTTGCAGATTAAGTCTCGCGCCGAAGTAATGGGGTTAAATTTGAACGATATTTCATCGCAAGTACGTAGTGCTTTTTTTGGCGCACAGGCACAGCGGCTTCAACGAGGCGATGATGAATTAAAAGTCATGGTTCGTTATCCAGAATCAGAACGTGTCTCAATTGGTGATCTGGAAAATATGTATATCAGGACTAACCAGGGAGAAACTGTACCTTTTACTTCTGTTGCCGATTTCCAGATGGAAAAAGGTTACGCGCGTATCAATCGCGTTAATGGGCAGCGCTCAGTCGCAATTAATGCGGATATTATCGAAAGCATGGTGGAGCCAGCAGAAGTAGCAAAAGATTTAGAAGATAATTTTTTCCCTCAATTATTTATGCGCTACCCCAATGTCAGCCAGCAAACCGACGGTGGGCTATCAGTCACTGGAGATCTGATCACGGATATGATTAGGGGCATGATCTTTGCGTTATTTGGTATTTATGCTCTGCTCGCAGTGCCTTTACGTTCTTATATGCAGCCGCTTATTATTATGGGGGTTATCCCTTTTGGTGTTGTGGGTGCAATGGTCGGTCATATGATCATCGACATGCCGCTAAATTTTCTATCATTTCTTGGCATCATTGCTTTATCCGGCGTAGTGGTAAATGACAGCATCATCCTGCTTGATTTCATCAATACATCAAAAAATAAAATGTCATTGTTTGATTCTGTTGTTACCGCAGGCACAGCCAGATTCCGGGCCATCCTGCTCACATCAATAACCACCTTCATTGGCTTATTACCTATAATGCTTGAAACCAGCTTACAGGCTCGCTTCCTGATTCCCATGGCGGCCTCATTGGCTTTTGGCATACTGTTCGCTACCGTAATTACTTTGTTATTAATACCCTGCCTTTATGTGATTCTGGAAGATTTCAAATCACTTTTATCGGGCAAGAAAAAACTAGACGCTCCTGCTATGCAAGCGAGCTAGAACAATAATGTCTATCGGCAAATACCTCCAGCGCTATGCCGAAAGTGAAATCCACTTTGTCCACAACCTGACCCATCAATGGCAGCATGTTGTCTGTATCCCCGCTTTTGATGAAGCTGAAACGCTGCCTCTATTATTAGAATCGTTAAGCAAAAACAAAAACTTATTGGTTATTTTAGTGCTTAATAGCCCTGTATCTGCCACTAACACAGACGCTTCACTACGCACCCAAAAGCTCGTTGAATTAATTAAGCAACAATTTTCTTTGCAAAAAATCATCAATGAACAGTGCGAGCTAAGACAATTAAATAATAATGGGTCAGATCTTTTATTACTCCAAAATTACTCTATCCCTGACAAGCAAGGAGTAGGTCTGGCGCGAAAAATTGCCTGTGATATTGCCTGCCAATTAATTTATGACAACAAGATCCTGTCACCCTGGATTCATAACACTGATGCAGATGTCGATTTACCCGCAGACTACCTAGGTGCAACTCTGCAATTACATGATGACACTGCTGCAGCACTTTACCCTTTCAGTCATAAGATCAATCCTCAAAACAAATCACAGCGTAGCCTCCAGCTTTATGAGTATTCACTTCATTATTATGTTGAAGCATTAAGCTGGGCCACGTCTCCCTATACTTTTCATAGTAT
Source organism: Gammaproteobacteria bacterium (assembly GCA_030831165.1). Lineage (GTDB taxonomy): Bacteria > Pseudomonadota > Gammaproteobacteria > Pseudomonadales > Pseudohongiellaceae > UBA5109. The sequence continues at coordinate 15,481 of JAURLP010000010.1, read as the reverse complement.
AGGGAGCACTTTGCTTTTACATCACAAGTATTATGCTCTTGCCAGAGGTTTTCCTAGACGTGCAGCCGGTGAAGATTTCTATTTACTTAATAAATTAAAAAAAATTGGTGAGATTCAGTCATTATCAAAGCCGGTCATTAGTCTTTCTGGTCGATCTTCGAGCCGTGTTCCTTTCGGTACAGGGCCCGCAATCAATAAAATAAATGAATTAAAAAATTCCGAAACCGATTATCTGTTTTACCACCCGCAATGTTTTTTTTATTTGAAAAGATGGTTAAGTCTTTTGCCTGCATTGTGGCAGGGTAACGAGCTAGATGAGCTTTTAAAGGATAAATTACTGTTTAATTCACTTGTCGATATTGGGGTGAATAAATCAATATCGCATGCTCGCGAGAATAGTAAGGATCAGGCTGGATTTAACAAGCACATGCATAACTGGTTTGATAGTTTCAAAACCTTAAAACTCATCCATAATTTACGAAACCGGGAACTGGGTTCCATAAACCTCAAGCAATTACAGAATTATAAAAATGAGTTTCCCTTCATTGCAAAAGCTGAAAATGCGCAAAAAATGAACGAAAGAAATGCTCACTGATTTCCGTCTTATACTTGCTCCGCCCTTGTGCCAAACATCCTTACATTAAACGTAAACAATAGTGTATCAGCGACGAACATTATTGAGCAGTTGGATCAGCCTCATCCGCGGGCAAATAGAAATTAATTCGGGCCCCATTGAAAACCCCGGCGTTATATCGAAGATAGTGCAGAGCTTCAATTACGTGAGCGTAGCGAAGTGGGCCAATATCAACTGGATATAAACCCATATTGCTGATTAATTCTGCAACGATACTTTTTGCGTTTGCGTCATCACCCGCAAGTGGAACACTAACTGGACCGCCAGCGAGCTCAGGTTCAAGCATGGTATAGTCTCCAAGTGATCCAAAAGCTTTTACAACAAAAGCCTCTGGAGCGAGTGCCTTAATACGTTCCGCGTTTGAGTCATGAAATGCGAAATCACGAAGTCCGTCTTCGGTTATTATGCGTGGGTTTGTTGGATCTATAATGAGGCGCCCGGACAAATTGCCTAATCCTTGTACTACTTGTTCAACCGCATCCCAGGGTACAGCAAGGACTATAATGCTTGCTTGTTGTGCTGCTTCCTGCGGTGTAGCCGCGCTTGCATTCGGACCTGACAGGGTAACCAGATCCTGCACATCCTGACGCATCGGGCTACGTGAACCATAGATAACCGTGTGACCGATTTCTGTGAAACGCTGTCCTAGTGCAGATCCTACATTTCCAGTACCAATAATGGCGATTGTTTCAGCCTGAGCCGACAGACAACCTGCAATACCAAAGAATAAAATGGATATAAAAAGTATTGGAACCGTTAGGAATTTTCTTATCATAATATTCTCCCGTGCAGAGCATTTGAAAATGGATTGGATAACGCCACGATAGAATTTAAATCCTGACCTGCCGCTTGTCCAATACTTATTCCCTTTGAAAATTCATCGTTCACATTCTTTAGGGCTTAAACTGGAAGCCTTGATCAATAAATTACCAGAGGTGGCTCATCTAATGCAGCTAATTGTTCTCTGAGTTCCAAAATGTGCCCCGCCCAATAATTTTCGGTATTAAACCAGGGAAAGCTGAGAGGGAATGCAGGATCATCCCACCGCCGTGCTAGCCAGGCGCTGTAGTTCATTAAACGCAAGGTTCTATAAGTTTCTATTAATGGTAATTCACTTGGATTAAAGTGATAAAACTCATTATAACCATCTACTATTTCTGCCAGTTGTTGCAAGCGCTGTTCTCGAGAACCCGACAACAGCATCCACATATCCTGAATTGCCGGAGCCATCATGCAATCATCCAAATCGACAAAATGTGGTGTGTCATCGCGCCATAATACATTCCCAATATGGCAATCCCCATGAGTTCTAATTAATTTTGCCTGTCTGGATTCTTTTTTGATTGAATACATGCGCGTGATTAAATCTTGCGCCAGTGATTCATAAGCCTTGCGTAAATCTGGCGGCAAAAAATCATGCTCCAGCAAGAAACTGACATTTTTTTCAGCAAACAGTTCTATGCTCAAGGTGTTGCGGGTTTGAAACTCCCGCATACTGCCTACCTGATGCATACGACCAAGAAAACGTCCCATGACTAATAAATTATCCAGGTTATCAAACTCAGGCGGATGACCGCCTCTACGTTCAAAAATAGCAAAACGAAAACCCTCAAATTCTAAGAGTGTCTTTCCCTCAGCATTTTTTATCGGAGGCACTATAGGAATTTCCAGATCAGCTAATTCCAGACTGAACTCATGCTCTTCCAGGATTTGAGCAGTCGACCACCGCTGTGGGCGATAAAATTTCACGATGATTGGCACAGACTCCTCAATACCAACCTGATAAACACGATTTTCGTATGAGTTCAATGCAAACACTCTGGCATCTGAGACCAGACCACTGCTTTCAACTGCATCGATCACCATATCCGGGCTTAAAAGTGCAAAAGGGTGGGCTGATCCGTTTTCCATAAAACTTCCGTAATAAAAAAAGCTACAATGCGCATGATTAAAACAAAGTCATCTAACAAAGAGAAATGAAGAGAACTTTATACAATGAATAAAAGAGCAGTCTTGTTAGCCAATCTCGGATCCCCTGATGCGCCAGAAGTACCTAAGGTTAGAAAATATCTAAAACAATTTTTAATGGATCGCTATGTTATCCAATTACCCTGGCTACTGCGCGCTTTAATCGTTAATTTGTTCGTGCTGCCAAAACGCCCCTATTCATCTGCCGAAGCGTATCGCTCAGTATGGACTGATAACGGCTCGCCACTCGTTCATCGCTCACATGAGTTATTAAAGGCACTTACCCCCAAACTGGATATCCCTGCAGCAATTGCCATGCGTTATGGACAGCCCTCAATCGAGTCACAAATAAAGCAACTGGCCAGCATGGAAGGGATTGACGAGATTTTGTTCATTCCTCTATATCCACATTATGCTGATAGCACTATTACCACATCCATCAAGGAAGCACAGCGGGTCATTACTGAAAACAATTTGGCTGTCAGCCTACAGGTATTCAAACCCTTTTATGACAATCCCGCTTACATTGACGCTCTGGTGAATTCTGCCAGAACAGCCTTGTCCGAAGACTTTGATCATGTGTTGTTCAGTTACCATGGACTACCTGAATCACATCTTAGCAAGGCTGACCCTACCGGCAATCATTGCCTGAAGAGTGAAAACTGCTGCTCTCTATCATCACCTTCTGCCGCTCATGCTACTTGCTACCGCCATCAGGTGCTTAGAACAACAGAATGCTTTGTTGAAAAAGCCGGTTTAACTGGCGATCAATATACAGTGGCTTATCAATCCAGACTGGGCCGAGCAAAGTGGCTGGAGCCCAGCACTGAACATACACTGCAAAAACTTGCCCGCGAAGGAAAGAAAAAAATTCTGGTTTTATGTCCGGCTTTTGTTACTGACTGCCTGGAAACCCTCGAAGAGATTGACATGCAGGGGCGCGAAACTTTTCTTGGTGCCGGCGGTGAGAAATTAACTTACATTCCTTGCTTGAATAACAATGACGATTGGGTTGACTGCTTATCGAGCTGGATTAAGGCATATCCTATTTCCAGCACCAGTAATTAAGCTATTCCTCATTGGCTTTAATCGCATTATTTATTGCCTGATACAGATAATTGGGCTCGTCTGTTCCCAAGCGAAATTTATTACCACTTTTTAGTGTTATTTCCACGGCTTCTAAGCCAGAGACATTATAGAGCCAGTAACCCGCTAAAGGACGTAAGCGTATCCCCCAACCCCACCACCATTTATTGGATACTTTCTCACAAGATGCTATCTCATCAATGGGCTTACTTTTTTTAAATAATCTGGGGCCAAAATACCAAGCCAGCTCTTTATCATTAACACTAATTGTTAAACTCGACACAGCAAAGGCAATCAGAACGATCACAATTGAAAAATAAGATGAGACTGGAAAATAAATATCGATAAATAATACACATGCGAACACCGTGAGTAAGGTCCAGCCTATTTGTGTATGTCGATAGTCTACACTTTTATCGTTTACTGTAATCTCTTCAGCAGGAAGACCGAAAACCGAAGCTAGAGCCTTTAAAGATTCAACAGAACTAATACCATCTTTTTCAATTCTTTGTATTGTTCGCAAACTTAAGTTGCTTGCTGCCGCCAATTCTTCTTGTGACCAAAGCTTTTGGGTTCGTAATTCCTTTATCTTTTTTGATTTTAATTTCATTTCCATTATTTTGCCCTCATATAAAATTTTACTTGGGGCATTATCCGCATATGAAGATGTTGGGTTATGACAATCTTATGTCATAGACCCGTCATGTCAATGACTTCAAGTCTTTCAGCAGTCTGGAAAAATGTTAATTATCCTTCTAAGGACTTTGCAATCTGTTAGAATTAGCTTGTGAATAATAGTCCTCGAACTATTTCAAATAGTTTATGATCATTCAGTTTTATAAAGGAATGGATGAAAGCTTTTTCTCTTCTCGACCTCGCGCCAATTATTGAAGGGGGCAGTGCCCGACAAGCCCTATTAAACTCCCGTGATCTTGCTCAGCATGCTGAGAAGCAAGGCTATAAACGTTTCTGGATGGCCGAGCATCATAATATGAGGGGGATTGCCAGTGCCGCCACATCAGTCGCACTGGGTTATGTTGCAGCGGGAACTGACACTATTCGAATTGGTGCAGCCGGGGTAATGCTGCCAAATCATGCACCGCTGGTTATTGCTGAACAATACGGCACACTGGCTTGCTTATTCCCTGACAGGGTCGACCTTGGTCTCGGCAGGGCCCCAGGAACTGATGGCATTACCATGCGAGCACTGCGTAGGGATATCATGCGGGCTTCCAATGATTTCCCTCAAGACGTTCTGGAGCTCATGGCATTTTTTGAAGATGGTAATGAACAGGGTATTCAGGCTATCCCCGGGCAAGGCTTACAGGTTCCAATTTGGCTGCTAGGTTCAAGTTTATTTGGCGCACAATTGGCCGCTGCACTTGGCCAACCTTATATTTTTGCCTCTCACTTTGCTCCAGAATTACTTGATCAGGCTCTGGATATTTATCGCGAAACCTTCAAACCATCAAAGCAGCATTCCCAGCCTTATGCTGCAGCAGCCGTTAATGTCTTCGCGGCAGATACTAATGAAGAGGCTGAAGTATTAATGAAATCCATTTTAATGCATGTTGCGACGCTCCGCCGGGGAAACCCTGGGCCATTAAGAGCGCCTTCAGCTAATTTTGATAGAGACCCCAGTCCAAACGAACTAGCAGAAGCGCGTTACATGCTACGTGAATCAGCAGTAGGTACAGAAGAAAATATTCGTGTCTGGTTTGAAAAATTTATTGAAAGAACCCAGGTTGATGAACTGGTATTGGCTAGTCATGTCTATGACCATCAATCCAGAATAAAAAGTTTTGGTATTGCGGCTAAAGTATTGCTGAATATGATCGAGACAAATTAACTAATCAAAAACCAAACAGGCACAAAGATGGTTTCCTCAATAAGCGCGCTCGCAGAAATTATTCAAATAGCCGTAGCTCCTGTGTTTTTATTAGCTGGCATAGCTGGGTTCCTGATGTCATGTCCGGCCGTCTTGGCAGAATAGTAGATCGTGGCAGAGTGCTGGAGAACAAAATCATCAGCCTGTTTGTACTTGCACTGATCTAGTTGGTGTTGGCTCTGCTGTTATTTCTTTTTGAGGTTCAGCTTGCTACCAATAATTTGCTCAAAAAAAGTGAAACGTTCACGTCTGTTTAAATCTGGCTCTAAAAAAAGCAACTACCTACTACCCTGCAAGCGCAGTTCTCGCATCTCCATGAATAGTCATTACCCGAAAAGAAGCCAATTCATTCAGTAACTTTTCTTGTACTGATTTATTCAAGCTAGTAAACAGAAAGACCAGTTGGTAATTGTGCTGTGATAAACGACGATGAGTCACTACCTGCGTTTGAATTTCAAAATCTTTCACGCAACCTGGAAGTTTAAATCTGATATTGCAAACATGCGGATAAATTTTCTGGGCAAGAATAGTTTGAATTAATGCATCATCACAGGACAGCTCAATTCCCCTTCAGGATATATTTGTGCTGCTGGTTTGGAACTGCATGTCAGCCCCTTGAGAGTTAATTGCCACCTCTACATCAGTATCAATTGGACAACGGGGTAATACTCGTCTTTCAGCATGTTGAGTCTTTGATTGCTTTGCCATGATCACATCCTTTCACTACAAACAAGAATGTCAGTAATGTTAAATCAGCATCAATAAAAAAAAGTGAGCTATTTCACAACTATTATTTAATATTTTCTTTGACGTTTTTTAGCTGAAGTGGAATCCTGGCGTCGTTTATGAGTATGCCTTCGCCTTTTTTCAGCAGGAGGGACAAGTTGGTTTTTACCATTCCCGATTAAATCCTGTCTACCCATTCTAATTAGGGCTTCACGTAATGTCGGCCAATTTGCTTCATCATGATAACGTAAAAAAGCTTTTTGCAAACGCCGTTGCTCTAATTCTTTAGGGATTTCCAACTTGGTATTTTTATATCGAAGTTTCTTTAAAGGATTATGTTCTGAATGATACATCGCCGTGGCTAATGCCATCGGTGAAGGGTAAAACGTTTGAACCTGATCAGGTTTAAACTTATTTTGTTTTAGCCAGAGTGCCAGTTGCAACATATCTTCATCACGTGAACCTGGATGAGCCGCAATAAAATATGGAATTAAATATTGCTTCTTCCCTGCTTCTGTTGAGTATTGCTCAAATAATTTTTTGAAATCTTCATAGTGAGCAATCGTCGGCTTCATCATTTGTTGCAAAGGAGCATCCTCACTATGCTCAGGAGCAATCTTCAAATAGCCACCTACATGGTGAGTAACCAATTCTTTAATATATTCTTTATCCCTTAATGCCAGGTCATAGCGCAAACCAGAGGCTATAAGAATTTTCTTAATACCTTTGATCTCACGTGCTTTTCGATATAAGCGGGTCGTTTGTTTATGGTCTGTTTTTAGGTGCTTACAAATACTCGGGTAAACGCATGAAAGTCGACGACAGCGCTTTTCAATTTCAGGGCTGGAGCAATTTAAGCCATACATGTTTGCTGTTGGCCCACCTAAATCAGAAATAACCCCAGTGAAGCCAGGAACTTGTTCCTTTATTTTTTCAATCTCCTTCAAAATTGATTGCTCGGAACGACTTTGAATGACCCTACCTTCGTGCTCAGTAATCGAACAAAAACTGCAGCCTCCAAAACAACCTCGCATAATATTGACTGAAGTTTTAATCATGTCATACGCTGGAATTTTTGCTTCCCCATAGGATGGGTGTGGCCGGCGCTGATAGGACAAATCAAATACCGCATCAATTTCTTCGGTACTTAAAGGCAAAGGCGGGCGATTCACCCAAATTTCCTTATTCCCGTGTTTTTGGACCAAAGCCCTGCCATTATGTGGACTGGCCTCCTGATGCAATACGCGTGAAGCATGTGCATACAACACCGGATCATTGCTAACCTTTTCAAAAGACGGCAACCTGACATAAGTATTTTCTATATCTAGCTCATGCTTTCCTTGCAAGGGCAAAGGGATAATCGTTACCGCTTGTTGTTTGCTCTCTCCCTCAATGTCTGTTTCTGTCGATGTTTCTTGTGACTGTATATATTCATAAGGGTTTGGCATCTTATCTATCTTACTGGGCCAATCGATACGGGTTGAATCTATTTCTGTCCAGTTTGTTGGGGTACTGTCTACCAGTACGGCAGTACCACGAATATCTGTCATTTCCTTGATACTCAGACCTTTAGCCAAACCATGAGCCACTTCGGCCATGGCCCTTTCAGCATTTCCAAATAAAAGAATATCGGCGCCGGAATCGATCAAAACTGATTTGCGCACTTTATCGCTCCAATAATCATACTGGGCGATGCGCCGAAGACTGGCTTCAATGCCTCCTATGACTTGTGGAACATCTTTATAGGCTTCTCGACATTTTTGCGCATAGACAATTACCGCTCTATCAGGGCGTTTACCACCTTTATCATTCGGTGTGTAGGCATCATCATGACGCATACGAAGGTCGGCCGTGTAACGATTGATCATCGAGTCCATATTGCCAGCAGTAATACCAAAACACAGATTAGGCTTACCCAGCGCCATAAAATCTTCTGTATTCTGCCATTTTGGTTGCGCAATTATGCCAACCCTAAAGCCCTGAGATTCCAAAAACCTGCCAATAACTGCCATGCCAAAACTGGGATGATCAACATAAGCATCACCAGTCACGATAATAATGTCACAGGAGTCCCAGCCCAAAGCATCCATTTCCTCTAGGGACATAGGCAAGTATGGCGCAGTGCCATAGCACTCAGCCCAATATTTTGGATAAGCAAAGAGAGAGCCAGCCTTGTTGGCTGAAGCATCTGTTGATGGATTAGACTTCATCAACAGATTTTATCAAAAATAAGACTGACTATTTGAGGTATTTTCAGATTTATCCGACAAACTCTCGAAGTGGTTTTGAGACACCGGCAGACTTAACACCTTTCAGGTAAGCAAGCATGGTATCCGCATCAGACACTTCAAATGGATCGACCGGACAATTGTCGCCAAATTCAGGCTCTATGAATGCTTTTTCAATTTTGCCATCGTCAACCAACATTGAATAGCGCCATGATCTTAGCCCGAAGCCAAGGTTGCTTTTATCTACCAACATGCCCATTTTACGCGTGAACTCACCATTACCGTCGGGTAGCATTTTGACATTTTTGGCGCCGACGTGTTTTGACCACTGAAACATGACGAATGCATCATTTACCGAGATACAGTAAATATCATCAACACCCTGAGCTTTAAATTCTTCATAAAGCTCTTCGTATCTTGGAAGATGATTTGAAGAACAGGTTGGCGTAAAGGCTCCTGGCAAAGAGAATACAACAACTTTTTTCCCTGCGAAGATGTCATCACTAGTGGTGTCCTGCCATTTATAAGGATTTGGCCCTTCTACACTTTCATCACGAACACGGGTTTTGAACACAACTTTTGGAACTGTCTCTTGCATGGGCATTACTGACTCTTTTTGAATTTAATTTGGTTATAGTTGAATTTTTCTATGGCTTGTTACGATTAAACTTATTCTTTAGATCTAGTAAATAAGCAGCATCCTGTTTGGTTTTTTCATAGTCCATCCAGCCCTACTCTCATTGTTTTCCTGGCGTATAGGTCATTTAAACCGAATCTACAAGATTATGCTCAAAGCTTTACCAAGTGTAGAGTGGAAATAGTTACTAGTGATTCTGTTTTCCTGGCGGTGAGACGATCGTCGGAAACGGCGCAATATTATCTCCATTGGAAATCTTTGCTACCCCTTCTTTTTCAACCTGATCTATTCGAATAATGGCCTGTACAGGAATAAAACTTCGCTTAACACCATTAAATTCGGTTTTCAGTTTTTCCTCCGAAGGATCTACAACTACTTGAGAACGTTCACCAAAAACAAAATCCTCAATTTCTATGAAGCCCCAAAGATCGCTTTGATATACCTGCTCGGCAAACACTTCATAGACCTGACCTTTATTCAGGAAAGTGATTTTAAATATGTCTTTAGATTTTATAGAAGTCGCCATGAAACTCTCAATTCCCGTTCAAGTAGTGGTAATAATATATCAACTAGATAACAATATTTTATATATCCCTATAGATGGGGGTAAGCATCGCCTTTTCAAGGCCTTATCGCTATAATGCCTGCCCCTTTAAATTGCCTATCGAAAGAGTTTATGCCAAAAAAGGTTTTCATTAAAACCCACGGTTGTCAGATGAATGAATATGACAGCGCTCGCATGCTCGATCTGCTGAAAGAAAGTGACGCAATGATTGTTACTGATAACGCAGAAGATGCTGATGTACTCTTGCTTAACACCTGTTCAATCCGTGAAAAGGCACAAGAAAAGGTTTTTCACCAGCTAGGCCGCTGGCGCAAACTCAAAGACAAGAATCCTGGATTGAAAATTGCTGTCGGCGGTTGTGTGGCTTCTCAGGAAGGCGAATTGATTGGTAAGCGTGCCCCTTTTGTTGATGTTGTATTTGGCCCACAAACTCTACATCGCCTACCTGGTCTGTTAAAAACCCAGAGTGAAGGTAGCCCGGTAGTTGATATCAGCTTTCCGGAGATCGAAAAATTTGATCGCCTGCCACAGCCAACTGTCTCTGAATGTCAGGCTTTCTTGACCATACAGGAAGGTTGTAGCAAATATTGCTCATTTTGTGTGGTGCCTTATACCCGTGGAGAAGAAGTCAGCCGGCCCTTAGATGACATCCTGGCTGAAGCTGTGCATTTAGCTTCGCAAGGCGTACGCGAGCTCAATTTATTAGGGCAAAATGTTAATTCTTATCGTGGACTCAGTCATGAAGGTGAGCTGATTGATCTGGCAACTCTGATTACCTATATTTCGGCCATTGACGGCATAGACCGCATCCGTTACACCACCTCACACCCCATGGAATTCAATCAGAACCTGATAGATACTTATGAAACGACGCCTGAGTTGGTCGACCATTTACATTTGCCAGTACAAAGCGGGTCAGACCGAATTCTAGCCATGATGAAGCGCAACCACACCGCTTTGGAATATAAATCAATTATCCGAAAATTACGTGCCATTCGACCTAATATCAGTATCTCTTCAGATTTCATTATAGGCTTTCCCGGTGAAACTGAACGAGACTTCGAAGATACCATGAACCTGATTGCGGATATTGGTTTTGACCATTCCTTTAGTTTCATATACAGCGCCCGCCCCGGCACCCCGGCTGCCGATCTCAAGGATGAAACGCCAGAAAGCGTTAAAAAACAAAGGCTTGCCATTCTTCAAGCCCGCATATTGCAACATGCTAATAGTATTTCAGAAGCCATGATAGATACTGAGGTTCCCATTCTGGTGACCGGGCCTTCGAAAAAAGACCCAGGGGAATTGCAGGGCCGCACTGAAAATAATCGCGTCGTAAATTTCAGTTCTGACGGGCAAACGCTGATCGGCCAAATAATTCAGGTCAAGATTACTGACGCACTGCCCAATTCCTTACGTGCTGTAATTGTCTGAATCATGATTGCAGCTAACTACACCCGTTCATCAATTTTTTAATACCAATCCCTTTTTCCCTTGGTATACTGCCCACAAGCGAGTAATACAGGAGGCAATGCCCCTTTTGACTAATGACAATCAAAGTTGCAGGTTACACTTGGAACCTGAGAATCCTCAACGCCTGGCCAGCCTCTGCGGCCGTCTGAATGAGCATATCCAGCAAATAGAAAAAAGGTTAAACATCAAGATTCAAAATCGCGGGTCTGTGTTTACGCTGCATGGTGATCCTGTAACCACCACGATCGCTTCGCAAATCCTGAAAGGCCTTTATTTATTGAGTGATAATAATGAAAGCCTTAGCCCTGACCAGATTCACCTGATCATTCAGGAGCATTTAAATATCGAAAGCTCTGATAAAAATATACAAGAACAAGCCCAGCAAGATGTGCAACTTATCAGAACACCCAAATGTTCCATAAAGCCTCGCAGCCACCACCAGAATGAATATGTTCGAGCCATCATGCGCAATGATATTAATTTTGGCATTGGCCCTGCTGGCACAGGTAAAACCTATCTGGCGGTTGCCTGTGCTGTTGAAGCTTTAGTTAATGACCGGGTTGGTCGAATTTTATTGGTGCGCCCTGCCGTCGAAGCAGGCGAAAAACTGGGTTTTCTTCCTGGAGATTTAGCGCAAAAGGTAGACCCTTATCTTCGTCCTCTTTATGACGCGCTATATGAAATGCTGGGTTTTGAACGGGTTGCTAAATTAATCGAACGCAACATAATTGAAGTTGCACCACTAGCCTATATGCGTGGCCGAACACTTAATAATTCATTTATTATTCTGGATGAAAGTCAAAACACTACTGCTTCACAAATGAAGATGTTCCTGACTAGAATTGGCTTTGGATCTACTGCAGTAATAACTGGCGATGTCACTCAGATCGATTTACCCAAAGGCGAGCGTTCCGGTCTGGTCCATGTAAGTTCAATACTGACAGACATCCAGGGTATTTGTTTCTCCTATTTTAATGCTAAAGATGTGGTGCGCCACCCGATCGTACAACGCGTTGTTGAAGCCTACGATGAGCATGATAAAAAAAGCATATCCAGTCTAAAACCAAACGACAATAAGGATCAGGAACGCGTCAATGAGCGTGATAGTTGAGCTCATGAATGCATCCGGTGAAACTGCAGTTCCATCACAAAGGGAATTTGAAGGATGGAGCAATGCTGTGCTCAAGGAGCTAAACCAAAGCGAGCAAGCATTCGAACTTGGTATTCGTTTGGTTTCAGAAAATGAATCAGCTGACTTAAATCAAAATTTTCGTAATAAACAGGGCCCAACCAATGTGCTTTCATTCCATTACGAGGGTATTCTTCCAGAAGCGCAACAGAACCTGCTGGGAGACTTGGCTATTTGCAGCCAGGTGGTAATACATGAAGCTAAAGAACAGCATAAAATGATCAAGGCACATTGGGCACATATGACTATACATGGCATGCTTCATTTACTCGGTCATGACCACCAGGATGATATGGAAGCTGAAACCATGGAGAAACTGGAAAGCAATATTCTTGTAAAACTAGGTTATTCTCAACCCTATAAAGAACTTTAAATAAAGAAGGAAAAATTAGCTTAAATGGCAGACGATCAATTTAGCAGCGATTCGGGACTCTCGTTCTGGATCGATAAAATCAAAGCCTTTTTTGGCGCCAAGACAATTGATAAAAAAAGCCTCATCGATCAATTGCGCCTAGCTCAGGAAAACCAAATCATTGATGGTGATGCCTTAAGTATTATCGAAGGAGCATTGCAAGTAGCCGATATGCAGGTCAGGGAAATCATGATTCCTCGACCTCAGATTGCTGTGCTTAGTACTAAGTCGTCGCTTGAAGAAATCCTGCAAATTGTCACCGAAACGGCACATTCCCGTTTCCCGGTAATTGGTGAAAATAGTGACGATGTAATAGGTATTTTGTTGGCTAAAGATTTAATTCCTCTCTTGCTGGAAAAAAATAACAGCAAGCGCTTCAACATCAAAGACATCGTGCGTCCCGTCACTTTTATACCTGAATATAAGCGCCTTAATGTCCTCCTAAAGGAATTTCGTGAAAATCGTAATCATATGGCCATTATTATTGATGAATATGGAGGTCTGGCTGGCGCTGTCACTATTGAGGATATTCTGGAACAAATTGTTGGAGATATTGAAGATGAATATGATATTGATGATGAGGACTATATAAAAACCACCGATGGTGACAGTTATATTGTAAAAGCAATCACTCCAGTAGATGAGTTTAATGACTTTTTCCATAGCAGTTTTTCAAGTGAAGAAATGGGCACTATCGGCGGCATTTTATTAAATCAGTTTGGTCATATCCCAAGTCGAAACGAGCGTGTGGGTATCGGACCTTATGTATTTAAAATTCTTAATGCGGATGGACGTCAAATCCGTTTAATCGAAGTCAGCTCAAGCCTGTCAGTGAATCATAGCGATGAGCCTGCTAGCGAGTAAGACTTCAGTATTTAAATTCTATCTGCCTGCACTGTTTGCAGGGGCTATAGCTCCATTATCCTTAAGCCCGGTTAATTTTTGGCCCGCTGCAATTATTTCAGTCTTTGTTCTACTGCTAACTCTTGAAAAAACCGCACCGCGACAGGCTGCAAAAATAGGCTGGGCATTTGGTTTGGGGTTCTTTGGCCTTGGCGCCTCATGGGTCTACGTCAGTATAAATGTTTACGGCAATGCTTCCGGGATATTTGCCGCTTTTCTCACCGCTGTTTTTGTGGCTGCCCTGGCAATACTATTCGCTCTGCAATGCTGGGTTTATCAACGTTATTTTTCTGGCTTACACCGGGCTCTCGGTTTCGCCACCTGTTGGGTCTTATTTGAATGGCTTAGAAGTTGGCTACTGACTGGTTTCCCCTGGCTCTATCTCGGTTATGGCCATATCAATACTCTACTGGCGAATCTGGCACCCGTTTTAGGCGTACTTGGCATAAGCTTTACCATCGTCCTGATAAGCGGCATGTTATATGAAATGACTTTAATTTGGCGTCAAGAAAAACGATGGATGTCCAAGCAATTGGCGATCTATGAATTGAAGTTTATTTTGATAGGCATCAGCCTGTTTTTTTTAGGCGCTATCAGCTGGGTTGAAGAAGAACAAGGTCTGAGTGCCGACATTGCTTTAGTGCAAGCCAATATAGACCAGAATCTTAAGTTTGATCCAGCTTACATCGCTGAAGGTCTCAACCTTTACAATGGACTAAGCAGCCCGCTTTGGGGAAACGATATTATTATATGGCCAGAAACAGCAATTCCCTTGTTGTATCAACGGGCTGATACTGAGCTGGCGTTTTTCGATCGTTTAGCCCGAGACAACAATAGCAGCCTTGTGACAGGAATTTTATACCGGAAAGACTCTAAAATTTATAATAGTGTGACCGCGCTTGGTAATGGTTCTGGTGTATATCACAAACAAAAACTGGTTCCTTTTGGTGAATATGTCCCATTAGCCGGCATTATGGAACCAGTGTTACAAATATTTTCTCTACCCATGTCATCTCTGGCGAGCGGCCCAAGGGACCAAGCTCTTTTGGAAGCTTCCGGTTTTTCCCTGGCAGCATATATTTGTTACGAAGTGGTGTATCCTGACTTTGTTCGCAAACAAGCGCACATGGCAGACTTTTTGGTCACGATTAGTAATGACACCTGGTTTGGTGGATCTTTTGGCCCCTTACAACACTTACAAATGGCAGCAATGCGAGCCCTGGAAAATGGTCGCTATATGGTTAGAGCGACCAGTAATGGCGTAACGGCCTTTATTGATGAAAAAGGACAAATTGTCGATCAGGCAAACCAATTTGAAATAGCCATACTTGAGAGCACTGTTCCGGTTTTTCATGGGAGAACTCCCTTCTCTTACTGGGGCAGCTGGCCAATTGTACTCTTTAGCTTTTTGATGCTGGCGCTAATAGCTGTTCTTAGAAAAAAACGGCGCGACCTCTAGACAACTAATATGTATGATATTTTCGACGTAATAGTTTTCTTTATCTTTATATTACTCGTCATGTACTGGTGGCGTATAAGTGAACAAAAAACCTTTGCAATACGCAATGCTAAGGAATATTGCCAGGAACGCAATGTTCAACTGCTTGACCAGACTTTAGTATTCCAGGGATTACGTTTGGAAAAAGCCAATTTCAAACATCGCAAGCTCTGCCGTGTATATGAATTTGAATTTTCATCAAATGGTGAAGATCGTTATAAAGGTGAAATTATACTGAGTGGTTTCAATTTTTTACGGGTTATTTTGGCAATGG
>JAURLP010000036.1 GCA_030831165.1 Gammaproteobacteria bacterium | reverse complement strand
CTTGGTGCTGACCCCAACATTCTGGACCCACAAGGTATCTCACCGCTGCGTGTTGCTGCGACTAATGAGAACCTGGATATTGCCAAAATATTAATCGAAGGCGGTGCTGATTTAAATGACGGCTCTTTTGTTGATATTGTGGAAATACCCTACAAAAGATTTGCGATGCAGCATGCTGCCAGTAACTACGATAACCAGACGACAATTGCTGAGCTTATCGAGCTAATGATTGAAATGGGCGTAGATGTAGATTCTACGCCTGAAAATGGAATTCCAGTCTTTAGTACAAACTTTGTTGGTGCTGCAGGCACCTCTGGCCAAACAGCCTTATTCAATGCCGCAGTCGGCGATCGTCTGGATGATGTGGAAATGCTGCTTGCCAATGGCGCTAGCCCTAACTCTTTGAGCAAACGAGGAAGCACACCTCTTGCAGCAGTATTAAATGTCTTCAGTGGCTACCGTCCACCAAATCCAAATAATGGTGATGTGGTAACTACTGAGCCAACCATGGAAGAAAAAATGCCCATAGTGGAAGCATTATTCGACCATGGCGCTGATGTTAATACCAGCGGTGAGAGCGGTTCTATATTGCATGGAGCGGCCTCTCTCGGAAATGATGAAGTGGTTGAGTTTTTGATCGAAAAAGGGATTGATCTAACTATTAAAGATTCTAGCAATAGAACTGCGCTTGATGTCGCTAGCGGTGTTCCACCTGTTGGTGGTGAAAGACCAATGTTTCCTGGAGCACCAGCTCCCGAAACACCTGTTTATGAGTCAACTATGGCTATCCTTACAGAAGCCATGAATGCTCAGGGAATCGCCATTGAAGAGTATGTGGCTCCTCCTTCAGAAGATAATGATGAATCAGGCGAAGTTTAAGCTCATCAAATAATAAAATAATAAATTTTTAATGTAGGTAAATTACAATGAAAAAACGAACTTTATCAGCGATCATTGTTACAGGTTTAAGTTTAGGCTTAAGCGCCTGTAATAATTCTGGGGAAGATTCAGTTAGTACTAATGCTGGACCCCAACTTGCAGTTCAAGAACTGCCACCTTTGGAAGATCAATGGAATATGATTTATGACTATTGTGTCGATTGTCATAATGAGACTGACTACACTGGTGGGCTTTCTATTGAATACGCTTCACCAGACTTTGTTCATGAGGAAGGTGAAATCTGGGAAAAAGCAATTAAAAAGCTTACTACAGGTCAAATGCCGCCTCTTGGTGAGGCTCAACCTTCACCGGAGCAACGACAGACTTTTATTGCTTCTCTAAAAGCAACTCTTGACCAAGAAGCTCTGGAAAATCCAAACCCAGGGGCGCCGGTTTTGCCACGATTAAACCGAACAGAATATCAAAACAGTATTCGAGATTTACTGGCATTGGATATCGACGCTTCCACAATGCTTATCTCTGACGACTCTGCTGAAGGTTTTGACAACATGTCAACAGCTCTTCAAGTTTCAGCCACATTGCTCGAAGGTTATGTTGCTGCATCAGGCCGAGTAGCTGCCTTAGCTGTAGGTAACCCTGATATGACACCGGACTTTGTGTCTTATCGTGTCCCATCAGATGCCAGTCAGGATAGATATGTCCTAGGCGCTCCTATCGGCACAGTTGGTGGCTTGGTTTTTGACCACTACATCCCTCTAGATGGGACTTATGAATTCAGCCCCAAACTTTGGCGCTCTATTCAGGACGAAGCCCGTGGTATTGAATACCCAACTACTTTGACAATTACTATCGATAAAGTACCTGTACATACTGCCGAATTTGGTGGTTACAAAGATACTGAAGAAGGCGAATTCAGTGCTAACAGCTTCCAATTAGCTGAAGATATTGATGAGCGTTTTCGCTTCAGAACTTTCTTAGGTGCTGGAGAGCACACTGTTGCTGTCAACTTTAGTCGAGTTCCAGGCGGCCCTAATGGCGAAATCTGGAGACAGCCTGACCGTACCTCACTAGACAGAGACCCATTAAAAGGACCTCCTCACCTTGACAAGGTTGAAATCCGAGGACCTTTTGAAGCAACTGGGACTGGCGTAACTGCTGCTCGTGAAAAAATCTTTATTTGTGAGCCTGGTGCGCTGGAAGATGAGCAACTAGCTTGCGCAAATGAAATTCTTTCTACTTTAGCCCGGCAAGCCTATAGACGTCCTGTTACCGAAAATGAAGTATCGGATCTGTTAGGCTTCTATGAGATGGGCAATGAAATTGGCGGTTTTGAGAAAGGTATTGAGACTGGAATACGTCGTATTATTTCCGGTCCCGAGTTCCTGTTCAGAGTTGAGTCTGCACCAGCAGGCGTAGCTGAAGGTCAACCTTACCAAATCAGTGACCTTGAACTGGCCTCAAGATTGGCATTTTTCCTTTGGAGTTCGCTGCCAGATGAAGAGTTAATCAATGTCGCTTCAGAGAACAGATTGAGTGAGCCGGATGTACTGGAAGATCAGGTAATGCGAATGCTCGCTGACCCTAAAGCTGAAAATTTAACCACAAACTTTGCTTCACAGTGGTTTCTTCTTCGCAATCTGCAGGCAATTGTTCCTGACCCACTTACTTTCCCTGATTACACTGACAACTTGAGACAGGCTTCTGTTCGGGAAACTCAGATGCTTTTCCAGAGCATCATTGATGAAGACAGAAGTGTCTTAGATATCATCGATGCTGACTATACTTTTGTTAACGAAGATCTGGCTAAAGTCTATAACATCCCCGGAGTAATCGGCAGTCGTATGCGTCGGGTTGAAGTTGAAGATGAAAATAGAAGAGGTATTATAGGACACAGTAGTGTTCTTACCCTTACTTCTCTGGGTATCAGAACTTCACTGGTTACGCGCGGTAAGTGGTTCTTAACCAACCTTGTTGGAACACCACCACCCGAGCCACCTGCAAATGTTAATACTGACCTTGAAAGGTTTAATGATGGAACAGCACGATCATTGCGTGATCTTATGGAATTACATAGATCTGATCCAGTCTGCCAATCATGTCACTACATGATGGACACCATTGGAATTGCAATGGAAAACTTTGACGGTGTTGGACGTTATCGTACTTTTGACGGAGAAATTAGAATAAACCCTGTAGAGACTTTGTTCGATGGTACCCAAATCGATAGCCCTGCAGCACTTCGTAACTGGATGATGGAGCGTCCTGAAATATTTGTGGGTACAACCACTGAGAAATTAATGCAATTTGCATTAGCCAGACCTATAGAATGGACTGATATGCCTCATGTACGAACTATTGTTCGTGATGCTGCTCAGGATAACTACAAATTCTCAGATATAGTGCTGGGTATCGTTAATAGTGTACCTTTCCAAATGAGAGTCAATGAAGGCTCAGCTGAAGCTGTTGCTTCTAATTAAAACTTAAGCAGTAAACATAAAAAAGGCAGCTAATCAGCTGCCTTTTTTTTGCTTGCTTAATACTGTATTAGTCAAGCTTGGGTATTTAACTTACTTAAAACTTATACCCAAATCCCAACATGTAAACCCAGGGGTCAATCTCCAGATCAACCCTCAGTGTTTTTGCTACTTCAATAGTTGTTCCAATGTCCATTTTCCATATCGCTGCATTAAACATTAATCTGTCACTTAAATTAATATCTACGCCTGCCTGAAAAGTAAGTCCTACAGAATCATCAGCATCAATACTGTAATTACCGCCTGTACCAACGGTATCAAGAACGGCTCTGCCATTCGCCGTTGACTCCGTTTCCAGTAGCATTAAGTAATTCACACCTACTCCGACATATGGGTCAATATTGCTCTCGGTATTGAAGAAATATTGAGCACTCAAGGTTGGTGGCAAATGCTTAGCAGTTGCAATAGAGCCTGATCCACTTAGATCACCGGCAAAATCTACGGTATGGGTAAATGGTGTTGATGCCAGCAGTTCAACGCCCCAATTATCAGTCAACATATACGTGAAGGTTAGGCCTAACTGAGTATCACTATCAATGCTCACCTGTCCATTTAGTGAGACAACCGTGGGTTGTATTATTCCGCTATCCTCTGAGGGATTAACCGATGCTGCACCTGCTCTGACAATAAAATCACCTGCTTCATGTGCCTGAATATTCCAACTAGCTAAACTGGCAATCCCAATAAGTCCGGCCAAGGATTTCTTATTCATTATCTTTCCCCTTATATTGATAAAAGTGCTCGGGATAATAAATTTTTAAAGCGTGCTTATTGATAGAAATCAGCAAACAATAAAAAAGGAGGCAATTGCCTCCTTTTTTATTAATAGTTTATGAAAGTAAAAAATTAGTGCTGCTTATATCACTCCCTTATCGGGAAAATATTACCATCTCCATTACGTTCTTCGGCTGTCATATTCTCATTTCGCCACTCGCGAACAACATCCATATATTCTGGAAGCATGGTAATACCGCCTCCGCGACCTGCATCAATTGGGACGCCTAGCATTTCCGAAAACTCAACGGCATAGGTAGACCGGCCTGGAAGATTATGCGGAACATCCCCTTCAGCCCTAATGATTTCCGTTGCAGGGCGACAAGGATAGGGCTGCATTGTTGTATTAGCACGCTTGGAAAAACCATTTGATTTGAAAAACACATCATCAAGATAAACGGGATCCTGAACCATATATATATGAAGAATAGTATCGTCATCACCCTGAGGAATAAAACGCTCTACCATCGTGGCCTGGTCGCTTAGTGCTAAACCATTGCGTCGCATCCAACCAGCTTTCAAATGAGTAGTAGTAACAACTAATGTGTCACCTTCCCAACGTCCTGTTGAAAAGCCCTGCCAGGTATGGGGAGCCATTTCATCCGGGTGAGGTCTGCCATCCATCCAGATTTCGCGACGCTGAGCCTGCCAACGTATATGAGTACCAATCTTGATCAGTTCAAGAGATTTTGGATCCAATTCTTGCCAGATATACAGATTTCCAACACCTCGGAATCCATAAGTAGATGGGTGAGGCTTACACTGATGCTCAGGTAGTGTTAATAATGAAGGCTGCCAACTGTCTGCGCGTAAGCGTGCTGCATCATTTACTGGAAGCCCTGCATAATCGCCAACGAAAGGACCGGGAATGCGCTCTTCTTGATCCTCATGCATAATTGGATCCCAGTGCCCAAAAATACCTTGGGCGTGAGCTAAACCTGTAAAAGAAAATATTAGAGAAAAAGCAAGCAGTCGTTTCATTGAAAGATGCATCTTTAACCCTCCTGAATATAATTATAGTTATAGTTAAAAAGTTGGGAAAATATACCCTAAAATCAAATGAAATGCATATATATTTGTGCCACATCCCCGCAATCAGAAGGATATAAAAGTTTAAACTCAATTTATCGAAGCAGTATTACATTGTGTTAATAAGAACAGGTATACTTTCAAATTCCAGTCAATACACGGAGCGGCCTCATGAGAAATTTTGTTTTTATCTCTCTGTTTATATTGAGTTTTTCTGCCAGTGCGCAGGTAAACCAAAGCAAAGGAGATTTCGAGGATAAGTTTCGCCAGTTGGATGAAGTCCTACCCACTGCAAATAGCTATCGGACCGCATCAGGAGCTCCTGGCAATGAGTATTGGCAGCAACAAGCTGATTACTTCATTGAGGCTACTCTGGACGAAAGCAATCAACGCATATTGGGCTCCGAACGCATCACCTATACTAACAATTCTCCCGATACTCTAAGCTACCTTTGGATTCAGCTTGATCAAAATCGTTTTCAGAATGATTCGATTGGTCGCAGCTCCGAAACAGCAGGGAATAGTGACCGCCTGACTTTTTCTACACTACGGCGAGAACGCACTTTTGATGACTTCCAGGGAGGATTTCAAATCAGCCGCGTGCAGCAAGTCATTGGCAGCGAACAAAACACACAAGTAATCCTCGGAAACCAGCTTAATACACAAATAAACGGCACCATGATGCGAGTTGATCTGGAAGAACCATTGCAATCAGGCGATAGCGTCAGTTTCGAAATCGATTGGGAACATAACATCGTTAACCAGAGTATTCTTGGCGGGCGTGGCGGTTATGAGTATTTTGAAGAAAGTGACACCTATCAGTTTGCTATATCACAGTGGTATCCGCGGGTAGCAGCTTATACGGATTATGATGGTTGGGTAAATAAGCAATTTATTGGTACCGGCGAATTTACGCTGGAATTTGGAAACTTTGAAGTCCACTTAACTGTTCCAGCAGACCATATTGTCGCCTCCACCGGTGTCCTTCAGAATCCAAATGCGGTATTAAGCGATGTGCAACAAGATCGTCTCGAGCAAGCACAGAATTCGGACACTCCGGTATTTATCGTGACCCCTGAAGAAGCCATCGAAAATCAGCAAGCTGGAACTGAAGAGACAGCAACATGGATCTTTCTAGCTGAAAACGTTCGAGATTTTGCCTGGGCCAGTTCCCGCAAATATATATGGGACGCCCTGGGCCATCAGCAAAACAATGCAGCTAACCCCGTTGTCATGGCCATGTCCTTTTATCCACCTGAAGCTGAGCCACTATGGTCCCAGTATTCTACTCATGCCGTTGCACATACTATGGATGTCTATTCACGTTTCTCATTCGACTACCCCTACCCGGTTGCTATCTCGGTCAACGGCTGGGAAAGCGGCGGCATGGAATACCCCATGATCACCTTCAATGGCTACCGCCCGGTAGAAGATGAAGAAACGGGAGAGCGTACATATTCCAGGCGCACCAAGTACGGTTTAATTTCGGTCGTTATTCATGAGATAGGGCATTTTTACTTCCCCATGATTGTCAACTCTGATGAGAGGCAATGGACCTGGATGGATGAAGGACTAAACACGTTTTTACAGTTTTTGACTGAACGTGAATGGGAAGATGATTATCCTTCACGTCGGGGAGATCCGGCTAATATTACTGGTTATATGCTTTCACAAAATCAGGTGCCTATCATGACCAACTCAGAGTCTGTCCTGCAACTGGGTAATAATGCTTACGGTAAACCGGCTACGGCTTTAACCATCCTCCGTGAAACAATAATGGGCCGAGACTTATTTGATTTTGCTTTTAAAGAATATTCTGAACGCTGGATGTTTAAACGCCCTACTCCATCCGATTTTTTCCGAACCCTGGAAGATGCTTCTGCAGTTGATCTCGATTGGTTCTGGCGGGGATGGTTTTACACCACTGACCATGTTGATATTGCTTTGAGTGATATCCGTGAATACAGCATTTCAACTCAGGATCCTGAAATAGAATTCCCCATTCAGCGTGAAAAGCAGGCTGATGAACCCGTGTCCCTAACGCAGATTAGAAACAGTGATTTACCCAAGCGCGTCGAAGAATTTCCCGAGCTAGAAGACTTTTATAACGAGAACGATGAGTTTACAGTATCCAATGTTGATCGTAATGAATATACCAGTTTTCGTGAAAGCCTCGAGGACTGGGAATTAGAACTACTAGATCAATCCATCGCTGACGGCTTGTTGGTTTATTTTCTGGATTTTGAAAACATCGGCGGTCTCGTGATGCCCTTACCGCTTCGGATTGAATACGCCAATGGCGATACCGAGGATATAATGCTTCCTGCTGAAATATGGCGCAGAAGCCCTCACCAGGTGACTCGCATGTTCTTAAGTGAACAAGCCATTGTAGCTGTTGAGCTTGATCCTTTTCTGCAAATAGCTGATACAGATAGAAATAACAATCGTATACCTCAGCAAATACAACGCTCTCGTATTGAACTTTACCGTTCTGATAATCCTGATCGAGATTTAATGGCTGATATTTTGGTTGAGCTAAAAGAAGCCGAAACGGGTGAAGAGTCCGATACAGGAAGTGAAGTTCCGCTCCAGCCAACTGGAGAATAAATGCGTTTCCAGAATCTTATTTTGTTTGCATTGCTGACTATCCTGGTGGCAATGCAGACACAGGCTCATCTCGAGCAAACATTACTCACAACAATAGCATTTAATCCGCGAACACAACGACTGGAAGTAATACATCAAATATATGCGCATGATGTCGAGCATGCTTTTGGCAACCTGATTCAGGCACAAGGCGGACTTGATAGTTTACCAGCTCAAGCCTTGGTGAGTGTCGAGCTAGGTAGTACGTTTAAGCTATGGCAAGCCAATGGAGAAAAAATTCCTTTGGCGCTCGTCGGCGCCGAACTGGAAGCAGAATTCTTTTACATCTATCAGGAAGCAGAGACATCTGGGGTTCCTCAATCAATGAAAATTGAGCATGGCATGCTCAGAAATTATTGGCCAGACATGCGCAACTATCTCAATGTTGATTACGGATCTTTCATTAAAAGTCTGATTTTTTCTAACAACGATGGAGTCAAAATAATTACCAGTGAGTGAAGAAGTTGAAATTTAACATTTCTTAACAAGTTCAAATACATAATTTTTCCTTAATTCTACTTAGCCTAAAGCTGATAAACTCTGTAAAAATCAGTAAGATCTGTAACATTGCATGACTAAATGAGTCTTCAAGACCTTATGAAATCAAAATTTTCACAATTATTACTCTCACTACTTATTCTGCTGAGTTTCAATGGGCAGGCACAAGTGGTTGTTGGCGAACATGTCGATGCTGAGCTAGTCGCTGAAATGACAGGTGTCGTTCCTGGTCAGGATACCTGGGTAGCCTTGCGCCTGGACCATATGGAGAATTGGCACACCTATTGGAAAAATCCTGGCGATGCAGGCCGTGCCACTCAGATTGATTGGACACTTCCCGAAGGTGTCACAGCCGGTGAAATTATTTGGCCTACCCCAAAACGCATTGAGCTGCCAGCTGATCTGGTTGATTTTGGTTACGAAGATGAGATTTTTTTACAGGTTCCTCTCAGCATTTCAGATTCTTTTGATGCTGAAAGTCTGGATATCAGTGCTAATGCACAGTGGCTGGAATGTGAAGATATTTGCATCCCTGGCGGAGCTACCGTGGCCTTATCATTACCAGTCCTTGCTGAGTCACAAATTACACAAAATCCACAATGGATCGAAGGCTTCGCGATAACTCGCGCATCAATACCAAGCAGTGATGTGAGCTTTGATACTACTTTTTCTATCGCTGACGGCAATTTAAATCTCTTGGTCCAGGCCACCGAAGCCGTTTTTGAAAATGCCAGCTCCATAAGATTTATTCCTGGAGAGCATCGAGTTTTTGATTACATCTCTCCCCAGGAAATTACCTATCAACTTTCTAGCCTGCAATTATCTCAAGGTCACCATCCTCGCCTTAGTGAAGCACCTGAGGAAATTACCGGACTTTTATTAGTGACTGATAATAGCGGCCAACAAATTTCGTATGAAATTACGGCGGTATCGGCCGGCATTGATGCTTCAGACTTGGGTTTTCTGGCAGCGTCAGCATCAACACTGAGATCATCATCCTCGGCTTCAGAGATGAACCTATTGCTAGTCTTTGTTTTTGCCATGCTTGGGGGCATGATTCTTAACCTTATGCCATGCGTATTCCCGGTGCTATCTTTAAAAGTACTTAGCCTGGCGTCTAACAGTAATTCTTCCCAACAGGAAAAACGTTTACACGGCTTGGCGTATACGGCAGGTATTATCTCTGCCTTTCTGATTCTTGCTGCTGTATTACTTACCCTGCAGGCTGGTGGTGCCCTCATAGGCTGGGGTTTCCATCTACAAGCTCCCTGGTTTATCAGTCTGCTCATTTTTCTGTTTTTTATTATGGGGCTATCGATGTCTGGAGTAGTTGAATTTGGCACAAGCATTATGGGCGTTGGAACTGAGCTACAGGAAAAAGAAGGCTATTCTGGTTCATTTTTCACCGGTATTCTGGCCAGTGTAGTCGCCAGTCCGTGTACAGCACCATTTATGGGAGCCGCTCTGGGTTTTGCATTTACGCAACCAGCCATTATTGCACTGGCTGTTTTTGTTGCCCTGGGTCTGGGTATGGCTTTACCGTTTTTATTAATTTCTTTTAATCCGGCGCTATCAAGTTTGCTTCCACATCCTGGCAAATGGATGCTTACCTTTAAACAAGTGCTGGCCTTCCCTCTTTTTGCAACCGTTGTTTGGCTGCTATGGGTCTTGGGTAATCAAACTGGTACAGATGGCATGGCTATAGTAATTGCAACATGTGTTCTGCTGGGATTGGCTGCGTGGTTATATCAACATCGCAGAGAAGTTCAATCCGCATTCTGGCGTTATACCAATGCCTTGATCATTATGTTGTGCTTTCTTATAACAATTGGCGTGGTGAGATCACCTTTACTTGAGACTCAGTCTATCGCTCAGGTGATTAGTGAAGATGCATCTTATGAAGCATATAGTGATGCACGTCTGGCTCAGTTGAGAAATAATGGGCAAGCTGTTTTTGTCAATATGACGGCAAGCTGGTGCATAACTTGTCTAGTCAATGAAAAAGTTGCCCTCAACTCTGAATCATTCAAAAGCGCGCTAGCAGAGAAGAATATCACTTATCTTAAAGGCGACTGGACAAATAACGATCCTGAAATTACTGAAGTGCTAAGGCGCTATGAGACCAGCGGTGTACCTTTGTATCTGATGTTCCCTGCAGATCCAACGCAGCCTGCAGAAGTTCTGCCTCAGATTCTCACAAGCAATATTATTCTTGAGGCAATGCAAAGGATCTAAAAAGAATTAATTTACCGATAGAAAATTATTCTGTTTTAAAATTTAGTCTCGAGCTGAGCGGATATGAATCAATATCTTGTCGGCTCTTTCAAGAATATCATCATGATTAGGGCTAAGCACTTCACTGGCGATAACCAGTGCTTCACTGTCTCTTTCTGAACCATATTTGAATTTATGATCATGGCCAATAGAGACCGTTTTAGCATTACGGCCACCTTTCGGATTAATGGTTTCATTAGGTCGGCCATGAGAGCCTTTAATGTGCTCATACCCTTGCGGATCACTATAGTATTCCAGATCGCGGTTATGCGTGGAAATCATGACTCTTAATTTACGATCGGTACATTTTTCCAGAAAAGCCCAGGCAAGTGCCAACTGATAATCTGCACTGGTACCATTAAATAGCTCATCGAAGAGACCCAAACTGTCGATTGTTGCGTTATCCAAAAAGTCCTTTATATTTTCAAGCTGGGCTTTAAAGGTGCTGCGTTGATGTGTCAGATCATCTTCAACATTAAAATTATGATAAATCTGATCAGGGACCGTTAGTTCTGCACTTTCTGCTGCAATAGTTCTCCCCATTAGTGCGCCTTGCAAGATCAATCCTAAAGCTTTCAAGGATGTAGACTTACCTGCCATATTGGGTGAAGGCAGAACAACTACTGTAACTGCCTCACCACTATCCGGGTCAATTTCTCCCAGGGAAAAATCTCCAAAATTTTCACTGACACTGTTTAAATAATGCTCAATCAGTTGCTCTCTTAGCGAACTATCTTTCGCCTGGGTATCTTCGAAAGAATCTAATGCAATTTCAAGCTCCTGTAGGGACCGGGCTTCTGACCAACGCAGATTATTGGTTCGACCACGGCGAAAATCATTTTCACGTTTAACTAGTTTTGAAACCAGATTGTTTTCTTGCAGATATTTTATTAATGCTTCAGAGCCGCCAAAGTCTTTATACATTGAAGCTGAAATATCAACGCCGGGAACTCCGCCCTGACCTTCCCTCAACAAATAAGCATGATGGAAATTGTGAAAGGAAAATCTTAGTCCCGATCCATCTGGCGGAAACACCTTAGGAAAATTTCCATAAAAACCCGCATCAATATTTCTTACATTTTCAGCGTATTCTATTAACTGTGCAACTACTAATGCTTCCTGCGCATATTTTTGCAAGCCACAACTTTGAATATATTCAGCTGCTGCATTGCCTGGCAAATGGCAATGGGTTTTTATTTCAGTTTTTGTAATACCGGCTTCTTTTGCAACTTTAGGCTCAAGTGTTACCAGCATGCCAAGGTCATCTAGCGTGAGGCCTGAGGTTTTAATAGTATCTGACCCGTCCGGTTCCATGGCTAAATTTTGAACGATTTCATCCAATGCTTTAATATTATTGGCAACCTTTTCAATGTCGTTCAAACCACTCCATTTTTTAAAAAGCTCACCATGTTTTTCAATCACATTTTCTATAACCGTCAGCAATTTTAAAAAATAAGCATATTTATCATGAGCTATACGGATATTGTCAGCGGCCTTTTCACTATCACTAGGTTTTGAAAAAGCGAAATGATCACCCCTGGAAGTATATTTAAAGTCTGCGGGAGGAATATCAGCGCTGACCAGAGACTGGATCATGGTTATTAATTCCGCATCCTGAAATGGCCGATATTCGATAGCTTTAGTAAATATTTTTCCGGTTTCACCCTTAAAGATATTTTGCAAAATATGGTCGCCATTACTGCTGCCGCTTAATCGATTCCCTTCAATATTATAAATATCAAAAAACACACGAGTGGATGACAAAGCTTCTTCATTAATGCCCACCAGAGTGCAATATCTGCCAAGAATTCCATTGAGTTGATTTTCCAGGCGAGCGCTTATTTCGGTATCAACAAATTTCATGAGTAAACATCTTACTGTGATTTAATTTTCTTATTCAATGAGGGGTTCATAACGCCTATCCGTTAATAATCGCATAAAAGCTACCAAGGCGTTTATTCTTCTTTCATCCAAGGCTGGTGCAGATTCTAATTCAGTAATAGAAATATTTTCTGCAACTTCTGGTTCACCCCAAACGTCTCCTGTCTCAGGATTAATTTGAGCTGAATCGTTTCTGGTATTGAATTTATTATAGAACAAAACGACAGTCTTCAAATCCTGAAAAACGCCATTATGCATATATGGGGCAGTAATAGCGACATTTCTTAAAGTCGGTACTTTAAATTTTCCAGCCTGAGCTGGATCATTAACCTGGGGATTTTCCAGTAAGCCATTGTCGATATATTCTGCGCCTAGGCCATTTGCTTCACGTAAGACCTTATTAACCGGAGTACCAATATTGTGAAACAGATAGTTGGTGAAAGTTTCTCTCTCTGAGCCTGGCAAAGTATTGAGTTGATGACATTGATTACAATTAGTAAATTGTTCTGAAAAAAACAAAGTCATTCCTAGCTCTTCTTCCCTGCTTAGTTCATATTCTCCACGCAGGTAACGATCGTACTTGGAGTCAAAAGGAGAAAAAAATTCAGTCTTTTCGAAAGCAGCTATGCTTTCCGTCATCGCCTTATATGCAGCATCAACATCAGCAAAAATTTCCTCCCCAAAGAGGCTCTTAAAGGCGCTTTCATATGTTTGACTTTCTAGCAGACGTGCAATGACTGCCTCTTTACTAGGGAAAGCCATTTCTATGGGGTTCAAAGGTGGACCGCCAGCTTGGCCTGCTAGATTGGCCTCACGCCCATCCAAAAACATACCCCCTTCGAATTCACCTTCGGCATTAATATGAAACTCCGGGGTTAATGCTGCATAGGAAATTGTTGGTGCATTCCTATCTCCTAATGAAAGTAAATCTCCACCTAATGAAGCTGCTGCTGAGACTCCGCTGTCACGGTAATCTGTAAATGCCCTGGCTGGATCATGACAAGTAGCACAACTTTGTGTACGGGCTTGAGAAAGATTCACATCGAAAAATAAAGCAGCTCCAAGATCAGTCATTTTTTCTAAATGTAAATCGGCCTCATCGGCTGCCAGTATATTGCCTGTCAATCCGACCAATAGAAAAAACATTAGAAAATATTTCAAGAATTTGGACACCTAAACCGCCGTTAAATGGTTATCCCAAAATAGACCAGTAGTGAAATCTTCACCTAGTGTAAAATTGGTAATGGCTTGATGAGTTAAATCATAATATCTAATCTGCCCGGTTCCGGCACTGTATAGAAATCCATCTTTGTAAGCACAAACACCACAGGCATCTCTGGCACGAACTTGATTTAAAAACTCGCCACTTTGTGCATCCCAAAACGTTAGAACATTGGCACGTGGGCATGAGGCTACGAGAAAGTGACCACTTGTATCGTAACGAATTGAACCAACATATTGAGCAAGTTTGGACTGAAC
Organism: Gammaproteobacteria bacterium; assembly: GCA_030831165.1. GTDB lineage: Bacteria > Pseudomonadota > Gammaproteobacteria > Pseudomonadales > Pseudohongiellaceae > UBA5109. The sequence goes on along the minus strand of JAURLP010000036.1, from coordinate 175,809 downwards.
CTGCTCTGGTGCAAGCATCTGGAGAATAGCCTCACCACGCTGATGGGTTGCCAATAAGGGAACACCCAAAAAAGGCTCACCTTCAAATTGCATGGACATTGCTACCTGCCCTTGTACATTGATATCTAAATGCCGAATACTGGCCTGGTGAAATTCAGCCGGCAAACGCTTTTGTTCCAGGAGCTCACCTGTGAATCGGTTTATATAAACCAGGGAAGGTTGCATAGAGTCAACATTGAGTATTTCACGCTCTGAGTCAGGATGAGTACGAATCCCTCCATTTGCCACAACCAATGTTTGTTGGTCAGGCATCATAAGTAGTTCATGCGGCCCAACACCATAAGTGGGGAACTCATTAACACGTTCAAGGACTATGCCGTTTAATGGTTTATGAATCTTCCAGACACCAATTCGACCACTATCGCCTTGCATATCCTCATAGTCGCTTTCTGTTGTATAGAAAAATTCGTCATCATTCGCAAACACCCCATGCCCATAAAAATGTCTGCCTTCTGTTGCTTCGATTTCTTGCAGAATTTTTCCGCTTACAGTATCACCAATAAGCATAAACCTGCCTGGCCGGCGCGCGATTACAGCAAAAAAATCTGTATTACTACTTAAGGCAACTGCATGTGCTCGAGCCTGTAATTGATGACTGTATAGCTCAGCAAGTTGATTATTTTTAATGGTAAAGGCTTTTAACCAGTGCGTATTATCACTGTTAGTAGCCGCACTAAGAAAAACCGGATTAACTCCATCTTTACCTAGTGCAAAAGATGAGTTCAATGCAAGCGCTACAGTTAGACTTAAAAAAGAACGCCTGGGTATGTTTTGAATACTTGATGAAGACATACTAGTCTCCATCCAGACTGTTAAAACCAAGATATAAATCAGTATTCTTTAAAGCTGTTTCAAGCGACTCATGTAGTGCATCAATTTGTGCATGCAAGGCTTGTAACTGGACGTATTGCATTTCATTTATCAACGCTAGCTCTAATGAAGCTGGCAGACTGGAAAGTGCCTCCATTATATCGCCAAATCCCTGATTTATCACCGCTGCATCTTCTTCATGAAATGCAGGACTATAGGCAGAAAATAATAAGGCCAAACTATCCAGATTATTTTTAATATTAGCCAGAGAACTTTCAGACCGCCAAGATTCAGCTGAACGGATTCTGGCGCTGTCAAAAGACTCTCCAAGCGCTGGCGCCAGCTTTAGATCTCTTATTTTTGCTATGCCTTCTTGTAGCGCCTTCAAAAAATCAATGCTCAAATCTTCGGCATCTTCATAAAGTCCTCCTGTAACAGGATCTAAAACAAGCGCCCTGAATTCATCCTGCCAGCGTTGCGTTACTCCGGCGCTTATCTCATTAATATTGCTGGCGATGGTTTCTGTGAGCAAACACAAATACGGTTCACTTCGAAACTCATTGATAGCATTATCATCATAAAGAACCCTTTCTAACGCCGGCAAACCTTGCACGCCTACACTCTGTCTTGGAAATGCGCTACTGGAGAGTATTGCTTCATCTTGCGATGCAAGTAATGCATCCAGTTGGCGACCACTGGCTCCACGTTCATCTGGCCAATATTGCATCCGGTAATTCCAGTTGAAATAAGTAATTGGCCCAAATTGAATATGCTGGATTCCCTGCCAAGCAAGCATGGATGCTTGATAGCCGTTCTTTAAGTTATCCAAATTTAAGTCACTTAAATCAGAACAAAATCTTTCAGCAGAGGACAGGAGTTCTACTGATTTTGATTCCATATTTTGATAAGCCGGAATAATAAGCTCATCTGTCACGGCAATATTAATTGCTGTCCAATCTTCATCGCGTGTGATCAGATTCTGCCCATGTACTAAAGGGCTGGCTATTAAAATTAAAATAAGCTTGGTAATTTTCAAGATATATTTATTCATAGGTAACATTATATGCTTTGTAAAAAATTGATTAAATCTTGCCTGGCAGATCGAGATAAAGACTTAAAAGCCAGTTTGGCAGCTTCAGCTTCTCCTCCATGCCATAAAATGGCTTCCAGCAGGTTTGTTGCTCTTCCATCATGTAAATAGTACTGCTCATCATTTTCCTGGTAGCTTGAAAGTCCCCACAAAGGCGGGGTTCTCCATTCCCGGGATAATTCATTATCAAAGCTATCAGCCAGGGCATCTCCCATATCGTGTAACAGCAAATCTGTATAAGGGTTGATCGCTCCCTGCATATAGCCAATTTGATGACAGTGCTGGCAGCCAATATTTTCAAATATCTCTTTACCAGAAGTATTCATATTATTTACGTTAACCACAGGTAAAGGGATGTTTCTTATAAAATATAATAAGGTGGCAAATCCTGGAGGACCGATTTCCAAATTCTGATCCTCCCTGGAGGCGCCATTCGGTCGAGATAAACAATAGTCTTGCAACTGTGTGCAGTCTCCAAATGGATTGGGGAATAATTCTGAACTAATTCCGATATCCAAACTTAAGGCCTTGCCGGTCTGCTGCTCCAAATTAATGACGTCTGCTTTCCAGCCAAAACGGCCAGGGCCTGCCCGTCCTGAAATTCCATCATTATCATGATCTTTTGGATCTTCTTTATCTAGCAACTCTTGTAACGGAATCACCTCTAATAAACCCATACCAAACAAGGCTGGTGCAAATCTAGGGGAAAGTTCTTCTATTTCTGTTTGTCTTCTCTCGGGTCGCCCTGTTTCTGTTTGTATATAGTTAAGGACATAATGTGGCTTTTTTAGGATAACTTCTGTCGAATCAGACAATGTTTCAACAATACTTGTATAACTAAGCTCAACCTGCGCTTCAGCAGGCAAACCTGCAATAGCGCTGCTTTGAATTTGCTGCCCCAGAAAATCACTATTGATGCGTAAAGTTAATGCAGCAGGTAACTTGCCTTTACCCGCTTGAAAATGACACTCAGCACATGAGCGTGCATTGTATAGTGGGCCTAAACCATCACTGGCTCTTGTTGAAGAAGGAGCAGTAACCCAGATTTTTTCAAACAGCGCTTGCCCAGTTAAGTAATCAAGCCCAGCTTCAGATATTGCAAAAGGATTGTCTTGAGCAACAGAGGAGCTGCCTATGCACCAAGACAGTAAAATAATGAATAAATGTAACTTCATAATGAGTTTTTAACATTGCAATTAAAAGATAAAATTTAGTTGCAGCTTTTACTACCAGCCTATAAATCCCCTAAGCTTTCTGAGCCTGAAATACTGACATTTTGAAGATTTAATGCCCTGATAATATCTTCAATGGTTCTGGTTTCCTCCATTAGAGAATCAACGACTCTTGAAACCACCTCTTCACCAGCCACATTATTGCTCGCAATCAATACGTCAAAAGTATTGCCTTTAGCCGCTTCAACTAATAATGCATCCATTGCCAATTCTGTACTTTCAATTCTGGCTAACATTACAGCGGCAAGATCGGGCGCTTCCAGCTCCATCAATCTGGCCAGGGAAGGACCTTGGACGAGGTTGCCATTAATTCTTTCATAGCTACCCATGTACACATTCTTGATGCCTAAAGCATCGTAATAATGGGAGTTATGCGTGTTATCAGAGAAGCAATCGTGCTCTTCTTCTGGGTCGTTTAATAGCAACCCAAGCCTTATTCTTTCTCCAGCTAACTCTCCATAAGCCAGGCTACCCATGCCAGTGAGAATAGTTGCCAGTCCGCCTTCAGATCCTTTTTGCATTAAATCCACATAGGCAGCACCACCAGGTTGCCAGTTATAGACCATCTCTTCGAGGTCTGAAACCAATAAACCGGTAACGGCTTTTAAATAATCCCGTCGGCGGTCGCAGTTCCTGTTTGAACAGTCACTTAAAGAATAATCACTTGCCGGACGGTTGCCTGCACCAGGATTGGTCCCATTCAAGTCCTGCCCCCAAAGCAAGAATTCAATAGCGTGATAGCCAGTCGCCACATTTGACTCCACACCATCGATTAAATGCAAAGTCTCAGCGAGAAGTTGTGGGGTTATCTGTGCAGCATCAACACTAATACCGCCTATGTCTATTAACTCATTAGCAATGATATTGGCTGTATAAAAATAATTGTTATCGGAATCCTGCCCATAGAAGGCAGCAGTATAATCAATCAGGCCCTCGTCCAGCGGCCACGAATTTACTCTGCCTTCCCATTCGTCTACTACGGGATTACCAAATCGAAATGCTTCTGTTTGAAGATAAGGAACACGTGCTGCCACCCAAGCATTTCTGGCATAGGTCAGTGTGGTTTGATTGGGTTCAGCCAGGAAAGCATCAATTGCATCTTCTAGGACACGGGCTGAAATTAATGAGTCTTCATAGGCTGCTTGAGCGATAGCAATATAGGTTTCCAGAATAGCGCTATGGGATACACTATCCTGGCGACCGGTAGAACAGCCAACAAGGCTCAATATGCAAGCTAGTGTGCAGATTTGCTTAAACATGGGAATCTCTGATGAATGATTAATCTAAACAGATAAAGATGATAATCATTCTCATTAAGATGTCAATCAAATAGTGACTTAATTCGATTAATCATGATCCAGCTCATGCCTGACGACTTTGCCCTCAACCATGAAAATTACATCTTCAGCAATATTGGTGCTTAAATCAGCAATACGTTCAAGATAACGTGAAGTAGACAGCAAGCTAATGGCTCTTTCTGCGTTAGTGCTGTCTTTCAGGATTGTTTCATTAACTTTTTTATGCATTAAGCGATTAATATTATCGATTTCATCGTCAGCTAATATAACTTTCTGAGCAAGTTCCGCGTTCATTTTAACGAGCGCATCCAGAGTTTCACGAACCATTTTTTGAACCAGTTTGGGTAATTCATCAATAAATTCCAGCAAGTCTGGCAATGGATCATGTTCCGATAAAAAGAGCGCCCTTTGAGCGATATTGGAAGCAAAATCTCCCATGCGTTCAAGGTCGTTATTAACTTTCAGAATAACTACGACAAATCTTAAATCGGTGGCAACAGGTTGGTGTAATGCCAGTACTTTCAAACATTCTTCTTCAATATGAACTTCCTTTTCATCAATAATATATTCCTTATCAATCACTGCCTGAGCCAGCTCTGCATCACGGTTCTTCAGAGCGCGAATGGAATTATTAATGGCTTCTTCTACTAAACCACCTATTAGTAAAATTTCCTTTTTAAGCTTATCGAGATCACGCTGAAAATGTAGAGACATAATTTATAATTTACTCTTGTTTATAATTAACCGAAACGACCAGTCACATATTCCTCAGTACGTTTCGCCATGGGTTTGGTAAATACCCTATCAGTTTCACCAAACTCTACCAAATGCCCCATTTCCATAAATGCTGTGTAATCTGAAATGCGAGAAGCCTGTTGCATGTTATGCGTCACAATAATAATTGTATATCGTGTTTTCAGTTCAAATAGCAAATCTTCAATATGTGAAGTTGAGATTGGATCCAGAGCCGAACAAGGTTCATCCATTAACAGGATTTCCGGCTCCATAGCCAAGGCCCGAGCGATACACAATCTTTGCTGCTGCCCACCTGATAAATTCAATGCTGAATCATGTAAACGATCTTTTACTTCATCCCATAAGGCTGCCTGCTTTAAAGAGCGTTCAACCAATTCGTCTTTTGAGCCTTCATAATCATTGATACCTGGAGCCCAGGCAATATTATTATAAATGGACTTTGGAAAGGGGTTAGGCTTTTGGAAGACCATACCTATCCGACGTCTTACTTCTACAGGATCTACTTCAGCCCCATAAAGATCTTCTGAAGCAAAGGTGATTTTACCTTCTATTGTTACGCCATGTATAAAATCATTCATGCGGTTGAGTGAGCGCAATAATGTGCTCTTTCCACAACCAGAAGGCCCAATGATCGATGTGATTTTATTTCTTAAAAACTGACAAGAAACTTTTTTTACTGCAGGGTTCCCCGAATAAAGAATACTGACTTCGTTCAGATTCAGTGCAATATCGGATTTAGTCTTGTTTGTCTCATTTATTACTGTTGAGACCGCGGCAGCTGAGGGTTCAGACATTACTTGAATCTCCGTTCTGTTTTATTACGGATATATATTGCAGTTGCATTCATAATTAATAACGCAGCCAGCAAAACAATGATTCCTGCTGCTGCAAGCTCATGAAACTCCTGTTGAGGGCGAGATATCCAGTTATAAATTTGAATAGGCATTGCTGTAAACGAATCCATGGGACCAGCCGGCAAGAAGGCCACAAAGGTCAGTGCCCCTATCATTATTAGAGGAGCTGTTTCGCCAATAGCACGAGATAATGCCAGAATCACCCCCGTCATGATTCCCGGAAAGGATGCTGGGAGAACATGTGCCCAGGCTGTCTGCCATCGAGTGGCGCCTAATGAATAGGCAGCATGTCTAATGCTCATAGGCACCGTCCTGATAGCCTCGCGACTGGCAATTATAATAACCGGCAAAATCAGCAGACTCATTGTCAGAGCTCCAGATAATAATGATCTTTCAAGTGCAAAATAACGCACGAAGATTGCCAGGCCCAATATGCCGTATACAATGGAAGGAACACCTGCAAGATTTGAAATATTTACTTCGATGAATTTATTTATTTTTCCTGGTTTGGCAAACTCCTCCAGGTAAAGGGCGGAAGAAACACCTATCGGAATTGAGATAACCGCTACTAATCCTATCAGCCATAAAGTGCCAACTAATGCCGATTTAATCCCCGCCCTTTCAGGGAAGCGTGAAGGGAAACTGCTAATAAATTGCCAGTCTATCCAGTCAAGTCCATCAACAGACACCTGATACAGCAAGACGCCCAACAGGAACACGCTTGACCAGGTGACGATGGCACACAGGCGAGCAAAATAAAGCGACTTTCTTTGCCTTTTTCTAAGATTATTTTTGTTTTTTTCAGAGATTAAAGACATTAGTCATATACCTCTCTGAATCTGTTTAGCACCAGTTGAGAAATTATATTAATCACAAGAGTTATAGTAAAAAGCAGGGCTCCAACAGCAAAAAGCGTTTGATATGCGATCTCTCCGGTTGGGGTATCACCAAGACTGACCTGAACTATGTAGGCCGTCATTGTCTGAATACTCTCAAACATACTCAAGGTAAGATTGGGTGTCTGACCAGCAGCTATGGCAACTGCCATCGTTTCTCCAATTGCCCTTGATATTGCCAATAAAAATGAAGCCATAACTCCAGACAAGCCTGCAGGGACTACTACCTTTGTTGTCACTTCATACGAGGTTGCGCCGAGTGCATAGGCACCCTGGCGTAAGCTATCCGGAACAGATCTAAGTGCGTTATCACTTAAAGTTGCAATCATTGGCAGGATCATAATGCCTACCACAATGGCGGCACTGAGTGCATTAAACACCTGAACTTCAGGAAAAATACTACGCAACAGCGGGGTCACAAAGGTTAAGGCGAAATAACCATAAACAACGGTTGGAATACCAGCCAGCAACTCCAAAACAGGCTTAACGTATGAGCGCATTTTAGGAGAAGCATATTCGCTTAAATAAATTGCACAAGCCAAACCCAATGGGATAGCTACTATAGCTGCACCAATAGTTACCTGAAGAGTTCCCCAAAGCAAGGGTAGGACGCCATAAGAGCTTGGCTGCAATATTGGCACCCATCTGGTCCCAAAGAAAAATTCAGCGGGGCTGACATTCTCAAAGAATACAAATGATTCTTTAAACAGTAATATGATGATGGCGACAGTAGTGATAACAGAAACAGCCGCGCAAATTACAAGCCAGCTAACAATACAGGACTCTCCAAGATGCCTACCTGCTTTGTGTATTGACTGAGAGGCTGCCTCGGCCATTCTAATACTTCCTGATAGTCTTGCTTTAAGTAATTTTTGAGAGCGATTCTAACATGTTCGCTCTAAACAGAAATATAAGCATAGCTCTAAAAAGTTTCTATGAGCTATGCTTATTTTTCTCTTTTAAACTTGGTTTAATTAAAAAGATACCAAAGCATCTCGAGATGCTTGATACTCTTCTGGCGGCATCGCTACATAGCCCACTTCTGCAGCCAACACCGGAGCCTGGTCCAGATAAAATTCCACGAAGGCTCTCACTTCATTTCTTTGAGCACTGGGCTGACTGAGATAAATAAAAATTGGACGAGATAAAGGACTATAAGAGCCATCATTAATTGTGGTTGCTGAAGGACTAACCGGACCTTCGCCCCCATCAATTGGTACAAGCTTCAAAATAGATTCATTAGCAACATAATAAGCATAACCGAAGAATCCCAATGAATTCACATCACCACTGATACCCTGCACCAGAACATTATCATCTTCGCTTGCCGTATAATCAGGCCTTGAAGCACCGGACTCCCCATTCACCACTTCTGTAAAATAATCGAATGTCCCGGAGTCTGTTCCTGGCCCATAAAGTCTCAACGGCTGATCGGGCCATTCTGGGCGGACATCATTCCAAGAATCTACTGCACTGCCTGGAGCCCATATCATGTTCAACTCGTCAATTGTCAGATAATCGACCCAGGTGTTTTCATTATTAACAATAACTGACAATCCATCAAAAGCTACCGGTATTTCCATAAAATCAATGCCGTTTGCCCTGGCTGCCTCGGCTTCTGAATCCTTGATAACTCGAGATGCGTCACTGATATCAATTTCGCCCGCTGAAAATTTTTGAAAACCCCCACCAGTCCCTGAAACCCCTACTGTCACTCTGACGCCTGGGTGAATAGCTAAAAATTCTTCGGCAACAGCTTCACTGACAGGAAATACTGTACTTGACCCATCCAAGCTGACTACCCCGGATAAGCGGTTAGGATCATTTGAACCGGCTTCCTGATTGTCGCCAGAACAGGCACTTAAGCCGATTACCAGCACAGAAGCTGCCCATATATATTTTAAAGCGGATGATTGAGCACAGTTGTTCATAAAATACTCCTGGCAAGAATTAATAAACTAGTTATCCAATAAAAATCTAGGGGTATTGTTTCAGAGCTTTGTTAAGAATCTATAAAGAGAATAATCCTTTATTCTCTTTATAGTAATCTATGCAACAAACCCAATTAAGCATCCACTTAGAATTGCACGTCCCACTGCAGACGCAGGCGGTTATCTGAGTCTTCCTCAAGCAATAATCTGTCGTCTATGCTCAATCGTGAGAAATCCAAGGTCACTTTGTTATCATGTCCATTGAAGAACCAGTTTGCACCAAGCGTAAATTCTCTGCGTTGATTCTCCAGAGCCCTGTTATTCTTATTAGGCTCATCAACAAACGCATATCGCACTGCTAGCTCAAGTGGGGCAGGTACCGCAGGGAACTGGTTGTGGAAAAAGTTTCCCGCCTGAATATAACCGCCGGTTAATGTATGCGTACTTCCATCAGAATTATCGGTGATTTCTTTGTGATGAAATTCTTGCTGAGCGGAGAAGCCACGATATTTAAAGGCAAATTCTTGTACAAGCTGCTCAATCTCATATTGACCGGGGGTCGCAGTAGCAGGGCTGACGAAACCATCCAGATTACCACAGCCTGATGAAGACCAACGTGTACAGCTGCCTGTGTTGGTGAAGCCCGCAATAGCTAAACTACCAGTGGGTAGCTCAGTATACTCAACGTCAGTTTGGCGCCAGGAAAGGTCTCGACCCATAAAATTCCATTGCAAGCGAGCCATATACATTAAATCATTATCAGTGTTGTTTACCGCACGGCCCTCACCATTGAAAACACCAGCGTAATATCTCATGTCTGCAGGAGTGTCCTGAAACAAGTGCCCCCTTACCTGCACACCAAGCTGCCTATCCATTGTAAATACTCGATTGGCGATGGAACGTTCAACGAATTGCTGTCTTCCTGATGAGTCAACACGCTCACGGTTAAGATCAATCTTCCATTGACCAATGCGAACACCTAACCAGTCCCATTTTGCAATATCAATACGATAGTCAATGACTCTTGCGCTTGCTGAAGAGCTACTATCATCGACATCTCTGGATGGTTGAAGATCAACCTCAAAATAATACTGCAACCATGGCTGCAGACCGTGACCACCGATTTTCATCCGCAGGCGACGTGCTTCAAAGTTTAATTGATTTTCACTATTCAGGTCAGAAATCTGTCTTGGATCTGAACGATAAGGTGTAGTGAAACGCATTTGAGCACGCCATTGGAGGTTTGTTTGCCAGTTGCCATCTCGAGTTTCAAGACGAAATCCACTGCTACCCCGGCTTGCCGTCACAGGAAATTCCTGCTCAATTTGTTCTGCAACTTCAGCTGCTACTGCCTGCTCTATCACGAATTGATTAGCAGACTGACCCATAATATCGGAGCTGCTAATTGTTTCCTGCTCAATTAATCCATCATACTGAGCCTGGGTTATCACACCATTCTGGAGCAATATATCCAGCAACTCCTGTTCTGCTGCATTTGCACTGGCAGCAGTTTGAGCCAAGATGGCGGCTAATAGTAATTGTTTTAATTTTAGCGGCGCAAAATATTGTTTCATGAAGTGTGCTCCATAGTTTGAATGAGTAAAATTAAATTACTCGCGCATTTTTCCAAAGCACTATTAAGATTAGATAAAGAATAGATAAATTTTTTTAGGTTGATGAAAAAAATCTCACCTTATGTTGCCTTATTCATAATGGAACACCATTGAATTATCGTGCGTAATGAATAAAACTTTCAAAGAGACAATCAAACTAAGCGGTTTAGTTTCTGAAAATATTACTGAGGATTATTAAGGCCAACAATACTATGAATCAGATTTGATACTACGAGCTAAAGGCATACGATAACTGAATGTTGATCCCCTGCCTTGCTGACTAACCAGTTGTATATCTCCGAGGTGTTTCTCAGCTATATTTTTTACAATTGAGAGGCCTAAGCCAGTTCCTCCCAGGCTTTGTGATCTGGCTTTATCGACACGATAAAAGCGCTCAAAAATACGCTGTTGGTACTGGGGACTAATTCCTATACCGGTGTCACTCACTGACAACAACATTTCTGTATCATCAGCACTTAAATTAATGGTGATTACGCCATTCTCGGGAGTATATTTAATTGCATTATCAATAAGGTTATCAATTAGTTGACTTAAATTTTGCCTGTCACCAGTAACGTATATGTTGTCCTCAGCAATATTAACTAGCAATTTCTGATTTTTTTGTTCAACGGCTACTTTTACTGATTTCACAGAATTTTTAAGCAGAAAATTCATATTGATAAGTGAAAACTGCTTCTCTTCCAGATCTACTTCTAGACGTGACAAGGCCATCAAATCTCCCACTAATTGTGACAACCTTATGCTTTGAGAATGGATACGATTAACAAACTTTAAAATTGTTTCACGGTCAATATTTTCATCATCAATGACACTTTCTGAAAGACCTCGAATCGCAGTGATAGGCGTTTTTAATTCATGTGATGCATTTGCTACAAAATCTGTTCTAATCCTTTCCAGACTTTTGAGCTCACTAATATCATGCAAAACAACCACTGCTCCAATGGGCTTACCTAAATCATCACTTAATGATGCAGCATAAATATCAATCACAGCACGCCCATTATTTGGGGATTTAGACGAATTAAGATCTATTTGAGACTTAACGAATGATCTGGTTTTCATTGCTTCATCCAGGGCTTGAGTGATTTCATTATTTCTTACCTCTTCCCATATTGGCTTTCCAGTGCTTTCCAAACTATTCACACCAAGCAATTTAGAGGCCGCTTCATTTATATGTAGGATTCTTTGTTCCTGATCAACGTCAATAACACCTTCAACCATCCCGGCAAATATCGCTGCCAGACGATTTCGATCAGCTGTAATATCGGAAATGTTTGCAGCGGAATTTCTGGCCAACTGATTAATTACTTCAGCCAGTTTTTTTAAGCCCAGTGCATTTTTTTCAGGGACTCTGCCTCTAAAATTTCCTGCAGAAATATCTGATGCAATTAACGCCAATTTCTCCGCAGAACTGGCCTGCAAAAAGGCGGTCATAGCAATTAATACCACACCCAAGAAAGCAACTATTAGAGCATCGAAGATGTTTTTCCTTATTTTCGATGAGATTTCATCATTAATCTGATCAGTAAAATAAGCAGAACGCACTATGCCAAGAAGCATCCCTTCCAGGAACACAGGTTGGGCATAATAAAGCAGATTTTCTTCTATGGTCTGGCTATACCTGGATATTTGCCCCCTACCACTTTGAATCGCATTTTGGATTTCAGGTCTTCTTAAATGATTGGCCATTTGACTCGCATCCTGATGTGAGTCCGCAATAACAATCCCCTGGGGGCTGATGACTGTAAAGCGATTATTGCTCGCTAACCTTAATTGCCTAACTTGATTGGCTATTTGAGTTTGATCCAAAGTGATCAGTGAGCTTCGTATATTTTCTATGAGAATCCTAGTCTGCATAGTTAATTCTTTTTCTACTCTATCGGTAATTTCCAATTGGATACTGCGATTTTGCATCACAGCATAAATTCCAATAATTCCCACACATAGAAATGAATAGGCCAAGAACAGTCGAAAAAAGAAGGAAGAGTTAAAGCGCATATTTAATCTTTAAAGCGATAGCCAATTCCTCGAATAGTTTCAATCAAAGGTGGCTCAATAGCCAATTTTTTACGTATTCCCCTGATATGCACATCAATATTTCTATCTACCACAACGCTGGCATCGCCCAAGGCCTTATTTAATAATTGTTCCCTTGAAAAAACCCTGCCCGAATGGCTGGCCAGATAGTGCAGAATCCTAAATTCTGTCGCCGTAAGTTTAACTTCCTGCCCTTTTACAAGAACTTCATACTTTTGCGTATCTATGCAAAGATCGCCATATTCAATTTTTTCCTTTTCAGGATTAAGATCAAGCAGTGTTCCGCGTCTTAAAACCGCTTTAACCCTCGCTACCAATTCTTTAGGACTGAATGGCTTGGCAACATAGTCATCAGCCCCAACTCCAAGACCAAGCACTACATCGCTTTCTTCGCCCTTAGCAGTCACCATTATAATTAGTGTATTGTGAAGTTCAGTATCATTTTTAATACTGGAACAAATTTCAACACCATCCATCCCTGGCAACATTAAATCTAAGAGTACCAGGTCGGGTTTTTCATGCTTAACCATGGCAAGCCCTGTATCGCCGTCTAGTGCAGCCAACACTACAAAGCCTTCTCTTTTCAGGTTGTAGCTGAGCACCTCGAGAATATCTGGTTCATCTTCAATAATGACAATTTTTTTACTCTTCATAGCTGATATCTCTTAATATCCGAATATTAATCAGGATCACTGGAGATTAACATGAAGATGTTAAGCTTTGGTAAAGATACTCTTCACTGGATATACACCTTCCCCCTCAACCAGTTTATCTCAGAAACATCAGTCTCTATTCGATATTTTCTGATTAAGTATGAAAATTGAGGGACTTCAAATATAAACTGCTCAATTTTGTCTTTTGGTATTTTAAATAGCTGGCTGTCCTCTAGGGCTCTTAATTTTCCTGTTTTAGGCTCCATAAACGGGCAATAGCCAAGCTCTGCTCCTACTTCCAGATTCTCCAGTCCATTAAAAACCGCTTTTCCCGAGGCCAATAGATACCAATAGGATTCATTGATCGACAGCAACATGCCAGCCTTTAAAGGCTCAAACTCAGCAATATATGCAACTCGTTCAAGCACTGTTGAAATAAGCCCATGAAATTGTGGTAACTGATGTATCTGTTGACGTAATTGCCAACGTTTCAATATTTTTTCTCTGTGTCCTTCGCTACTAATGAAAGCATCAAAAGTTTTCTCAGAAAAAACACAGACTGAAACGGGCGAACTGGCAACAACACTGGCATTACGTTTTCTTGCACCGTTGATAATTGCCATCTCTCTGATGACTTCGCTTGCCTGGAGGGTCGCAATTGATTCCAGCTCGCCTTCATTAGAAACGACAACTTCACAGTATCCGGTTAATATCAAAAATACAGTGCCTCGGCTTTGCGCGCCTTGCACCATAATGACATCTCCTTTGTTATAGCGTCTGACTTCTTCTTCGGCAAGAATGCTGCGACCCCAACGATTTGACAAGGGTTCTCCCAGCCACACTGATAAATAATGATTCATTAATGATGTATAAATACTGCTATCGCCATCCATGACTGTATAGCGCTTGCCAGAACTGGCCAGAGAAAAAGTTGTATTGAATCTGTTTGATAAATGCTCAACATGTACAAAAACAACTCGGTCGGAATCAGACTTTAAGGCATCTGCAGAATCACCATGGATTGCGCCAGCACCGCCATCAGCGAGCAAAAGATCAAAACGGGTAGTAAAAATAGTCTGTAATTTATTAAAAGTTTCTACACTGACGATACCTTCTTCAACCATTTCCCTAACAGCGCTCATTCCATGGTTATCGCCTATCACACATATTCTTCTGGTCAGACCTTTGTAAGTGGTTGAAAATGTTGCACCTATGGTAGGTATGCTATGCACAGTTGTATGGGTTTTTATTTCCAGACCATAATAATTTATGCTTTCATCTGGTACGACTTCAGTAAATTCAAAAAAACTTTTCACCACATGGATATCCCAGTTTAAATTACAACTTAGTTTATCCATTGCCATTTCATAGATTTCTCTGGTGCTAATAATATTCACCTTGCGAGGCATGAGTAACAGGGAAAATAGAGCACAATGACCATCATGTAAATGCGTCAAAAACACTGTAGAAATCTGGTTTTTAGAAATGCCACGAGCAAACAGGTGCTTATCAAGATAAGGCAGTGAATCAATTAAAATGTAATCACCGTTGTAGCACAAGGCCAGACTTGTGCAAGGTTCGTTTGCCGTAAAACCGGAAGCGCTCCCAAGTATCTCTAGCCCGAGTTTGACCAGATCCCTTGGGATAAAATCCGGCTACATCAAATAGGGAGAATTAATTTCAGAATCCTCCTGTAAATTGATTTTTATGGAAGCTTCACTTTCATAACTTAGCTGGTATTTATCATGGCCTAAATATTTAATCGTGAAATGAGAAGTCTTGGCTTCATCATCCACAAAAGGAACAAAATTAAAAAAACTCTCAACCTCTCTTACCTGATTTTTTTTATTTTTCAAGGCAAGCTTTTTTGAGGCTCCTAACCATTCCTTTTTTAATTTTTCTTCAGTTCCCCAGTTATCAAGTTCAGCCTTGGTTGGACCCAGCAAAGTTAAGCGTAATATTCTGAGCGCACGAGAAATATCTTCAGCTTCGCCAACTAAATTTAGTAAGCGTCCCTTTTCTATGCCTTTTGCAACAAATAAGAAAAAATATAAGGGAAATTCAAGATTGTTCAGTAGGGAACCATCTTTTTTCTGAGAATCACAAAGCACTAAAGTATCAAAGTGACTAATATTATGAATTAGTAAGCCTTTAAGAACTTCTGGAGGCTGCCCAAGCAAAACCGTTTCTTGGGATCCAATAACAGCCCTGCTTCCATCCGCTGGCTTGATCTGTTTTAAGGCCATCTTTAGTTATATATATATCAATTAGTAACATGAATATTTTTGAAGATATCATGGATCTGAAGCTATGGCTTTTTTTTCAATGGTTGAAGACCATCATTCTCTAGTTGCAAGGACTTTTCCTGCGACGGCTTTCGGCGCATCCCTACATTCTTTTTGTTTCGATGACGTTGTTTTGCCTTGGGTATTCCCTTGGGTTTATCAGGCAGGTTGGCCGAGGAAGCTTTCTTTTTATCACCTTTAATTGGATTTTTCTTGGACCGTTTTTCTACCTTGCCTTTAAATTTAGCTTCCAAGCCCTTAACTGCAAAAAGTTCAAACTCAATATTCAGGTACCGTGAAATACTTTGACTTAAATTCCAATCATTTGCGTTGATAAGTGAAATTGCCGTACCGGATTTGCCTGCTCTCCCGGTTCTTCCAATTCGGTGCAGGTAGTCATCACCAGATCGCGCCATATCAAAATTTATTACCAAATCCAGATCTTCAATATCCAGACCTCTTGCAGCAAGGTCTGTTGCAACAAGTATCGTTGTCTTGCCATTGCGAAATCGCTGCATGACAGTTTGTCTTTCTTCCTGGCTTAACTCTCCATGCAAATAATCCACAGGAAATTTTTTATAATGCAGATAAGCATTCAATTTCATTGCCTGGGTTCTGGTATTGGTGAAAATCAATACTTTTTGATGGCTCTCGTTCTGTAAGAGTTTGGTGATAAGTTGGTTTTTATGCTCAACTGCATCGGCTAAGACTATACGTTGCTGAATATTATTTTCTTGTTGTCGGTATTTTCCATCTTCTATATGAACAGCTTTGTTTAAAAATGTAGCGGCAACTTTTTCTATCCCGGCATGCTGCAAAGTTGCAGATAGCAGAAATGTTTGTTTTTCACTTTTACAGGCCCCGCAAATCAAAAAGACATCTTCCCGAAAACCCATATCCAGCATACGATCTGCTTCATCCAGAATTAAAAATTCTAAATCCTGTAAATCCACAGACGCTTTATTGATGTGCTCAAGAATACGCCCCGGTGTTGCAATCAGGATCTCAGGGTTTTTTCTAATTAAGGCTTTTTGCTCTCTAAAAGAAAGCCCTCCAATTAGGGTCAAACAATGGATTTGGCTAAAACCAGACAGCGCTTTACATTCAGCATCAATTTGTAAAGCTAGCTCCCTGGTAGGAACAAGAATCAAACAACGCGTAGCCGTATTCGGAGATGGCTGTTGAATAATTTTTTGCAGAACAGGCAACAAATAGGCAATCGTTTTACCACTCCCCGTTTCAGCGTTAGCTAGAATATCCGCACCTCCCAGTGCCACAGGTAACATTTTAGCTTGTATTGGCATACAAGTTTCGAGTTGAAGTTTTGCCAGTGCTTTCAGCAAACGTTCATTTAAATCATACTCAGAAAATTTTGGCTGTTGTTCTTTCAAAAAAATTAACCTTTTCTATTGTTAAGATGATTAGCAGGCCTTGGATGCTGCACTGAAAATTTTAAACTTACAAAACATTTATGGATGTCATTCACTCTAACAAAAAAAGCGCATCGCTTGTATATCTTAAGCCATAACAATGGCGATGCTTTTTAATGGCTAAGCAAAATTTATCCTGGGCATTTGACATCCAACCCTAGCTTCTTGATTGGTCAAATGTATAATGAACTCACTTCAAACAGAAGTTGGATAGAAGAATAATATTAAAAATGTTGTATCAAATTCGTATTACTCACCTTGATCTATACTACCTTCCCTAGAGGCTCTTGTGGATATCCTTAGCGAATACAGCACCATTCTACTCGGTTTAGCCATACTATTTGGCTTTTTTATGGCCTGGGGTATTGGTGCAAATGATGTTGCTAACGCCATGGGGACTTCTGTTGGTTCCGGAGCTATTACCTTAAAGCAAGCAATTCTCATTGCGGCTGTATTTGAATTTACTGGAGCTTTTTTGGCGGGCGGTCAGGTAACATCGACTATCCGAAGAGGTATTGTTGATCCAGCACTATTGGCAGGCACCCCGGAATTACTGGTTTACGGCATGTTATCTGCCCTACTTGCGGCTGCAGTATGGCTACTGATTGCCTCAATGAAAGGCTGGCCTGTCTCTACCACACACTCAATTGTTGGAGCTATTGTAGGTTTTGCTGCCGTTGGTCTCGGGGTTGATTCGGTTAGCTGGGTTAAAGTCGGTACAATCGTCATGAGCTGGGTCAGCTCTCCACTGATAGCGGGAATTTTCGCCTTTATTATCTATCGGTCTGTTTGCATTCTGATTCTTGATACAACCAATCCGATATTAAATGCCAGACGCTATATCCCTATTTATATGTTCCTGGTTGGCTTCATGATTTCAATGGTGACTTTTTTAAAAGGCCTCACACATGTAGGCCTGGATGCCAGTTTCCTGGAATCTATGGCAGCATCAGCCGCCATTGGATTATTTGTCATGGTAATTGGAATATACATGCAAACCAAGGTCGAACCACATATAGATGAAGACCATGAATTACATTTAAGCAGGATCGAGAAAATATTTGCCACCTTAATGATTTTCACCGCCTGTAGCATGGCCTTTGCTCACGGCTCGAATGATGTGGCCAATGCAATCGGGCCTCTGGCCGCTGTCAATGCTGTCGTGCGCTCAGGGCAGGTTTCTCAGGAGTCGGCCATGCCAATCTGGATTCTATTTTTAGGAGGCATTGGTATCGTTGCCGGTTTAATGATGTATGGCCACAGAGTGATGGCCACCATTGGTAAAAAAATCACCCACCTTACTCCAACGCTGGGGTTTTCTGCTGAGCTCTCTGCCGCTACGACTGTGGTTCTGGCCTCAGCCACGGGCATCCCGATTTCAACAACTCATACTCTCGTCGGTGCTGTGCTGGGTGTAGGATTAGCACGGGCGGGCACTAAAGCGCTTGATCTTGGCATTATCAAACGAATCATTATTTCCTGGGTGGTGACAATACCTGTAGGTGCTCTACTGGCTATAATCTTCTTTTATATCTTAAAATTTACTTTCGGCGGCTAAAAATTAATTCAGATATTCGAAAGTTTATTATTTTAATTGCGTCGCCTGATGGAAAGCCATTTGCCAAACTCCTGCTTTATTCAATTTCCAGATCGAGCTATGCAAGGCCCCTTTAGATTCCGAGGTAGTCGGTGCGACCATTTTTGCCCAATAAGTAGTCAGGGCAACTTCATCACTTAAACTTTGTACTTTAAAATTTTTGAACTGCCAGCGTGTGGCAGATGATTTTTGACTTAGCCAATTACAAATTTCGTCTCGGCTTTGGCTAGTGCCATCTACGGCTATTTCCCAAAGTTTCTCAGCCAGTAAATGCTCCGTTTTTTCAGAAAACACATCATGCAGTAGACTTTTTTCTTGGCTTAAAAGAAGAGAATGCAAATTAGATATTGCGGATAAATCTGTCGTCATAGTTTTACCATTCTGTCACTCATCCCCATTGCCTGTCTGCTTAAAATCTGCTTTAGCGGGGGCAATACATCTATACTTAACAAGCCAAACTTTCTATACCACACCAAGGCCCACTGATTACTTGAAAAGAATTGGGTCAGGTAATGACTGAAACCAATCGTTTTCATTTGGTCATCTTGTGTGGAAGCTAAATATTTTTGTAATTGGGAAAAGTCACCAGGATTTTTTCCATGTTTGAAGGAGTCAGAAATATTTTCTGCCAATCGCATCATATCCCTGAAAGCAAGATTAAAGCCTTGACCCGCTACTGGATGTAGTGCGTGCGCAACATTTCCTAGTAGCACCAGATTATGCCTAATCTGCTCTTCTGCTTCCTGCAGACTGAGCGGAAAAGCTGCGCGCTCTCCTACCTTTAAAATTGTACCCAGTCGTTGCCCAAACTCTTTCTGTAACTTGCCAAGAAAATCCTCATCACTTAATTCAAAAATCTCCTTGTAAGAATCTGCCTGTTGAGTCCAAACCAAAGCAGCTCGATTCTCTTCCTTGTAATTTGTCAAAGGTAAAACGGCCAAAGGCCCATTAGGTGTAAAACGTTCATAAGCAACATTATTATGGCCTTGACTCAATCCCACATTAGCAATGATAGCGACTTGCCTATATTCTTTTTGCTTGCGATAAATACCCAAGTTCTTGCTTAAACCTGAACGCCCGCCTTCAGCCAACACGACAAGTGAGGTTTGCAGGCTAAAATGCTCATTATTACTCTGACATTCAAGCAAGGCCGCCTGTTGTTGATGAGAAATATCATTCACCTGAACGGGACTCAGAACTTCCAGCTGTTCTGAAGATTCTAGTAATGCTCGATTGAGTTCAATTCCAATTGCCTGATTCTCAACAACATAGCCCAGCGCCTCAACACCCGCTTCTTTTGCCTTTATTGTGGCATTACCAAAGTGATTCTGATCTGAAACATGAATGGTACTAATAGGCTCCGCAGCTGGCTCCAGTGCGTCCCAGATGTCAAGTTTTTTCAGATAAGCCACGGTGCCATAGGACAAAACTGTTGAGCGCACATCAAAACCAGGCTGTAAGGCCTGATTGCTTTGAATGGGCTTGGATTCAAGCAATAAAATTTTAGGGAAAGTGCTTGCTGCTTTTTCAGTCAGCATTTTTTGAAGGGTAAGAGCCAGACTAAGGCCTACCATACCAGCACCAATAATAATTACATCATATTGGTCGTATCGTGTGGGTTGTTTACCTGCCATATCAAGCAGCCATAAAGGATTCTATTTCATCGACAGTTTTCGCCAGTCCTTGCGTGAGAATTTCACAACCCTTTCTGGTGACAACAACATCATCTTCAATCCGAATGCCAATTCCGCGCCATTTTTTATCAACCTTGTCATTATTAGAAGATATGTAAATGCCAGGTTCAACCGTCATTACCATACCTGCTTCCAATAAACGCCAGCTACCCTCAATCTTGTAATCTCCAACATCATGCACATCCATGCCAAGCCAATGACCAGCCCTGTGCATATAAAAGTCACGATACGCACCTTCTTCAATTAAGGTTTCAATCTTACCCTCAAGCAATCCAAGCTCAACCAGGCCAGTGGTGATAACCTCTACCGTGCGCTTATGGGGTTCATCCCAATGCGCACCTGGCTTTATTGTTTTTATCGCTTCCAACTGGGCTTCCAAAACAAGCTCATAAACAACTTTTTGTTCTGGATTAAACTTTCCGTTAACCGGAAAAGTTCGGGTTATATCTGAGGCATAGTATTCGTATTCACAACCTGCATCTATTAGCACTAAATCACCATCATTAAGCTTCTGGTTATTTTCGATATAGTGCAAAATGCAAGCGTTATCGCCACCGGCAACAATCGAATTGTAGGCTGGAGCATGACAACCGTTACGTGTAAATTCATAGAGGTATTCTGCTTCTAACTCATATTCATTCATTCCTGGTTTACATACCTGCATAGCACGCTTATGTGCGGCTACGGCAATCTGTGCAGACCTTTTCATTAAATCAATTTCTGTTTTGGATTTAATCAAACGCATTTCATGCAACAAATGATCAAGCACCAAAAACTCTCCTGGTGGGTGCGCGCCACTGCGCACTTTACTTCGAATAACGCGAACCCATTCCATCACTTTGTGGTCAAAGGCCTCATCTTTCCCCATAGGAGAATACACTCGATCACGCCCCTCAATTAAGCCTGGAAGAATGTCATCTATGTCAGTTATTGGAAAACTATCATCAAGCCCGAGTGTTTCAATAGCCGCTTCAGGGCCAAGTAATTTACCATTCCATAATTCCTTCATCGGATCTTTTTCCTGACAAAAAAGCAAACACTCTCCTTTCTCTCTGCCGGGAATGAGAACCAGCACTGCCTCGGGCTCAGCAAACCCTGTTAGATAGTAAAAGTCACTATTCTGCCGGTATGCATAATCAGCATCGCCATTACGCAAAGCCGTTCTGGCTGAAGCCAGGATAGCAATACTATCCGGCTCCATATGTGCCATTAAATCTTTACGACGTTTTATAAATTCACTTTTTTTAATACTCATATGTTTTTAATCTATATCTCATTAACTGTTCTTAATGCAGGTTATTTTCATTGCGACCTGTTACAAAATTTTTGTTTTCAGATTGATTTTGCAAAAAAACTGAATACGTAGCCATCCTTATATATTCCAGCACCTCCATAAAATCCTGCTCACCATCTTCAAGCCCATCCTCTTCAGTATCTTCAACATTTGCAATAGCAGTGTAGTCTTTTAGTACTTCACGGGTTTCTTCAAGTAATGAACCATCACCTTTTGCAAAAGCCCCTCCAAAACCTGAAATAAAGCCTTCACACCAGTTACTCACAGCATGTAACCGTATGGGCAGCTCCTCCTCATCATCTGGCAAAAGAAGCTGAAATGAAAAATCATCGGATTCCAGTTGCTCACGGATATTGATCTGCAAGCGTAGTATCAAATCACTTATTATTTTGCTGGGCTTATTTTCAAGACCCAGCAAGTGTCCTGTTAATGTTGCATCAAATTGTTTACCACCAGCACATAACTGCCCACAAATAATACCGTGTAATTCAGAGGCTGAATTAAAAATTTTATTATTGCTTAGTAAAGTAGCTACCTTGTCAAAATCCGGAGTCACTCTTTTCAAATCTCTTGTGTTGTGAAAACGTTCAATAATACCCTCTCATAAAAAAATATTCGCGTTTAAGATGAAGTATTATTAACAACAGCCTGATTAGTCTGTATTTTTTTCAAAAATGTCTGTTGACCCTATGCACCCCGCGTTTTATAGTTAGGCGTCAGAATTTTAAGAGTATTAATACGATGAGTGATACGAATTTCAGTGGCTTAGAAGATAAAGTTGATGAGCTTATTAAACTTTGTGCTGACATGAAGTCTGAAAATCAAAATTTACGTGATCAGGTCAATGGCTGGGAAGATGAACGTAAAACCCTAAGAGATAAAAACCAGCTTGCTAGGGTGCGCCTTGAAAAAGTATTACGGCGTCTTAAATCGCTGGAACAGGACAATTAAGTATGTCTGAAAAAAACAGTATCAACATAAAAATAATGGGTAGAGATTATCAGATTGCCTGTGGGCCCGATGAAGAGGATGCTTTGAGGCAGTCAGCCACTTATTTAAACAAACAAATGGAAAAAATTAAGAAGCACGGATCAACCCTGAGCTTTGAAAAAGTCGTTGTCATGACAGCTCTCAATATCTCCCATGAGCTTTTGCAGAATACTCAACAAGCAGATGACTCTGAAAATGGAGCGAAACAATTTTTAAGTCATCTAGAGAAAAAAATAGAGTCCGCTTTACAAACATCTCGCCAATTCGAAATATAAGAAAAATATCACTTTCACCATAAAATTTTATGTCTATAATAGACACAAGCTCTCTAGGATATTAGCTAATCAATATTGTCCCTGAGCCGATAACCATACCCCGGAGACTTGCCTAATGGCATTGTTGTGCATATCCGCTAGACGGAAAGCCTGATATGTTGGACGAGTCACCACCTGAACTCTTGGGTTCAGGACTCCGTTGGTAGCGGTATTCCGGAGAGTCTCATTATCACATCAGAATCATGAAGTCATCAGACCCAGAAAAACCAATAAAAATCAATACTTATAGCGTAAGTAAGCGCTCACAACTTCGTGGAAAAATACGCCAGCAACGGCGTTCTTTCAGCCCTGAGCAGCAAAATCAAGCCTCATCAAGGCTTCTGAAGCATATTCTTAAAGAGGATTATTTTAAAAAAGCCGGGACTTTAGCCTTTTATCAGGCTTTTGATGGTGAAATTGATCCGGCACCTGCCGTCAAAAAGGCCCTGGAGCTTGGTAAACGCTGTTTTCTGCCGGTACTTAACCCTAGCGATACATCCCTGGCTTTTGTGGAATACACTTTAGGCACTTCTTTGAAAAAAAATCATTTTGGCATACTTGAACCGATAGAATATCCTAACAATGCTTTAGCCCCAGAGCATATGGACGTGATTTTTATGCCGCTGGTTGCATTTGACATGAAGGGCAATCGCCTAGGCATGGGAAAAGGTTACTATGATAAAAGCTTAGCGTTTATGCTAAAAAATGTAGCTAAAGTGCGATCAAGTTCCAAAAACACGCCAACATTGATTGGCTTGGCGCATGAATGTCAAAGGGTAGATGGCCTTGAGCGTGCCGAGTGGGACGTTCCTTTGGATAAAATTATTACAGATCAGACAACTTATACTACTATTTCCTGATCAATCTATATTGGCTAACGCATTGATTTAATTATAGTAGTGCGCTTTGGGCCACACCACTTATCAGAATCCCAAAACCAAATATGAACATAAGTACGACTATCATGTCAGGCTTCTTGCTCATTTTTTTCTCCAAAATAACTGGTGGTTACATCTAATACTTAATATATATTTTTAGGTATATACTGCAACACGCTGAACTATATAGATATTTTTATTATTAAACAACAGATATTTATAATTAATTTATTCCCTTGAAAACTCGCCAGATTGAATCAAGTCGGCTAGACTCAATACTCTTAGTAGAATTACATTTGAGCTGAATAGATGACCCAAGATGAATTGAAAAAGGCGGTAGCCAAGGCAGCATTTGAACGGATACAAGCACACCTAGATGAGGACAGTGTTATTGGCGTTGGCACAGGCTCCACTGCTAACCTGTTTATTGAATGCCTAGCTCAAGCTAAACACCTTGTTTCGAGCACAGTTGCAAGCTCTGAAGAAACAGCGCGACGCCTCAAGCAGCATGGCATACCTGTTTACGATTTAAACAGTGTTGATGAGGTCACTTTTTATATCGACGGCGCTGACGAGGCTAATGAATATCTTCAACTGATTAAAGGCGGAGGTGCAGCGCTTACCCGAGAAAAAATTATCGCCGCAGTCGCCAAAGAATTTATTTGTATTGCTGACGAAAGTAAATTTGTGAAAGTCCTGGGCAACTTCCCTTTACCCGTTGAGGTAATTCAAATGGCCCGTAGTCATGTTGGAAGGCAGATCGTGAAACTGGGGGGTGATCCTGTTTATCGGGAAGGGGTCTTAACAGATAACGGCAACATCATTATCGACGTTTACAACATGTCTATAACTGATCCCAGAAAACTTGAAAGCGACCTCAATCAAATCGTTGGCGTTGTTACCAATGGCCTTTTTGCATTGAGGCCTGCAGATGTTCTACTTTTAGGCAAAGACAGTGGCGTTGTCGAGCTTACTGCCTCCTAGCTTAGTTAAAGGCATACAAAAATAATTACTCGAAATTTTCGGAATCAATTTCAGCCATTGCGGCCTCATTGTAGCGTTCGCCCATAATTGTATTTTGATTAATATGCTCATCCAGTTCTTTGATGAGTTCTTCATCCAATACGACATCTCCAGCGGCAAAATTTTCCTCCATATGAGGTATTGAAGTTGTACCTGGAATTGGAATGACATGCTCGCCTCTTGACAGCAACCAGGCAAGTGCAAGTTGCGCCCTGCTGCAGCCTGCCTTTTCGGCAATAACCGAATAGTGATCCAGTAAGGATAAATTATGCTCAAGAGCCTTACCTTGAAATCGTGGCATATTGGGACGAATATCACCTGCAGGAAACTTCCCGGGCATAGGTGGTGCATCAGTTAACAAGCCTCGGCTAACCGGAGAAAAAGGCACAAAGGCCACACCTAATTCTATACAAGCCTGTAAGGAAGCAATCTCAGGATTTCTGGTCAGCAGTGAATATTCATTTTGCAAAGCTCCTACAGGATGCACAGCATGCGCTAAGCGTAAAGTTTTTGCTGAAACTTCTGATAGCCCTATCTGCCCTATTTTGCCTTCTTTAACCAAATCAGACAGTGCTCCAACACTTTCTTCAATCGGCACCTGCCTGTCCAAACGATGTAAATAATATAAATCAATAAAATCGGTCTTTAATCGTCTCAAGCTATCTTCGCAGGTACTTTTAATGACTTCAGGTCGTCCATCAATTGCCCGCTTGCCTTCACTATTTTTAAACAACCCGCATTTACTGGCTAAAAAGTATTCATTTCTCCTGGCACTCAGGGTTTCTCCCAGCAGTTCTTCATTAGCGCCAAAACCATACAAGGCAGCTGTGTCCAGGAAGGTATGCCCTATGTCCAGCGCTCGGTGCAGCACTTTTTGCGCTTTTTCTTTTTCAAGAGCAGGACCATAAGCATGCGATATAGACATACAGCCAAAGCCGATGGCTGTCACTGGAATAGAACCAATAAAGCGATTTTGCACAACATTTTCCTAGTAGTTATCAATTGAGGGGACAGGCAATTATTTTACATAAAAAAGCCCAATATTCTCTCGAATAATCGGGCTTCATTATAAAGTAAATTTAAGGCAGTATTTTGCTTGTTACTGATTTATAGCAGGAGACACTCGCAGCAACATGCCATTTGGATCATGACCCCATGAATAATTCACCCCTTCAGGCAGCTCTGCAGACATCGGCCCCAGACCAACAATGCCCCCGAACTCAGCAATTTTTTCAAGAGCCATTGGAAAGTTATCAACTGATATCAGTAACAGTGCTTCACCGGGATCTTCCACGCCGCCACTGGCTTTTCTACGGTCTCTGCCAGTAAATTCCTGAAAATTCAGGGTAAATTCAGTGTTCGGGAAAGTCCCACGAGCCGTCCGCATGGTCTTTAACTCATCATTATTAAACAGCGAAGTGACAAATTCGGGCGTTGGTCTGGCCGGACCTGGTGTCGCCATTTCCAACCCAAAAGCCTGATTATAAAACTCGACAGTTTCATCAAGATTCTCTACGCTGAGAAACCAGCCCACATTGCTGATACCTGTTTGCCCAGGTGCAGCGGCTCTCTCAACCAGTTCTACAGTATAGCCATCAGCATCTCTGATAATGGCATATTTATCGACTCCACCTCTGACAATGTAATCATCTCCTTCCGTTAATATTTCAAGGCCAAGCGAGCGCGCTCCCTCCAGCATTGCTTCAATATCCACAACCTCAATTGCCATCATAAAGGCTCCCGGATCATCTATGTTGAGGCGCTGCGGATTGGTAGGAATATTCGACCATTCAACCAATTCAAACTGGGTATCACTGGCAGGAGCTTTGACAATCATTACTCGCATCATTCCGTCTCCATCACCAGCCATTTGATTAGGCATTGGCTCTCCTAGTGGACGAGTCAACTCAAAACCAAGTACGCTATTATAAAAGGCCAACGAGGCATCCAAATTCTCGACCATCAAGTGTGGAATACTCACAGTCTGAGAATGCGGGCCCTCGTGAGCCAATAGTGTAATTGGGGGCAGCACCAGTGCCACAAGCACAAGCCGACATACATGGAAAAAGTAAGTGGATGTCATTGCAAACTCCTGAATTTTAGGCCGGCCAGAACATGGTT
Source organism: Gammaproteobacteria bacterium (assembly GCA_030831165.1). GTDB lineage: Bacteria > Pseudomonadota > Gammaproteobacteria > Pseudomonadales > Pseudohongiellaceae > UBA5109. The sequence goes on along the minus strand of JAURLP010000036.1, from coordinate 148,932 downwards.
AACGGCTTGAAGGGGAAGATAAAACGCTATGTACTCAAAATATTGGAGTACATAGCGTTGTTGTTAACGAGTAATTCCACCATTTGGACTGGCGATACCTCTGGGAAAAGCGACATCCCAATGTTCCTGAATCAAGCCATCATCTACTCTTACCATGTCAAAACGGTAATAGACATTTTGTCCACCGCCAGGAGCATCCTCAAAACGCTGATCAAACTTCAGATAGTAGTTTCCTGAAACCAGTTCAAGCGTTGGTGGAGTAATCCATTCTCCGGTCAGCGGTTGTGAAGGGCGTCCACCGAAAAAGCCCATAAACCCTTCCAGACCACCCGGGACATTCATATTATGTTGCATGTAGCCAGGAGCAAAGTATTCCAAAGCAAGTTCAGCATGCCCGAATTGCAGTATGTCTCTGAACTCAATCTGACCTATACGTAAAGTTTCCTCCTCCTGCGCCGTTAAATTGGTTGGCGTATTATAGGTACCGCCACCCCGGTTTTTAGCACCAACATCTGTGCCTATAACTTTATGGGCGCCATCCCAATGCTCAACAATCTTGCCATCTTCAAGCCTGAATAGGTCAATCGTGTTGTATTTATAGATAATAGCGGCATCCATCGGATTAACGATAAAGCTCGCCCACATAAAAAACACATATTCATTCTGGGAAATAATGACTTCTGGCGTGCTTAGTCCACGATTTTGTAGCAATTCAGGATTGCTTCTTAAGGTGTTAATGAAAGCTTCACGACCTGCTGGTATATTAGGGTTCCGTGAGATGAAATCAGCCGGCATATAATGTGTTGCTATATCCAGATTACCGCCATTGATGATATCTCTCCAAAAAGCCTGGACAAATTCAAGATTGGCACGTTCTTGCCCATTCATTGCCAAGGTCGGACCTTGTTGGGGGACTGGATATTGTGCAATGGCAACTGCACTAAATGCAGTAAATACTAAAAGCAGAATTATTCTTTTCATTTTTTGCTCCTTCATAGGCTCATTAATAGTGTCAATTTTTTGACTGGGGTTTTCGATGGTACCTTTTTTTTGGCGAATTGCGAGAGGAATTTAATTAAATGATCAGCATGATTACTTTAAGGGCAGACCTTCACGCTGCCAACGTAATAATCCACCCTGAATATTGGCAACTTGATCCCTACCACTTTCTTTTAAAATTGAATAGGCCAATACCGAACGTTTACCCGAACGGCATATGGTTACGACTGGCTTGTCTAAAGGAATTTCATCCAGGCGATCACGTAACTCATTAATTGGAATTAACTGGGCATCGGCTATCCGTGCACTTTCCTCATCAGTTTCTATTTTTGTTCTGACATCAAGTATGTGTACTTCATCTTGATGAGTTGCTACCCATTGAGGCGAGATTTCCAATATGCCGCTGTAGGTAGTGACCAAAGGGGCCCAGTCTGGCTGTTTAGGCAGGGCACTATCATCAGGCTTGCCCCCTTTTATGTTTGCCGGAACGGCTATATCAAGTTTTTTAGGATGTGGCAGCCGCATATTTTCCATATAGCCGACAAAATCATTCTCGTTTGCCTGTCCACCAATTCTTGGATTAAAAGCTTTTTCTTCGCCAATGCTGCTGGCAGTTCTACCTGAGTAGTCATGCGCGGGATACACCAGACAGGTGTCAGGCAGGCTAAATAAACCTTCTGTAATTGAATGGTATAACTTGCTGGCGGAGCCTTGTTGGAAATCGGTACGACCACAGCCCCGTATCAACAAACTATCGCCTGTGAAGACCATGCCTTCAGTTTCCAGCAGATAACTGACACAACCATCCGTGTGACCAGGCGTCTCAATAACCCTTAGCTGTTTGCTGCCAAATTTAACAAGATCTCCGGTTACCAGTTGTCGATCCATAACTTCAATACCAGAATGGACTGACGCCAGAATCTCACTACCAAGAGCTTGTTTAAATAGCCATGCAGCAGTGACATGGTCGGCATGACAATGCGTTTCTAGACAAGCCAGCAAGTTCAGACCCAGCTCCTGAATTAGGGACAAATCACGTACATACTTTTCAAAAACTGAATCAATCAGAATTGCGTCTTTAGACGCCGCATCGGCCAATAGATAGGTGTAGGTTCCAGAGTCCTGATCAAAAAGCTGTTTGAATAACAAGGATGATGTCACCTTAATTGACCTCCACAACCTGAATCAATCAGTTTACTTTTGCCGCAAAGGCCCCAGCCGAATATTTTTCAGACATTTCTTCCAAATTGTAGACCTTGCCAATATTCGATATCTGACCAGCTGCCCCAAAAGCTTCCAGCCTTGCCTTAACAACGTCTTTCATTGCATGAATCGTTGGTGTCAGGAATTTACGCGGATCAAATTCTGATTTGTTTTCGGCTAGAAATCGTCTTACTGCTCCAGTTGAAGCCAGGCGTAAATCAGTATCTATATTTACTTTTCTTACCCCATTTCTTATGCCTTCCTGAATTTCTTCAACAGGCACACCATAAGTCTCGGGAATCTCACCACCAAATTCATTAATAATTGCCAGCCAATCTTGAGGCACTGAAGAAGAGCCATGCATAACCAGGTGTGTATTAGGAATCCTCTGGTGAATTTCCTTTATCCGGTCAATTGCCAGGATATCGCCAGTCGGTGGACGGCTAAATTTATAAGCGCCATGACTGGTCCCAACCGCTATCGCCAAAGCATCCACCTGGGTTGCTTCAACAAATCGGGCTGCTTCTTCGGGATCGGTCAACAGTTGATCCATTGAAAGTTTGCCTTCAGCACCATGACCATCCTCTTCTCCTGCCATACCAGACTCCAGAGATCCCAGACAGCCTAACTCACCCTCAACAGAGACACCGCAAGCATGAGCCATTTTGACAGTCAGTGCGGTAACATCCGCATTATATTCAAAGTCCATTGGCGTTTTGCCATCCTCTCCTAATGAGCCATCCATCATGACCGATGAAAATCCAAGTTGAATTGAGCGCTGGCAAACTGCAGGAGATACTCCATGATCCTGGTGCATAACAATTGGCACATGAGGAAATTCTTCAATAGCCGCTTCAATTAAGTGCTTTAAAAAGTTTGAACCAGCATATTTTCTGGCTCCTGCAGATGCCTGTAATATCACAGGACTATTCATCTCATCAGCACCCATCATGATGGCGCGGACTTGCTCCAGATTGTTAACATTGAACGCTGGAACGCCGTAGTCATGCTCAGCTGCATGATCAAGTAATTGCCGTAAACTTATCAAAGCCATATTTTTTCCCTTCTATTTGCTAATCTTTTCCAAATATCATTTATCAATAAATTTTTCTGACTACTATTTATGATTTATTCTATCCAATACTGCGCTCTTCGAGTACAGCAACGGCGGGCAATGTTTTTCCCTCGACAAACTCCAGGAAGGCTCCTCCACCAGTTGAGATATAGGATATCTTCTCGCTAATTTGATACTTCTCAATGGCGGTTATGGTCTCTCCGCCCCCTGCAATTGAAAACCCATTATTCGCAGCTATTGCCATGGCAACTGCTTCAGTTCCAGCGGAGAAGGCAGCAAACTCGAACACGCCCAATGGGCCATTCCAGAGTATAGTCTTCATCGAAGAAATCACTGTTACAAAATCCGAAATTGTTTGAGGCCCAATATCAAGAATCATATCATCCTTCGCAATATCGGCAATTACCTTGATCACCGCACTTGCTGAATCTGAAAACTCTTTAGCAACAGCAACATCTCTAGGCAGGGGAATATTGGTCAAGCTCATTATCTGGCGGGCTTTATCCAGCATGTCTTCTTCATAGAGCGACTTGCCAACATTATAGCCGGCAGCCGCCAGAAACGTATTTGCAATCCCACCTCCAACTATCAAATGATCAACTTTTTGTGCCAGAGTTTCGAGTACGGCTAACTTGCTCGACACTTTAGCGCCACCAACTATTGCGAGCATCGGTTTTTCTGGTTTGGCGAGGGCCTTATGCAAGGCTTTTAATTCATTGGCAAGCAATAAACCTGCACAGGCTTGCGGAGCAAATTTTGCAACGCCATACGTGCTCGCTTGAGCCCGATGGGCCGTTCCAAAGGCATCCATCACAAAGACATCGCATAGGCTCGCATAGTACTGTGATAGTTCGTCGCTATTGCTTTTTTCGCCTAGATTACAGCGAACATTCTCCAACAACACAACGCTGCCTGAAGACAAACTTGCCGCATCTTTAGCAGTAAAATCAGCCGACATAAGAGGCACTGTTTTATGCAAGAGCCTTGATAAGTGATCAGCAACAGGAGCCAAAGAAGCTTCAGGCTGCTCAGAATTAGCCAGGCCTTCCTCAGGCCTTCCCAGATGAGACATCAGAATGACTGTTGCGCCTTTTTCAAGCGCAAACTCTATCGTTGGTAATGCAGCCCTGATACGTGCATCGTTAAGAATCTTGCCAGCCTTTATTGGTACATTTAAATCTTCACGAATAAGAACTTTTTTTCCAAGAAGTTCAATATCCTGCATCGATCGAACTGTCATTATTACTCCAACATTTCCACTCTTTTGTCTACTTAATCTGCAAGACCTGAAATTAATTCTGCCACATCAAGCATTCGGTTAGCGTAAGCCCATTCATTATCAAACCACACCAGAATTTTTACCAGATGCTGGCCACTGACTTTAGTTTGACTCAGGTCCACAATAGCTGAACGCGGATCATGATTAAAGTCACAAGATGCCAAAGGTTCATTGGTATAACCTAATACTTCATCCGGCAAGGCCTTTGAAGCAGTTTTAATGATCTGATTTACCTCTTCAACTGAACAGGCTTTCTTCACATAAATGGTCAAATCGATAGCAGAAACATTGATTGTAGGCACTCTTATTGCCTGAGCTTCGAACTTGCCGGCCATAGAGGGCAGAATTCGTTCTATACCTTTAGCTAAAGCCGTTTCTACTGGGATTATCGACTGGAAAGCACTGCGAGTCAGTCGAAGATTGGTATTATGGAAAGCGTCGATCAAGGGTTGGTCATTCATCGCTGAATGAATAGTGGTGATCATGCCGTTTTTTATCCCGAGCGCGTCATCCAGGACCTTAATTACTGGCACCGAGCTATAGGTCGTGCAGGACGCAGCAGAAATAATAGTATGTTCTTTTTTAAGCTCCTGATGATTTATCCCGTAGACGAGAGTGATATCAACATCAGGACTTGCTGGCTGAGAAAATAAGACCCGCCTGGCGCCACTTTGCAAATGTGATTCGGCATCGCTACGTTTATTAAAAGCGCCCGTACATTCCAGTACCAGATCAATACCTTGCCAATTCAATTTGGCAATATTCTCTATCTGGGTAACCGCAATCTCATCTTCATTGATTAACAATTTGTCTTCTGAAGTCCTTACTTTCCCCTTAAAACGTCCATGGGTACTGTCGTACTTAATAAGATGGGCAAGCGTGGCCAGATCGGCCAACTCATTAACAGCGACTATCTCTATGTTTGCTGAAAGAGATCTTTCGTAATGAGCCCGAAGAACATTGCGGCCAATGCGCCCTAACCCATTAATTGCCAGTTTCACAAATTTTCAATCGCTTGCTGAATATTTCCAGCGGTAAAACCAAAATGTTCCATGACTACAGGACCAGGGGCAGATTCACCAAAGGTACTCATGCCAATCACTACACCATTCAGGCCAACATATTTATACCAGTAATCTTGTTGTGCCGCCTCAACAGCCAGTCGTTTACGGACAGAAGAAGGCAGGATTGCTTCTTTGTATGTCGAATCTTGAGCATCAAATAAATCCGTTGAAGGCATGCTTATCAGGCGTACTTTCAAACCTTTTGCATTGGCATTCTGCACTGCTTCCAGACTGACCGCCACTTCCGAACCCGTCGCGATAACAATGACTTCAGGCTCACCTTCGCAATCAAGAAGAATATAGGCGCCTTTGGCAATATCATTAACCTGGGCTTGTGTTCTGGTTAAATGAGGCAAGCCCTGGCGTGATAATATTAATGACGTAGGACCATCGCTTCTCAGAATCGCTGCCTTCCAGGCAACCGCTGTTTCAACTGAATCTGCAGGGCGCCAAACCGACATATTTGGTGTCAGGCGTAAATTACTTACCTGTTCTATGGCCTGATGAGTCGGGCCATCTTCTCCTTGCCCAATAGAATCATGAGTGAAAACCATGATGCTTTGCAGCTTCATAAGGGCGGCCATGCGAGCTGCGTTTCTGCCATATTCCATAAATATCAGAAAGGTAGCGCCATAAGGAATAAAGCCACCATGTAAGGCAATGCCATTATTTATCGCCAACATACCGAACTCTCGAACACCATAATAAATATAGTTTCCATCTGGCTCTTTTGAGATTGCCTTACTGCCAGACCAATTGCTTAGGTTTGAACCGGTTAAGTCTGCAGAGCCACCTATCAACTCGGGCAAGATTCTGCCAAAGGCAGCAATAGCGTTTTGAGATGCTTTACGCGAAGCAAGTGCTTCTGCTTTGTCGACACAGGCCTGAATAAACTTATCAGCCTGCCCAGTAAACTCCTCATATAACTGCCCGCTCATTCTGCGCATGAACTCCATGGCCAGTTCTGGATATTCCTGCTCATAATGCATAAATAATGATTGCCAGGCAGCTTCGTTTTTACGACCCGATTCATGAGCGTTCCAGGTCTTATAAACATCATCTGGAATTTCGAAAGGCGGATGTGGCCAGTCCAGGGCTTTGCGTGTGGCTTCTATTTCTTCTTCACCTAAAGGCGCTCCATGCGAGCTCTCTTTACCCTGTTTATTCGGAGAACCTTTCCCGATGATGGTCTTGCAAATTATCAGGCTTGGTTGATCCGTATTTTGCTGAGCTGCTTCAATAGCAGATGCTATTTCAACGGGATTATGTCCATCAGCTTTCAGGACTTGCCAGTTATAGGACTGAAAACGTAAATCGGTATCATCGGCAAACCATTCACTTACTTCGCCATCTATAGAAATGCCATTGTCATCATAAAAAACAATGAGCTTGCCTAAACCCAGAGTCCCGGCAAGAGAGCAGACTTCATGCGAAATCCCCTCCATCAGACAACCGTCTCCAGCAAAAACGTAGGTGTAATGATCAACAATATTTAAGGCATCACGATTAAACTGGGCTGCCAAAGTGCGTTCAGCAATTGCCATGCCCACACCATTAGCCAGGCCTTGCCCGAGAGGGCCAGTAGTCGTTTCTACACCAGGGGTATAACCATATTCCGGGTGACCTGGGGTTTTGGAGTGTAGTTGACGAAAATTTTGCAAATCCTCTATAGTTAATTCATAACCCGACAAATGCAGTAAAGAATAAACCAGCATGGAGCCGTGGCCATTAGACAATATAAAGCGGTCGCGGTTGACCCAGCCTGGATTTAGAGGGTTATGCTTTAAATAGTCATGCCAAAGGACTTCGGCAATATCAGCCATACCCATCGGGGCGCCCGGATGACCCGACTTGGCTTTTTGGACTGCATCCATGCTTAGTGCTCTTATGGCATTAGCACAATCAATTCTTGACGCTTGACGATCGATACCGGTATTACTTTCGGTATTTTCCCCCATGGGTTCTCCTGATTTCAGCGCTTAATTTAACGCTTTCATTATTGTTTACAAGGCACTTTTTGAAAATGCATTAGACAGCAGAGAGCTACAACTGTTTGAAATTAAAGACCCGCTATTCTCTCTCAGACGGTTAAAATATACCAGCGCCGTCAGCCAATAATTACCACAAATATGAGTATCGCAGGGGATTTTAGCTGACCTGATCTAAGACGATGAAAATTGCGTGAAAAGTCTACCAATGTTACATTACGCCTCCTTAAGAATAAGCATCATTTAAACTGAATATAAAGATTAGAGAATTTTATGACTGAAGCCGCACTTTTTACCTCCGAATCAGTATCAGAAGGTCATCCTGATAAAATTTGTGATCAGATTTCTGATGCCATTCTGGATGCGATTATCGCCCAAGACCCCAACGCACGTGTGGCGGTCGAGACTTTAACAAAAACCGGTCTGGCCCTGGTCGCTGGTGAAGTTAAAATGAAAGAAGATGTCTCGATTGATGTGGAACGAATTGTTCGTGGCGTCATTAAAAAAATAGGTTATGACGATTCAGCCATGGGCTTTGACTATAAAAGCTGTGCAGTTTTAAACGCCATTGGCGAACAGTCCACTGACATCAACCAGGGAGTTGATAGGGGTGATCCCAAAGAACAAGGGGCTGGTGACCAGGGTCTAATGTTTGGTTATGCCTGTCGTGAAACAGATGTGCTTATGCCGGCACCAATCACCTATTCCCACTTATTGGTAAAACGTCAGGCTGAAGTGCGTAAAAGCGGCAGCCTGCCTTTTCTGAGACCCGATGCTAAAAGCCAAATCACCTTCAGGTATATCGATGGCAAGCCACAATCAATTGATGCCGTCGTACTTTCAACGCAGCATGATGAAGGCGTTACTGATGCTGATCTACGTGAAAGCGTAATGGAAGAAATCATCAAACCCGTATTGCCGGCAGAATGGCTGGATGCCGACACCAAATATCATATCAACCCTACTGGTCGTTTCGTTATTGGTGGCCCGCATGGCGATTGCGGGTTAACCGGCCGTAAAATTATTGTCGATACCTATGGTGGTATGGCGCGTCATGGCGGTGGAGCCTTTTCCGGCAAAGATCCTTCAAAAGTTGACCGCTCTGCAGCCTATCTGGCTCGTTATATTGCAAAAAATATCGTTGCTGCTGGCATTGCAGACAGGTGTGAAGTCCAGCTTTCTTATGCGATTGGTGTGGCTGATCCAACTTCTGTTTTGGTTGATACCTTCGGTACAGGAAAAATTGATGACCTGGCCATCACCCGATTGGTCAGAGCACATTTCGAACTTCGTCCAGGTGGATTAACTGAAATGCTGAATCTATTGCAGCCTATTTATCAAAATACTGCGGCCTATGGTCATTTTGGTCGAGAGGAATTCTCTTGGGAACGTACTGACAAGGCCGAGGCTCTAAAATCAGACGCTGGTTTATAAGCACTTTCCTTTTAACCCAAGTATCCAAGACCAATTTAATCCTCTAAATTGAGTAGAGGCTTTTAAATCAGAGCACTAAAGAACACTACAGGAAATAAAAATGAGTAATCCAAACATGCAAGTTGTTGAAACAGAAGATTATAAAGTTGCCGATATCACTCTGGCTGATTACGGCCGTCGTGAAATCACTCTGGCTGAAGCAGAAATGCCTGCTTTGATGACACTGCGCGAAAAATACAGCAAAGAACAACCACTGGCCGGTGCGAAAATTATTGGCTGCATACACATGACTATTCAAACAGCTGTGCTGATAGAAACACTTCTTGCATTAGGCGCTGAAGTTCGCTGGTCATCCTGTAATATTTTTTCTACCCAGGATCATGCTGCAGCGGCTATGGCAGCCGCCGGTGTCGCCGTTTATGCCTGGAAGGGACAAACTGAAGAAGAAGCAGAATGGTGTATAGAACAGACAATTTTAAAAGATGGCCAGCCCTGGGATGCCAACATGCTGCTGGACGATGGCGGCGATCTAACCTCTATGGTGCACAATAAATTTCCTGAGATGCTAAATCATATTCATGGTATTACTGAGGAAACAACGACAGGCGTGCACAGACTTTATGAAATGCTTGAGGAAGGTACATTAAAAGTGCCCGCCATCAATGTGAATGACTCTGTCACCAAGGCCAAAAATGACAACAAGTATGGTTGTCGCCACAGTCTCAACGACGGGATTAAACGTGGTACCGATATGTTGCTGGCTGGTAAAAAAGCTCTGGTAATCGGCTACGGTGATGTAGGAAAAGGTTCTGCACAAAGTCTCAACCAGGAAGGCATGATCGTAAAAATTACCGAAATAGATCCTATCTGTGCGATGCAAGCCTGCATGGATGGTTTTGAAGTTGTTTCTCCTTACATTAACGGTATTAATACTGGCAAACCTGACTGTATTAATGCACAACTAATGCAAAACACTGACCTGATTGTCACCACCACAGGTAATGTGGATGTTTGTGATGCAAATATGCTAAGTGCTCTTAAAACTGGGTCTGTAGTCTGTAACATCGGCCACTTCGATAGCGAAATTAACACCGCTTTTATGCGCAAAAATTGGAAATTTGAGGAAGTTAAACCACAAGTACACCGGGTAATACGAGGCGCCAACGCGGATGGTAATGATGATTATCTGATCCTGCTTTCTGAAGGTCGCCTGATTAACCTGGGTAATGCGACTGGGCATCCTTCGCGCATAATGGATGGCTCCTTCGCTAACCAGGTGTTGGCCCAAATGTTCCTGTGGGAACGTAAATATGCTGACCAAGATGAAGCGACGAAAAAAGCCAAGCTGAAAGTAGAAGTCTTACCGAAACATCTCGACGAAGAAGTTGCAGCTTGTATGGTCAGAGGTTTTGGTGGTGTACTTACTCGCATGACTCAGCAACAATCTGAATACCTTGGTATTCCTGTAGACGGTCCTTTCAAGCCGGACGCCTATAAATATTAGTAACTGCCTAGGGTTGGAGTAGAATAAGTCATTAATCTACTCCAACCCTTAATTCCAGGTATGCTTTACTTCGTGGCATGATACTGCTCATCCTCATACTGCTTTTAGCAGCCTTAATTCTTGGTCCACAACAGTGGGCCAAATATATTCTCACCAAACACAGCAAACCACGAGATGACATCCAGGGCACTGGAGGTCAATTCATAAAACATCTTAGGAAAAAATTTAACCTGGAGTATTTAAAATTAGAAGCCAGCAATGTTGGGGATCATTATGATCCTATGAGCAAAACCATCCGTTTGAGTAAAAGCAATCTAAACGGCCAGTCACTAACAGCGGTTGCTGTTGCGGCTCATGAATTTGGGCATGCATTGCAACATGCTAAAAATTATCAACCGCTTCTTGCCCGAACCCGCATGGTGGGCTTCGCTCAAAAAACTGAAAAGTTTGGTGGCATTGCATTAATGGCCATGCCTTTACTCAGCATGACCCCGGGTGGCGTTCGCTGGCTGCCCCTGATCATTTTATTCCTATTAATCACTGTCGCCATCAGCAGCATAGTTCACCTGGTCACTTTACCCGTTGAGTTTGATGCCAGTTTTGGCAGAGCCTTGCCAATTCTCAAGCAAGGTCAATATATTAATAATAGAGATATGCGCTCAGTTAGGCATATACTACTGGCCTGTGCTTTTACTTATCTGGCCAGTTCTCTGGCAGGATTATTAAACTTTTGGCGCTGGTTTCGCTTTCTGCGTCGATAACCAGGAGGAAACACACAATGAAAATTTTATTTATTTCTACAATGATCTTGGCGCTTTGCAGCTGTACCTGGGTCGACACAAGCGAAGCAGGCAGCAATGTCCGAGTCGTCACGGCAGAGGAACTTGGATCAAGTTGTGTCAGAACAGGAACCACTCATGTTGAGGTTGTAGACAGAGTCATTCTGCAACGGGCTGCCAGTAATGTGATGCTTGAACTGCAAGCATTAGCCCGGAATCAGGCGGCAGAACGGGGAGACGATACTATCGTTGCAACTTCTCCAATAGTGGATGGAGAGAGGGATTACGCGCTTTATCGCTGCATTCCCCAATAAACCTTACTGATCAGCTATTTTCGCTGAAACCAGTTCTTCCAGAGTCAAAATCTGGAAGCCTTTTTCTTGTGTCACTTTTTGCAGAACACTTTCACCTACTGCACGATATTCAGCATTGATGCCCATAACATGTGGGTGCCAGATAAATACCAAAAATTCATTTTGTTGCCTGGCCTGTGCCAGCAAGTGATGCCAGGATAATTCTACTTCTTCGGCAGGAATACTTTTTTGCAGCCATTGGCGAGCATCTATGGTCGCTTCCAGATAAGGAACATGCCAAAGCGTGTCTGTTAAGGCCTGAATATCTCCTCCATCTTTATTTTGATCGTTCATACTGGAATCAATGGTATAACCGAATTCCGACAGCAGCTTCACTGTGTTTACCGTTCGCTTGCCACCAGGAGCCCTGAAGGCCGTTGGTCTGACCCCCGAAGCTTGATGCAATGTATCGGTTGAACGGCCCATTAATTCCGTTTCCTGATCCAGACTCAATTCAGACCATGGTTCATGCTGCCAGCCATGCATGCCTACGCTGTGCCCCATATTAATTAAATCTTCAACAATGTCAGGATGTGCCTCACCATTCCAGCCTTCCAGAAAATGTGTGACTTTCACGCCATACCTACTGTAAAGATCAAGCATGGCCGGAAAGCCCTGCTCTAAAGCTGGCCGTTGGCCCTCTGGTCTGGGCTTATCAATGACGCCCCTACCTAAATCAGCTGCATCAGAAAGGTTGTCCATGGTGAAACAAATTTTTGCAGTCATAATATTTTCAATATTTGTTAATGATTAAATTTGAAATTTACCAACACTACTTCGTCATGCTACTAATAAAGCACATTTCATACTGAGGATTTAATTTGTCCTAGTTTTATTAAAATACTACTTAGTGCTATTAGCCAAGATAAAGCAGTTTTTAACAAAGTCCCAGCTAGAACTATAACTACTTATCCTAGTCTTATTAGCGAAGCTCAAAATGGGCAAAGGATAAATTTTAAGCAGGAGCTTACTAACTGGTAAGTGACTGAATAAAATTTATCCTTTAACGACGTATTAGCGAGCGCAATAGCTAAACATCAAAACTCATAATATTCTCTTAGCGTTATGAGCGACGCTAAAACTAGGCAAAGGATAAATTTTAAGAAAGAGCTTACTAACTGGTAAGTGACTGAATAAAATTTATCCTTTAACGACGTATTAGCGAGCGCAATAGCTAAGAGGGGTTATAGCCGAGGAGTGACTTATATTCAAGGAATTCCCCAAATGCCTCATCACCATATTCTCGCCCATTACCTGATTGCTTATAACCACCAAAGGGTACAGTAATATCCATTCCGGCATTATTGATGCTGATATAACCAGCACGAATTTTAGAGGCAACATTACGCGCTCTATTTAAATCCTTGCTTTGTACATAGCCGCCCAAGCCATAATCAGTATCATTGGCAATCTCAATGGCTTCTTCTTCAGTATCATAGCCAATAATACTTAACACGGGCCCAAAGATTTCCTCTCTGGCAATTTCCATATCATTCTTAACATGGCTGAATACTGTTGGTTTTACAAAATAGCCTTTCTCTAGACCTTCTGGTTTTCCATCTCCGCCGGTAACCAGTGTTGCACCATCTGCAATTCCACTTTTGATTAGGCGCTGAATTTTTTCCCAGGCCTGATCTGAAATAACCGGCCCCATGCGACTATCTTGTTTGGGGTCGCCAGGCGCCCAACTTTCGGCAACCTCTTTGGCAATTGCGCTAACTTGATCCATTAATTTATTGGGCACTAGCATACGTGTTGGCGCCCGACAGGATTGTCCTGAATTCATCATGACACTATTGATACCGCCGGTGACAGCTGCCTCTAGATCTGCATCTTCAAGTACGATATTTGGACTTTTACCTCCGAGTTCCTGATGAACACGTTTGACAGTTGGAGCAGCAGCCTGAGCCACCGCGACACCAGCGCGAGTGGAGCCGGTAATCGAAACCATGTCTACCAAGGGGTGTTCCGCGATGGCTTGACCCACTACGGGACCTTCTCCCTGTACGAGATTAAAAACGCCAGCAGGCACGCCAGCAGCATGTATAATTTCTGTAAATATTTTTGCCGAATATGGCGCTATTTCTGAGGGTTTAAGCACGACAGTACAGCCTACGGCTAAAGCCGGGCTGGTCTTGGCACATATTTGATTCATTGGCCAGTTCCAGGGGGTGATAAGGCCACAAACGCCAATCGGTTCTCGGCTAATATGACTGCCTCCGCGGTCCGCTTCAAATTCAAACCGTTCAAGTACCGCTCTGGTATTTTTAAAATGATTTACCCCCAGTGCCGCCTGTGATCCTAATGATAACCAACTGGGCGCCCCCATTTCTTCCGTGATGGCCTCTGCCATCTCGGGCAGGCGTTTTTCAAATTCGGCAATGATACGGTCGAGCACTTGGAGTCTTTCTTCCTTACTGGTTTGCGACCAGGTCTTGAATGCCGCAGCTGCAGCTATTACTGCTTTATCTACGTCTGCTTTACTGCCTAAACTAATGTGTCCAGTTACTTCTTCTGTTGCCGGATCAATAACAGCGAATGGATTTGCCTGAACGGGATCAACCCACTCACCATTAATATAGAACTGTAAGTACTCTCTCATGCCGAATTCCTGCCTTGATTTAAATTTGCAATACATTGTTACCAGAACCCTGAAGTATAACGTAAGAAACAAGGTCTAAATACTTAAATCAGAATAGTCGTCTCGCCTGAATTTGAATTAAAACATATGACTTGAATCAGTCAGTGAGTGAAGAGCATATTAATCAGTGCAGCAATGCCAAGCCCTACTACTTATATAAACCGACCATTTTACAAAAAGATATTGGCACTATTCCGGAGAACCCATTCTTACTTCCATGCCCGCATGGCCTGTACATCCCTGCTTTGGGCAGCTCCTTAAGCAGTTTAGATATTCGTTACTCTATTTGAGTTAAATTTCAAACTATGTGATCCACTAAAAGGGTATAATCCCCGCTTTCCAAATTACCGCAGGCAAGACCAATACCTTAATGCTTTTATTTCGTTTGACTGACCTTCATCTTGCTTATGGGCCACAGGTATTATTAGAGAAAGTATCTCTCTCAATACAAAGTGGTGAACGCATTGGTTTACTTGGGCGTAACGGTGCCGGCAAATCGACTTTTTTAAAACTTCTTAGCCAGCAAATCAAACCCGATGGTGGAGAGCTTTGGCAACAGCAAGGGCTTAAAGTGGCTTATCTAAATCAGGAGCTCCCTGCTGCTAATGAGCAAAGCGTCTATGATTTCGTCCTGGATGGTTTGGCGGAAGCCGGAGAGCTACTGAGACAATTTAATCTGGTATCTCAATCGGCTTCCGATAAAAAGAGTATGGAAAAACTGGCTGAACTCCAAAAAAAAATTGAGACAACTGGCGCATGGAATTTACAGCAAAAGGTCGACAGTGCAGTAAGTAAACTAGGGATCTCTGGCGATACCTTACTGAATACTTTATCTGGCGGCTGGTTACGCCGGGTCGCAATAGCCAAGACCTTTATTAATGAACCCGATGTGTTGTTATTGGATGAGCCGACCAATCATCTGGATATTCCAACCATTGAATATCTGGAGAAACAGCTCAATCAATTTTCAGGCGCTATTCTTCTTATTACTCATGACCGCGCATTCCTGCAGAAAATCGCCAATAAAATTATGATTCTTGATCGCGGTGAAATCAGTTCCTGGGAATGTGACTACCATAATTTTCTGGTTTTTAGAGAACAGCAATTAGCCGCTGAAGAAAAAGCCCATGCAGAATTTGACAAAAAATTAGCCCAGGAAGAAATCTGGATTCGTCAAGGCATTAAGGCCAGACGCACAAGAAATGAAGGCCGGGTTAGAGCATTAAAGGCTTTACGAGAAGAATTCAGCCAGCGCAAACAAATCCAGGGCAAAGCAAAAATTAATCTTAATC
Organism: Gammaproteobacteria bacterium; assembly: GCA_030831165.1. Taxonomy (GTDB): domain Bacteria; phylum Pseudomonadota; class Gammaproteobacteria; order Pseudomonadales; family Pseudohongiellaceae; genus UBA5109. Next base: position 133,321 of record JAURLP010000036.1, on the reverse strand, counting down.
AATCCGACTCTTCTGGAAAACTAGTTATAGAAGCCGAACATATTGAGCATAGTTTTGGTAATCATAAAATTATCAATGACTTCTCCTGCAAGATTATGCGTGGCGATAAAATTGGTTTTATCGGAGCCAACGGGGCAGGAAAAACAACCTTATTGAAAATATTATTGGGCGAATTAAAACCCAGCGCTGGCAAAGTAAAAACGGGCAGCAAACTGGAAATTGCCTATTTTGACCAGTTACGGCTTCAACTCGATCCTGAGCAAAATGTTTACGACACCATTTCGGAAGGTAGCGATTTTGTAGAAATAAATGGTAAGCCAATTCATGTGATGTCTTATTTAAGGGATTTTTTATTTGTGCCTGATCGAGCACGTCAAAAAGTCCGTTCACTTTCTGGAGGAGAACAAAACCGTTTGATCCTTGCTTGTCTTTTCAGTAAGCCTGCTAACTTGCTTGTACTGGACGAACCGACTAATGATCTTGATATGGAAACGCTGGAATTATTAGAAGAGTTATTAATTAATTTTAAAGGCACAGTTTTACTAGTCAGTCATGATCGTGAATTCATCAACAATGTTGTGACCAGTACAATTGCATTTGAAAGTGGCGATCACCCAGGAACTGTGAATCAATATGTTGGCGGTTATGAAGATTGGCTTAGACAAGGTCATGGCTTTACTCTGGATAAGCCTGAAACCAAAAGCAAATCAGAAAACAAAGAATCGCAAAAAAACAATAATAAATCAGCTTCCCGACTAAGCTATAAATTAAAAAGGGAGCTGGAACAATTACCAGGTCTGATTGAAAAGTCTGAAAATGAGATTAAAAAGCTTGAAAGCCAAATAAGCCAGGCAGACTTTTATAATCAAAGCCATGAACTTATCAATGAAACTCTTGCTCAACTGACATTAGCGCAAAAAAATCTGGAACACTATTTCGAACGCTGGGCTCAATTGGAGCAATACCAATGAACTGCTTTATCAGCTGTCATTAGATTAAGCCTTTTATTTGTTCATAGCTTAATACTTTATTTAGCGTTACAATTCGCGCCCCTTCAGTTTAGCCATAGAATTAATGACTAGACTTCAGGCTCAACACTTCAATCCAATTTAATTAATAGACACTTCATACAAGCTCCTTACAGTTTCTAATAGGCATTTATAGGCATTTCCATGACTGACTCACCTGCACCAACATTTAAACAGCTCATAGACAATCCAGCCTTATTAAAAGTCCTAGATGAAGTTGGCTATGAATACCCTACGCCTATTCAGACTGAAACCATTCCGCTGATAGCTGCGGGCCAGGACGTACTCGGGCAAGCGCAAACCGGAACAGGCAAAACAGCTGCATTTGCTTTACCACTTCTGGCCAATCTGGATCTCAGCCAAAAAGAACCACAAGTTTTAGTGCTTGCGCCTACTCGTGAGTTGGCCATCCAGGTTGCTGAGGCTTTTCAGCGTTATGCAGCTTACATAAAAGATTTTCATGTGTTGCCCATCTATGGTGGTCAGGATTATTCAGGACAGATCAGGGCGCTGCGTCGTGGCGTTCATGTAGTTGTCGGCACGCCTGGCCGCATAATGGATCACATGCGAAAAGGGACATTACAGTTAAATAAACTATCCACCTTGGTTTTGGATGAAGCTGATGAAATGTTGCGCATGGGTTTTATAGACGATGTTGAGTGGATACTCGAACAATGCCCAGTGCAAAGACAGACCGCTTTGTTTTCTGCCACCATGCCAAAACAAATTCGGCATATAACTGAAAAATATCAGACTAATCCTCACCATATAACGATCAAGGTTAAAACCAGTACTGCAGAAACGATACGACAGCGCTACTGGCCGGTTAGTGGACTGCATAAACTTGATGCGCTTACACGTATTCTTGAAGCTGAGACTTTCGATGGCGTTATTGTTTTTGTTCGCACCAAAACAGCCACAGTCGAACTGGCAGAAAAACTCTCAGCACGTGGTTATGCCGCGACAGCGCTTAATGGTGATGTTGCACAAAACTTACGTGAACGCACTGTACAAAAACTTAAACAAGGCAGTATAGATATACTTGTTGCTACCGATGTCGCTGCACGCGGACTCGATGTCGAACGTATCAGCCATGTTATTAATTATGACATTCCTTATGACACAGAGGCATATGTTCACCGCATAGGCAGGACTGGTAGAGCCGGCCGCGAAGGCGATGCCATATTATTTGTTGCTCCTCGCGAAAGAAGAATGCTGCAAGCTATTGAAAAAGCGACTCGCAGCAAAATCGAATTAATGGAATTACCTTCTACAGATCTTATCAACACCAAGCGCGTTGCTAATTTTAAACAGGCTATCACCGACTCTTTGGGTAATGAAGATTTAACACTTTACAGGGAAATTCTGGAGCAATATCAGTTTGAACATAATGTTCCTGCTCTGGATGTTGCTGCTGCTCTGGCAAAGCTGTTGCATGGAGATAAACCTCTGTTGCTTAAAAAAGAAACTAAAAAAGAGAGCTTCAAAAAACCGGAAAGAGAAAAGTATGAAAATGACAGGCCTCGAAAGAAAAGACGCACCAGTGAAGAACGTTTCTTAACACCAAGAGAAACAGGCATGGAACGTTACCGACTAGAAGTTGGCCATGAACACAAAGTTAAGCCTGGCAACATTGTTGGGGCTATTGCCAATGAAGCAGGTATTGAAAGCAAACACATCGGGCGAATTAATATTTTTGACGAATATAGCGTGGTCGATTTACCTGAAGGTATGCCTAAAGAAATATTCCAGGTTTTGCGGAACACCTTTGTGGCTGGGCGAAAACTTCAGATCTCGGTTTATGACCAGGAGTCTGAGAGTTCGAGCTCGGTCTCTGCTAAAAGCCCCAGAAAAAAACAGCAACGTAAGCCCAGAAGAGCTAAAATTAAGCAGGATAGTTAATCAGCTTCCCCTGCAAGATAGCAATCTTTCATGCGCTTTCTGTCCCTTAAATATGCTACTTAATCCTCATAAGTCTATGCGGATCAATCAACACAGTATTAAGATATGGCTTTTGAATCTTTTTATCATGGAAATTTTTCAGTTATTCTTTATTCGAAGTTTTTATTCGACTTCTTTTAGTTGGCAAAATCTTAGGGGGACTCCGCTTATCTGGTTTATTATCGCCATTGTCATAATGGCGCAATTTGCCATTACCTACCTGCCACCCTTGCAGGCAATTTTTTCCACACGCAGCCCAAGTATTACAGATCTTCTATTGATATTTCTTGTTGGTCTAGCAACCTATATTATCGCTGAAACTGAAAAATATATTCGCATTAAGTTTTTCAGTAAAAAGAGAATTCTGAATACTAAATCCACTGTATAAAAAAACACATTTTATATTGTCATGACAAGATTAAGCCTAAATAAGCGAGGCGGCGTTCGCTATTACAGCTAATGAAAATTCAATTATTTTTTTAAAGCTTTACTTAGAATTCTATCAAGATGATTAGCAAACCTCTGCCTGTCACTATGATTTAAGGCTGGAGGTCCACCGCTATGCTCACCACTAGCGCGCATAGCATCCATAAAATCGCGCATGTTAAGACGACTTTTGATATTGGAAACGGTATAAAGTTCTCCACGAGGACTCAAGGCTTGGCCGCCTTTTTCTATTACTTCATCTGCCAATGGAATATCCGAAGTAATTACCAGATCATTTTTCTCGACTAATTTAACTATTTCATTATCCGCAACATCAAAACCTGGCTGAACCTGAATAGATTTAATATAAAGGGAACCCGGCACCCGAAGTGGCTGGTTGGCAACCAAGATTAATTCAGTCTGGGTTCTTTGGGCGGCCTTATAAAGAATATCTTTGATGACAATAGGGCATGCATCTGCATCAACCCAGATTTTCAAACCGCTACCCCAATAGCAATGAGCTGCAAGCAAAGCCAGGCAAAACTTCCTGCTATGGCATCGTCAATCATAATCCCCAGCCCTCCATGCACATGCTTATCAAAATAATTAATTGGGAACGGCTTCAAAATATCAAAGAGTCGAAACAAAACAAAACCTACAACAAGCCATGTAAAGCCACTAGGCGCAACCAGCATGGTAATCCAGTAACCCACAAATTCATCCCAGACAATACCCCCATGGTCATGCACACCAAGTAAGCTCGAGCTACGCCCACATAAATATATGCCCGCGGCGAAAGTAACAAGTAACATTATTAGATAGGCAATTAGTGGTAATTGAGCTAATAGCAGATAGAGAATAACGGCTACAACAGTGCCGGCTGTACCCGGCGCCTTGGGTGACAAACCGCTGCCAAAACCAAATGCCAGAAAATGTACTGGATGAGTTAAAACTGTTTTAGAAAGTTGCGTATCCATTATTAATCCAGCCGTTTATTAAAACGCAATATCGCAATACTCAAGGCTACAAAAGCAAATGTTAACAAGGCCAGCATATCTGTGCTTAAAAAATCAATCTCGGAGCCCCTCAGCATAATGTTTCTAATAATGCGATTAAAATCGGTTAGAGGAAGTACTTCATTTTCAGTCAGTATTTAAAAATGTTGATAACCTGAAGTTTTCACTTCAATTTCTTGTCCGTCATTATTCAGGCACTTCACTCTGGTCCCCTTTACAACATGTCCTATCAAAGTCAGTGGGACATTAAGATCTGCTGCTGTTTGCTGTAATGCTTCTTGTTGATCTTCTGCAACAATTAATGCCAATTCATATTCATCGCCTGCCGTTAAGGCTAAATTTAACCCCTGACTTTTATCTCCCATTGTACTCATAAATTTTTTGACCGCTCTTGCTATGGGGATAGCCTTTGCGTTTAGCTCAATGCCAACACCACTCTGTTTAGCTATATGCCCCAGATCAGCCATTAATCCATCAGAAATATCAATAGCTGCGGAGGCTATGGCCGCACAGCTTTGTCCCAGATTTATTCTTGGTACAGGTTGAAAATAGGCTGTATGAAGCTCCTGGGTATCTGGTTTATCAAGTAACATGCCATTGTTCATTAAACTTACAGCCAGGCCAGCTGCCCCAAGCTCACCAGAAACATAAACCAGATCACCCGGTTTTGCCCCGCTTCTGGTCATCACTTCGCCTTTATTCAAAAGCCCGTGTACCTGAATCGTGATACTCAAAGGCCCTTTGGTGATATCACCACCGATAAGCGGGCAATGATAAGTCTGAACCAAAGTCTCTAAACCAAGACTAAATGCTTGTAACCAGGACTCATCTGCTTTTGGTAAGCTCAAAGCTAGTGTAAATGCCAGAGGCTCCGCTCCCATAGCTGCAAGGTCACTTAAATTAACGGCCAAAGCGCGTTGTGCAATTAAAGCCGAATCAGCCTTAGCCGGGAAATGCACATCGGCGACCAGAGTATCCATTGAGATTGCTAAAAGTTTTCCAGGAGGGAGCTCAATCAGGGCGCAGTCATCACCTATTCCTAAAGGAATTTTGACGGACTGCTCCTTAGTAGGAATTAGACCGGGTTTATTAAAATACGTCTTGATTAAATCAAATTCTGAAACAGCCATAATGTGTCTCAAGCATTTTTTATTTCTAATGCTCGATATTGTTTTGCCAGTTTATCTAAAACGCCATTGATATATTTATGACTATCAGTGGCGCCGTATTTTTTAGCCAGATCAACATATTCATTGATTACAACCTTATAAGGAACGTCAATGCGCTGAGTAAACTCAAAACTACCCAGGCGCAAAAGAGCCAGTTCTATTGGATCAAGCTGATCCAATTCCCGATCCAGTTTTTCCGCAAAAATCTGGTCAATTTCTTTAGAATTATTAATGATAAATGTAAGAGCCTGATGGAAAAAATCCCAGTCAATTTTAGCCGCATTATCAGCTCTAAACTGAGCTTCTATATCAATCGCCAAGCCATCTGCCAATTGCCATTGATAAAGAGCCTGAACCATTAAATTTCTGGCTTTTTTACGATGTGAAATTTTGGGTTGTGATGAGTCCTCAGGCATAGATTACAGCTTGCGCATGAGACTGACCATTTCCAGCGCAGTCATCGCAGCATCAGCACCCTTGTTTCCTGCTTTAGTCCCTGCGCGCTCAATAGCTTGTTCAATAGTATCAACAGTAAGCACACCAAACGCGACCGGAATTTCAAATTCCAGACTAACTTGACTTAAACCGCGACTGCATTCAGTACAGACATAATCAAAATGGGGAGTGCTGCCTCTTATTACTGCTCCCAGAGCAATTATTGCATCATACTGTTCTGTCTGGGCAGCTTTTTGGGCCGCCAAAGGCAATTCAAAAGCACCTGGTACTTTTATTAGTGTTATTGCACTTTCAGGCACGCCATGGCGGCTCAGGCAATTAATAGCGCCATCTTGCAAACTATTCACAATAAACTCATTAAAGCGGCTGACGACAATTGCATAATTTGCACTTGCACCACTGTATTCACCTTCAATTGTTTTTATCTTATTCATAATATGCTCTGTCTTAGTCTACCCGTCTAATTAATTCCTTTTAAATTATTAGCTTATTCTTCAAAGGGTATATATTCCACTACTTCCAGATCAAAGCCGGAAATAGCATATTTGGTTGGGTAACTCATAAGCCGCATCTTGCCTACACCCAAATCTCGTAAAATTTGAGAACCTGTACCCACATTAAGAAACATGCCCTGAGAAGCCTTTGCTGAAACTTTGGATTCAGCAAAGGCACTGAAACTTTTTAACTGGCTCAGAATACTAGAATTATTTTCTTCACCGGCCAGGATAACGACTACACCTTTGCCTTCCTGATTAATTTTTTCCATTGCCCGGTGCAGGGGCCAGCTTGAACGTCTGGGATCTTTAATAGTAAGCAAATCCCTTAGTGTATTAGTTACAATTACTCTAACCAAAACTGGTTCTTCAGAATTTATCTCGCCTTTTACCAGGGCCAGATGGATTGGCTCTCCTTCTTTTATCGTGTCTCGATAACAAAATATCTCAAAATCACCATGCTCGGTCGCTACAGGGTATTGCTGAATTCGCACAACTGTTTGCTCATTGGCAATTCTGTAATGCACCAGATCCATAATGGTACCGATTTTAAGTCCATGCTCCTGCGCAAACTTTTCCAGATCAGATCGTCTTGCCATGGAGCCATCAGCATTCATTATTTCGCAAATAGCTGCGGCAGGTGTTAATCCAGCTAATCTGGCTAGATCACATCCAGCTTCAGTATGACCAGCCCTACGTAAAACGCCTCCTTCTTTAGCCATCAAAGGAAAGATATGCCCAGGCAACTTAATATCTGTCGGGGTTGCATTCGGAGCAACAGCTGCCTGAATGGTTCTAGCCCTATCAGCTGTGGAAATTCCTGTTGTGACACCTTCTGCCGCTTCAATTGAAACTGTAAAATTGGTTCCAAAAAGTGTTTGGTTAGCACTGACCATTAAAGGCAACTGCAATTGTTGACAGCGTTCGCTTGTGAGCGTCAGACAAATCAGCCCTCGTGCATGTGTTGCCATAAAATTGACTTCTGATGCACTGACTTTATCTGCAGCAATGACAATATCGCCTTCATTCTCTCGATCTTCATCATCCATCAAGACAACCATTTTGCCTAAACGAATATCTTCTATTAACTCTTGAGTAGTATTTAATTGCATTATTTTATAAAACCACTGGCTTTCAATTTTCTATAACTCAAGCCTTCATTTTTTTTAGTGTTATTTTCAGAGTACATTTCTGACAGCTCATTTTTTTGTAACAATCGTTCAAGGTAACGGCTAATTAAATCCACTTCCAGGTTAACCTGGCGTCCTACTTCAAACTCATGCATGGTTGTTTCAGCTGCGGTATGAGGAATTATATAGACAGAAAAATTAAGCCCATCTACCTCGTTAACAGTCAAACTTATGCCATCGATACAAATAGAACCCTTACGTGAAATATAGTGAGCCAATTCAAGTGGCGCTGTAAAAACCAGTTTCAGGCTTCCTGCATCAACATCTTTAGCATATAAAGTTCCCAGCCCGTCTACATGGCCACTAACAAGATGACCACCAAGTCGACTCTCTGGTTTTAAAGACAACTCCAGATTAACCAAAGCACCAGTAGCAAGAGCTCCAAGATTTGTACATTTTAAGGTTTCATTTGAAACATCAGCACTGAATGTAGCCTCACCCAACTTGGTTACGGTAAGACAGACACCGCTTACTGCAATGCTGTCACCAAGTTTGACATCACTGAAATCTAGTTTTTCTGAATAGATAGTCAGGCAACATTCATCTTTACTGTTTCCCCCACTTTTTGTGAGAGATTTTATGATACCTGTCGCTTCAATAATCCCGGTAAACATAGTTGGAATTTTTCCTGCTTACTTATTTAAAACACGGACGCGCATTCTACAATCTTTATCGAGTAATGACACATCTGAGTATTCAAGTGAAATTTGATCTTCCATGTTTTCCAAACCAGGAAGCGTAAATAATGGCAAGCCCTCATGACCTAAAAGTTTAGGCGCCATGTAGAGTATAATTTCATCCACCAGACCTGCTTTAATAAATGCCCCAGCTAAAGTTGAACCCGACTCAATAAGCACTTCATTGCATTCTTTTTCTCGTGCCAAATATTGCAACAATGTGTATAAATCAATTTTATTTTCCTCACCAGGCAAAAATATCTGCTCCAAATCAGCCACTTGTGTAGGAGACGCTATAAATTCTTTTTCTATTGCAGATACCAGCAAAATATTTCCAGCTGTTTGTAAAGTCTTCGCACTATTTGAAAGTCTAAGTTTTGAATCACAAATCACTCTTAGGGGTTGCAGGACTTCTGCATCGTCAAGGCGAACATTTAGAGATGGGTCATCTGCAATTATTGTTTCGATGCCAGTAATTGACGCACTGCTTCTGGCTCTCCATTTTTGCACATCAAGGCGGGCCTCATCACCGGTGATCCATTTACTTTCACCGCTAGCCATAGCCGTTCTGCCATCTGAACTCATTGCCATCTTGCAGCGTACATAAGGCAATGCGGTTGTCATTCTTTTAATGAAACCTGGATTTAAATCTGCACATTTTTCTGCAAGAAGAGGCCCAACAACTTCTATACCTGCATTTTTTAGCTTGCTGATACCTTTACCAGCCACTTCTGGGTTTGGGTCAATCATGCCATAGACTACTTTGCTTAAGCCCGCTGCAATAATGGCGTCACAACAGGGAGCAGTTCGACCGTGGTGTGAGCAGGGCTCAAGTGTGACATATAAACTTGCCCCGCTAGCTGATGCCTTAGCCTGATTCAGGGCATGTACTTCGGCATGTACTTCTCCAGCAAATTGGTGCCAGCCTTCTGCAAGTATCTGTCCTTCTTTGACAATCAAACATCCAACACGGGGGTTTGGTTTACTGCTGTATTCCCCTTTTAAAGCGAGCTCTAGACAACGCTGCATGTATATTGTGTCAGTGTTTATTTTCATTTGTTTATATTATTTGCTGGTTCAGATAATTGCAGCGCAGCCTCGATGTGAGAAAATAAAATTAATGAAATAAAAAATTTAGCAGAAACTACGCTTTATCTTTTGATGTTTGTGCGATGTTATCAATTGCTGCTCTAAACTCATTCAAATCTTTGAAACTTCTATAGACAGAAGCAAAACGCACATAAGCTACTTCATCCAGCTTGCGTAATTCCTGCATCACTTTTTCTCCAACAAGGTCGCTGGATACCTCTCTTTCACCGGAAGCGCGAAGGGCGTGATTAATATGAGTCAGAGCTTCCTCTACCTGATCCAAACTCACTGGTCTTTTTTCGAGGGCTTTTAAAATTCCTTTGCGTAGTTTATCTTCATTGAATGGTTCACGTTCGCCATTTTGTTTGATAACCCGAGGCATTAATAGTTCAGCCCCTTCAAAGGTAGTGAATCGTTCATTACAGGTTAAACATTCACGCCGACGGCGCACCTGATTACCTTCCGCAACCAGGCGCGAATCAATTACTTTAGTATCTGTAGCATGACAAAAAGGGCAATGCATCAGTTAGCTACCGTTAGTTAACTCTTATAAATGTTTAACTTATTTGTAAACCGGAAACTTCTCACAAAGACTTAACACTTTTTCTTTTACTGATTTTATTAAGTCTTCATTATTAATATCGTCCAGTATATCGCAAATCCAATTCGACATTTCAGCGGCCTCAACTTCAGTAAAACCTCGAGTGGTGACTGCTGGAGAACCCAAACGCAAGCCGCTTGTCACAAAGGGAGAACGTGGATCATTCGGTACAGCATTTTTATTGACTGTAATATTTGCTCTACCCAAGGTTTCTTCAGCATCTTTTCCCGTTACTTCACGTCCAACCAAACTCAATAAGAAAAGATGATCATCCGTCCCACCTGAAACGATTTCAAAACCTCGCGCCATAAAAACTGCAACCATGGCTCGAGCATTTTTTACAACTTGCTGTTGATAGCTTTTAAACTCTTCAGACATTGCCTCCTTGAAGGCGACAGCTTTTGCGGCAATAACATGCATTAATGGCCCGCCCTGACTTTCAGGGAAAATGGCAAAATTCAGACGTTTATTGAGTTCCTCATCATCGCCAGGCGTCAGAATTAAGCCCCCTCGTGGGCCTCGCAGGGTTTTATGAGTGGTGGATGTTGTGACGTGGGCTATATTTACTGGACTCGGATAAACACCTGCTGCAACAAGACCTGCCACATGTGCCATATCAACTATAAGATAAGCCCCTATCTTATCCGCAATATCTCTCATAAGTTGCCAATTAACAATTCTTGAATACGCTGAGAAGCCGGCAATAATCAGTTTAGGCTTGTGTTGTAGAGCTAACTCTTCTACTTGTTGATAATTAATTTCACCCGTCTCACTGTTGAGACCATATTGAACAGCATTGTAGATTCTCCCGGAGGATGAGACCGCAGCACCATGAGTAAGATGCCCTCCATCAGCCAGGCTCATACCCAATAGTGTGTCACCAGGCTTTAATAAAGCCAAAAACACAGCTGAGTTGGCTTGTGATCCTGAGTGGGCCTGTACATTGGCATATCCGGCATTAAACAGCGTTTTGGCTCGCTCAATTGCCAGATTTTCAACTATATCGACATACTCGCAACCACCGTAGTAGCGCTTCCCAGGATAACCTTCGGCATATTTATTGGTTAATACAGAGCCTTGTGCCTCTTGCACTCTGGGGCTGGCATAATTTTCTGAAGCTATCAGCTCAAGGTGATCCTGTTGGCGTCTGGCTTCTGCATTAATTGCTGCTTCTAGCTCATCATCAAAACCGGCTATGGTCATATCTTTAGTTAACATTTTTCTCCTCTGGGATCTGGCAAATTAAGAAAAGTAAGCTGGGCTCTGTAAAAAAAGCGCTATTCTACCTTACTTTCCTGCTCGGGAAGAATAGAATAGTCAGCTTTATAATATTCAATAGCTACAATAGGTTTTAATTTAATGGCTCAATTTGTTTACACCATGAACCGGGTGGGTAGAGTGGTCCCGCCAAAGCGCGAAATTCTTAAAGATATCTCCTTATCATTTTTCCCAGGGGCCAAAATCGGGGTTCTGGGCTTGAATGGTGCCGGGAAGTCTACCCTGCTTAGAATCATGGCAGGCGTCGATAAAGAATTTCATGGCGAAGCCAGGCCTCAGCCAGACCTGAAAGTTGGCTACCTTCCTCAGGAACCTGAACTTGATGCAAGCAAAGATGTTAAGGGGAATGTTGAGGATGGCGTTCGTGAAATCAAAAATTTAGTTGATGAATTTAACAGTATCAGTGACAAATTTGCTGAGCCCATGAGTGATGATGAAATGAACGCCTTATTGGAAAGACAGGGTGAATTGCAGGTCCAAATAGATGCTACTGGCGGATGGGATCTAGATCGCACTCTTGAAATTGCTGCTGATGCACTGCGCCTACCGCCCTGGGATGCGGATGTTACTAGACTCTCAGGCGGTGAAAAACGCAGAGTTGCGCTATGTCGCTTATTGTTATCCAAACCAGACATGCTTTTATTAGACGAACCAACCAACCATCTTGATGCTGGCTCAGTCGCCTGGATGGAAAAATTTCTACAGGATTATCCCGGCACGGTTGTCGCCATTACCCATGATCGCTATTTCCTGGATCACGCCGCTGGCTGGATACTGGAGCTTGATCGCGGCCATGGTATTCCTTATGAAGGTAATTACAGTAATTGGCTGGAAGCAAAAGAAAAGCGTTTAGAAGTTGAAGAAAAACAACAATCCTCAATTGCCAAAACCATTAAAAGTGAATTGGAATGGGTCAGAGCCAATCCGAAAGGACGTCAGTCTAAAAGCAAGGCTCGTCTGGCTCGCTTTGAAGAATTGTCCTCAAAAGAATTTCAGACTCGAAATGAAACTCTGGAATTATATATTCCACCCGGCCCCCGTTTGGGAGAACTGGTTATTGAAGTCGACAATATCAGTAAAAGTTTTGGGGATAAGGCTCTCATTGAAAATCTCAGCCTGACTATTCCCAGAGGAAGTATCGTCGGGATTATTGGTGGTAATGGCGCTGGTAAAACGACTTTCCTGAAAATGCTGATGGATCAGGAAAAGCCCGACTCAGGCAGCATTCGTATTGGTGAAACAGTAAAAATGGCATATGTTGACCAAAGCCGGGATGAGCTGAATGATGAAAACACTGTTTGGCAGGAAGTTTCAGAAGGCCTGGACACCTTGCAAATAGGCAACTATGAGATTCCGTCTCGAGCCTATCTCGGTCGCTTTAATTTCAAAGGGGGTGATCAGCAAAAATTTGTTAAGCACTTATCTGGCGGGGAACGTAACAGACTACACCTGGCTAAACTGCTTAAGCGTGGCGCAAATGTTCTCTTACTCGATGAACCAACAAATGATCTCGATATTGAAACCTTGCGCGCTTTGGATGAAGGCCTGCTGGCCTTTCCAGGCACAGTAATTGTGGTTTCACATGACCGCTGGTTTCTTGACCGAATATCAACCCATATTCTTGCTTTTGAGGGCAACAGTGATGTCATTTTTCATGAGGGAAATTATTCAGACTACGAAGAAGACAGAAAGAAAAGAAAAGGCGATGGGGAGCCTACTCGAGTCAAATACAAAAAACTTAGCTAATTAAGCTACTGTGCTTGGTAATACTTTGTTAAAAACTGCCTCGGAATACTCATTAACTTATTATATAAATTCCGTTTCCTCGTCTGCTTTTTGCATTAACTTACCCGCGCTCGTAATGCTTTCTATGTACAATTTAGTCCAGCTTATTAAAAGAATAAATTTCCTTCTCATGCCCTGAACATGCTTTCGATAGATAAATTATTCGAATACAAGTGAGGACTGCTCAATTCGCGAAGCGATGAATTCCACCGCGCCGAATAATATGAATAGCAAATATTTTTAAGGCTGATTAAATTTTAAGATTGGATTTTAATTCTTTTAGACGCAACAAATTTTCTTTTGTGCTTAATGGTCTGTCTATCGATTCAGGAAGAGCTTTAGACGCGTTCACAACCAATTCTTCACCTTTTAGCACTCGCTGCACAAGCTGTGAATAGTGATATTCATATAAAGGAAAAATCTGCCCTTCGGTCTGATTAGCCAATTCAAACCAACCTGTGGCTTTACCAGCCAGATAGACTGCAGAATGACTCCAGTCCTGGGCTGATTTTGGTGATGGCTTCCGGCATGCTTCAAGGTAGGCCTCATGTGCCTTGGGTAGGCCAAATAAAGACTGTCCTGATTTACATGTATCGACAAGCTTGGCAATACTAGGCAAAAATGGCTGATTGAGAACAAGCTCACGTGTAGCCGCAAGAAGTAATTCCGGTGGAAAAATCGACAGGCTGGTTAACCAGTATTTTTTTGCAAGACTCAAAGCCCCTTCATCAGGAAATGCTTTGTGATATTGATTATGGTATGCCAGTTCAAATTCAGCAAACATCTGATTGATAGCATCAACATGGTCTTTACTGGAGTTTTTTCTGGAAGCAGATGCGGAAGTTTTATCATCATCCGCTTTTAGCCCTTTAATTTGCTTAGTGGCCTTTGCGGACGCTGAGACAGGCGTTATGAGTTGATCAATTTTTTTTATTGTCACTGCCTTTCCTAGAAGAAGCTGGAATATTTATCAAAAATCACTGCTACGTAAGCCAAATTCCCTTTTTTCTTTTGTTCCAGCGGAGGATCTATCTGAAAACCTTTAAGACCACCCTCCAGAGGGGCTTTATTGGAACTGCCTTATAAATGGAATTTTACCCTATAGCCCAAATTCAGTAGCTTAGCATAGCAAACTAGTATCACAATAATGTTGCAGCACTTAACATTCCCAGAAAGATTAACAATTTGCTGCAATGTGCAAATATTATGAAAGATAGCGTGTATCTTGCTAAGCAACTCTGATTTTATACTAAGCCTGAGTATAGTTATGCATGGATAGGTAAAATCAGCAAAATCTTATGAAACTAACCATCAGATACAAGTTAATTCTAGCGATTCTTTCAGCCCATCTCATTGTCTACGTTACGATGTATAGCTTAGGCCGCGCGCAATTTAACGATGGCTTCATTGACTATATCAGTCGAATCGAGGAACAACAGATTCCGGCACTGATTGATGGCCTGGAGGCATGGTACGCCACACGTGATCGTTGGGATTTACTTCGTGGGAACCCCAGCCTCTGGAATATCATTATAAGAGACAGTATTGCCCGAACCACAACCTCCGGTGAATTACTCGAGATTAGCCAGGTTACCAATTTCCGTCTAATCGATTCTGCCATTGAAGATCGCAATATTCTGACATCAAACCCCAGCGCTATTGATTCATTCCGCCGCCCTTCCTTATTAGCGGATGATGACTGGTATTTTTCTTCTGAATACAGTCCTGCAAGACCTCACCTGCTTTTATTGGATGAAAACCAGGAAATCATGTTCGGGGATCCTGAAGCGCTGCCTCTGGCCAATCTTTATCCAATCACTTTTATGGAAGAAACCGTTGGTTATCTTGCGGTCACCAGCAGACAAGAATTGTCTGAGCGTGCCGATGTACTGTTTGTTCAGACTCAAATTAACACCTTTTTCCTGGTTGGTATCGCACTTGTCGTCATCTCTACTCTAATTGCCGTTCCGGCTTCAGGTTATATGGTTCGACCAATCCGTGATCTGGTCGGTGGCACTCGTGCGCTTACTGCGGGTGACTACAGCTCCAGACTGGAAATTCATGGCTCTGATGAACTGGCCCAGTTATCCACAGATTTTAACACCTTGGCCAACACACTTGAGCAGAATCAGACAGCCAGACAACAATGGATTGCAGACATTTCCCACGAACTTAGAACGCCTTTAGCGATTCTTCGCGGCGAACTGGAAGCGGTCCAGGATGGCATCAGGCCACTTGACCCGACAAGTCTGGATTCCTGGCACCAGGAAGTAGTGCATTTAAATACCCTGGTTAACGATTTGCATGAACTATCGATGTCCGATAATGGTGCCTTGGTTTATGAAAAAGAAAAGGTCGATATTAAAAACTTGCTAGAACAGACACTGAGTTTGCATCACCTTTTAATTGATCAAAACGATATAAACCTGACGCTTAAAGTGCATAGCCTTAGAAATAAATCCCACATCAATATCTTTGGCGACCCAAAGCGGCTTAAACAGCTCTTCGATAACCTGCTACAGAATACCTGTCGTTATACAGATAAGGGTGGTGAACTCAAAATTGACCTCAAGGAATATACCGATAGGGTACTTATCACCTGGGTCGACTCAGAACCTGGGGTTAGTGAAACTGACATGGAAAAATTGTTTGATCGTCTTTACCGTGTGGATTCTTCCCGTAATCGCGAGAAGGGTGGTTCCGGGCTGGGCTTAGCCATCTGCAAAAATATCGTCGAGGCTCATGAAGGTCAGATCAAGGCAGAGCACTCGGAGCTTGGTGGCTTGAAACTTAAAATTGAACTACCTAAACGGCAAAAATCCTAGGCAAGGAATAATTTGCCCCTTGGCTCTCAAGGACTTAAACTGCCTCAAATAATTTTCAGTCCGGATACTCATCATGCAACATGTTTTAATCGTGGAAGACGAAGAAAAATTAGCAAATCTCCTAAAAGATTATCTAGATCGCAACGGATACAAAACCTCCTTACTTCATAATGGCGATGAAGTATTGCCTTGGCTGGAAAAACATAAACCTGACCTGGTGCTTTTGGACTTAATGCTGCCGGGTACTGACGGCATGGAAATCTGCAAGGAAATTCGACGGAATTCCCAGCTCCCGGTGATTATGGTAACTGCAAAAGTCGACGAGATTGATCGTTTACTTGGGCTTGAGCTTGGTGCTGATGATTATATCTGCAAACCTTTTAGCCCTCGTGAGGTTGTAGCAAGAGTAAAAGCAGTTCTGAGACGTTGTGAGGGCTCTGAGAAGCTGGAAGAAAAAGGTCTGCGACTCGACACTGACACATATAAAGTCAGTATCAATGGTAATGATTTGGGACTTACTGCTGTTGAATTCCAATTACTAAAAGTGTTGTCAGACCACCCAGGACGTATTTTTTCGCGCGTGATACTGGTCGACAAAATTTATTCGGATGGGCGAATCGTGAGTGATCGCACTATTGACAGTCATATCAAAAAACTCCGTAAAAAAATTGCCGCGGAACTGCCTGATGTTGAACTGATTCATTCTCTTTACGCTGTTGGTTATAAATTTGAGTGGAATTAATTATATGCCTAGCTTTCTGATTAAGTTTTTACAGCCCAAAAAGCTGACCATTTCGTTTATTTTATTTGCTTTCCTGAGCGCTGGCTCTTTTGCCCAGGAACAACAGCCTTTTGCCGAGTGGCTAGCTGAGTTACGCTCTGAGGCGCTTGCCCAGGGTATTAGCGAGAGTCTTTTAGACGAAGCCCTGTCTACCATTGAAGAACCCATTCCCAGAGTCATTGAGCTTGACCAAAGCCAGCCTGAGTTCGTTCAGACCTTCTCAAACTATATGAACAATCGTATTAGCCAGGCCCGTATAGAAAGAGGCCAGGCTCTTCTAGAGGAGCATAGTGAACTATTCAGCCGTATCTCTCGGGAATATGGTGTGCAAGCTCATTACCTGGTTTCATTCTGGGCTCTAGAAAGCAACTTTGGGGATTTTACTGGCGGTTTTTCTGTGCTCAATGCATTAGCGACTTTAGCCTATGACCCACGCCGCAGTGGTTTTTTCCGGAATGAGTTATTGACCGCATTGAAAATTTTGGATGCTGGTCATATTAGCGTTGAAAACATGTCTGGGTCATGGGCTGGCGCAATGGGACAGTGCCAATTTATGCCCTCTACTTTCGACCGTTACGCTGTAGATGGCGATAATGACGGACGTATCGATATCTGGAACAGCCTGCCTGATATTTTCGCCTCAGCTGCCAACTTTTTATCTAAATCCGGTTGGCGTCCTGATGAGCGTTGGGGCCGGGAAGTTATGCTTCCTCAAGGTTTTGATTTCACACAATCCGGCACAGGCATTCGGAAAACAGTAAGTAAGTGGAATGAGCTTGGTGTTAAGCGTGCAGATGGCAGCCCTCTTGGAAACGCTTCCCTTGAAGGCTCCATCATTTTACCCGCAGGGGCATCTGGTCCTGCCTTTTTAGCCTACAATAATTTCAGAACGACAATGGTCTGGAACCTGTCAACTTATTATGCGATATCGGTCGGACACCTTGCGGACCGCTTTGTTGGCGGAGAAGAAATACAACACTGGCCTGACACCGAAGAACGCGCCTTAAGCCGCGATGAGGTAATCGAGTTGCAATCTCTGCTTAACAGCATGGGGATTGATGTTGGAGCACCTGATGGCATACTGGGCTCAAGAACCCGAGGTGCTATTAGAGCTTTTCAGGAAGAAAGCGGATTGCCAACAGATGGTTATGCTTCGTATGAGCTGCTCGATATGATGCGGGTTATGGCTATTAGTGAATAAGCCTGCTGCGCTTGCTTCCTCTTAGTTAATAAAATAAATCAACTCAGTCATTTACGCGCTTTGTAAACTCCTTCCCTGATTTATTTTATTGCCTCGATTAAGCTTCACTCGAGACGGCTTTTTATATTGCTTAAATTTTTAGATCTAGAAACTAACTCGCAGATTCAATGACCTGTATGTAACCGCTTTGGGTTTAAATTTTAACGATGAATAGCCGAGCGAAGCAGGCCTATTCAGCCAAGAACTCATTTACCATTTGAATAAGTTCGGAGGCGGTCCTTGGATTCGGCATCATCTCTCCATTGAAGTACATTGTTGGCGTACTTCTGACTCCCGCCCTGTTTCCACCACGCTGGTCTGCGAGAATTTTTTCTCTGATTTCAGGCAAGTTCGCATCTGCACGAAGCTGATCAATATCCAAACCCAGCTCTGCCGCATAATCCTCAAAAGCAACAGTGGCATCTGGCAACACTGACCATGAAGACTGATCGCCATAAAATAAACTATACAATTCCCAAAAAGCATCCTGACGTCCTGCCGCCTCAGCATAGCGGGCTGCTTCAAAAGAATGCGGATAAGTGTCCAAGGGATAATGCCTGAAAACCAAACGTGATCGATTACCGATCTGTGGCCAGGCCTGACTGATTAAATTAGCCTCATTAGCACAATTAGGGCATTGAAAGTCGCCATAGACAGTAATGGTTAGTGGCGCACTTGCTTCTCCCTGTACATGGTCTGTTACAGAAACCTGATCAGGTGGATAAACCGGAGCCCCACCGAAGAGGCCTTGATAAAACACATACAGCGCAACCGGAATCATGAGTACGACGAATGCCGTAATGAGTGATTTCTGTATTTTTTCACGGCGTTTAGCCTGTTGCTTCTTAACGTCACGTTTTAGTTTCTTTTCTGAGCTTTTGGTCATGTCCAACTATTCCTAGATGTTCAAAGTTAAATTCGCAGTGAGACAATGCCAAAATAAGACTGCTATAGCAATATTTCCTTGTAGATTGCTATAATTCGCTCCCTAATTTTCTAGCTACTTCTCTGATACCCTTCAAGGCTTACAGACTGGTTTTGCAGAACCCCTGAAAAAGTCTGAAAAAAGCATGGTTGAACCAGATTGGAAGAACACCAGTTGAGATATAAATATGGACGCTAAAACTGAGCAACATCAGAATATTGTTGTAAGATTTGCTGGAGACTCTGGTGACGGTATGCAGTTAACCGGCACCAATTTCACGCTGGCCACTGCTTTGCATGGCAACAATCTCTCAACTTTCCCGGATTTTCCGGCAGAAATTCGCGCCCCTGTAGGTGCAACCTTTGGTGTATCGGCGTTTCAGATTTATTTTGGTTCAGAGGATGTAACTACTGCCGGGGATGAAGTTGAGGTTCTGGTTGCCATGAACCCCGCAGCTTTAATTACCAATCTAAAATACCTGATACCTGGCGGTATGGTCATTGTTGATACGGGTGCTTTCAATGATAAAAACCTTGCCAAAGCCAAATATCTTAGCAATCCTCTGGATGACGGTACTTTAGATGCCTATAGAGTCTTAGCTATCGATATCCATTCCCAGGTAATCACAGCAGTCGAAGAGTTTGGATTAAGCCACAAGATGGCCTTGCGCTGCAAAAACATGTGGACGCTTGGGCTTGTGTTCTGGCTATTTGATCGCGATAAGCAAAGCACAATCGATGGCTTAAAAGCAAAATTCGCAAACAAACCTGATATTGCCAATGCCAATATTGCTGCACTGAATGCTGGAAATGCTTATGCTGAAACAGCAGAATTACCCAGTGGTATTGCCATCTATAAAGTACCGAAAGCACATCAAATCCCCGGCACCTACAGAAACATGAACGGCACTACTGCTCTTGCATGGGGCTTGCTTGCAGGTGGGAAACTGGCCAATTTAGGCATTTTATTTGCCTCTTACCCAATCACTCCTGCCTCCAACCTATTGCACGCTCTGGCAGCTCGCAAAGACTATGATGTCATTACTTTTCAGGCTGAAGACGAAATTGCAGCTGTGTGTGCCGCTATCGGAGCGTCATTTGCCGGATCCCTGGGGGTTACATCCAGTGCCGGGCCAGGTATTGCGCTCAAACAAGAGGCTATTTCTCTGGCTGTATCCGCAGAGCTGCCCTTGGTAGTCGTTAATACGCAACGTGGTGGTCCCTCAACAGGACTACCTACCAAAACTGAACAGTCTGATTTATTACAGGCTATCTATGGTCGACACGGTGATACTCCGCTGCCGGTAGTTGCTTCAAGCCATCCTGGCGATTGCTTTGATACAGCCATAGAAGCTATGCGACTGGCCACCAAATATATGACACCTGTAATGTTGTTGTCAGACGGTTATATTGCTAATGCATCAGAGCCATGGTTAATTCCAGATTTTGATAACTATGAGCCATTCCCTGTCACTTTCCATGATAAAACTGAAGGTTTTACACCTTCGCTACGCGATGCCCAAACTTTAGCCCGAGTCTGGGCCAAGCCAGGCACTGTCGGCTTGGAACATCGTATCGGAGGTATAGAGAAAAGTTATGATACTGGTGATATCAGTTATGATCCTGATAATCATCAGAAGATGACTGATACTCGAAAAGCCAAAATCGACAATATTGCAGCCGATATTCCCTTGCAGGAAGTACACCTTGGTGGAAGTAGTGGCAAACTGGCTGTCGTAGGCTGGGGCTCTACTTACGGTGCTATCCATCAGGCTGTTAAAAGAAGCATTCGCCAAGGTTTCAGTGTCGCGCATATTCATATTCGTCACATGTGGCCTCTACCTGCAAATTTGCAGGAATTACTTGCTGGATATGACAATATACTCGTGCCAGAAATGAATACCGGGCAACTGGTGAAAATAATCCGTTCAGAATTTCTGATCGATGCAAAAGCCTTGAATAAAGTATCAGGACAGCCGTTTAAAATCAGCGAAATAGAACGCGCGATCAAATCTGAAATTACTAAATAATTAGTAGTACAGCAGCGCTAAATATTACAGTTTAGGAGTCAGTTATGAACCAGGCAGTCAATAAACTAACGATCAAAGACTACACCTCAGACCAGGAAGTAAGGTGGTGTCCGGGCTGTGGTGACTATGCCATTTTGAAAACCATTCAAAAACTCATGCCTGAATTTGATCGTCCGAAAGAAAATCAGGTTTTTGTGTCAGGTATTGGCTGCTCTTCACGTTTTCCTTATTACATGAATACCTATGGTTTTCATACCATTCATGGTCGAGCACCCTCTATTGCTACCGGGGTTAAACTGGCCAATCCGGAACTGGATGTATGGGTCATAACAGGTGACGGAGATGCTTTGAGTATAGGTGGTAATCACACTATGCATGCTTTGCGCCGTAACGTAAATCTGAACATTCTTTTATTTAACAACGAAATTTATGGCCTGACCAAAGGTCAATATTCACCAACCTCCAAGGTAGGCACGCGCTCGCCCTCAACCCCACAGGGTTCAATCGACTTGCCACTTTCTCCCTGTGCAGTCGCGCTAGGCTCAGGGGCTGCCTTTGTCGCACGCTCTATTGATACCGAGATGAAACATCTGAGTTCTGTCATCAAACAGGCGCATGCCCATGAAGGTGCATCCTTTGTGGAAATTTTACAAAACTGCCCCATCTACAATGATGGTATTTTTGAAAACGTCAAAGACAAAAAAATCGCTGCTGATTTCCGGATAGAAATTGAACACGGCAAAGCTCTTATTTTTGGCAAGGAAAATAACAAGGGCATCAGGCTGAATAAGGAAACATTGACTCTGGAAGTTGTGACTATTGGTGAAGACTGTCCGCTGGAAGACGTGCTGGTTCATGACCAGACCAATAAGGCGCTGGCGAACTTAATCGGTGAGATGGGTGGCGACGAGTTTCCGGTGGCTGTGGGTGTGATATACCACAATCCCAAACCAAATTACGTAGACGATTTATTCATTCAACGTGAACAGCTACGCCAGGGAAAAGAATCGGGCAATCTCAATACACTATTAAGGAGTGGTCATACCTGGGAGGTTGTCTAATTCATTCTTTGGTTTGACCCAGGATTCAAACAAGATTTTTCATTATGGCGGCTGTCATGCCTGCACTATCCAAACCACACTCTGCAAGCATTGCATCTGCTTTACCATGATCCAGAAACCGATCTGGCAATCCAAGATTAAGCAGATCTACTTTAGAATTAATTTCAGCTAGATATTCATTGACCGCTGAGCCAGCCCCTCCCTTAATTACATTTTCTTCAATAGTCACTAGGAGCTGATGGGTAGCAGCCAGTTCTTTGATCGTTGCTTCATCAAGGGGTTTTACAAATCGCATGTCTACCAGAGTCGCATTCAGTTCTTCCGCACTTTTCATAGCCATTTTCAATAGGGTTCCGAATGCCAGAATAGCAACTTTTTTACCCTGTCTTTTTACTATGCCTCTCCCAATTTCCATGAACTGCATTTCAGCATCCAGCTCACACCCCGTTGCTTTACCTCGAGGATAACGCACAGCTGCCGGGCCTTTATAGTGATAACCGGTAAAGAGCATATTTCTTGCTTCATTTTCGTCACTTGGTGCCATGACGATGATATTTGGAATGCAGCGTAAATAACTCAAATCAAAACTGCCAGCATGGGTTGGGCCATCCTCACCGACCAGACCCGCACGATCTATAGCAAATAAAATATCCAGATTTTGTAAAGCAGCATCATGAATAAGTTGATCATAAGCGCGTTGTAAAAATGTTGAATAAATAGCAACTACGGGTTTAAGCCCATCACAAGCCATGCCTGCTGCAAATGTCACTGCATGCTGCTCTGCTATTGCTACATCAAAAAATTGTTCAGGAAATTTTTCTTCAAATTCCCGCATACCAGAGCCTTCTCCCATTGCCGGTGTAATGGCCATTAATTTGGGCTCAACTGGGGCCATATCACAGAGCCAGTTACCGAAAACTTTTGAGTAGGTTGGCACCGTATTTTTGGCTTGGTTTTTGTCCTGATTTAACTCTTCAGCAGACGCAAGTTTATTGAGAGCATGCATGCCATAAGGGTCTTCTTCTGCAGGTAAATAGCCTTTCCCTTTTTGAGTAACCACATGTAAAAGTAATGGACCTCTTAGATTTTTAATATTATTTAAAATATCAATCAGGCCATCCACATCATGACCATCAATCAGACCAAAATAATTAAACCCCAGTTCTTCAAAAATAGTCGCTGGAGAAACCATTCCTTTCATGTATTCCTCAGCTCGATGTGCCGCTTTCCAGGCAGGAGGCACTTTTGATAATACTTTTTTAGAACCGGAGCGCAGAAAATTATAAGGCTTGCTTGCCCACATTCTCGCAAAATAACTGGACAAGCCGCCGACATTTTTTGAGATCGACATATTGTTATCATTGAGAATTACGATGATGTCTTCGTCCAATTCTCCGGCATGGTTTAATGCTTCAAAAGCCATACCGGCTGTCATCGCACCATCGCCAATAATTGCAACCACTTTGCGTTCGCTACCAGTTTTTCTGGCCGCCATCATCATGCCCAGTGCTGCAGAAATAGATGTGCTGGAATGCCCAACTCCGAATGTATCGTACTCACTTTCCTGACGATTATTGAACGCGGCCAACCCATCTTTTTGGCGTATGCTTAACATACGTTCTCGCCTTCCTGTAAGAATTTTATGCGGATAACTTTGATGCCCAACATCCCATACCAAACGATCATCAGGGGTGTTAAAAACGTAGTGCAAAGCAATGGTTAACTCAACAACGCCCAGGCCTGCACCAAAATGTCCGCCAGTTTTACCGACACAATATAAAAGGTAAGCTCTTAACTGCTCGGCTAATTCTTCCAATTGGCCGGGCTCCAACTGACGTAAATCAGCGGGAGAATCAATGCTATCCAATAAAGCAGTTTGCGGTCGTTGCTGTGGAATTTCTTCGAACATAATTTATTTTTTCGGTTACTTATTTAAACACTCATGTCTTTAGTGCTTTCTTTGCACTATATATAAAGCAATTTCTCGCAACAATTGTGCATCTTCTCCAAAATCACTTAGGGCGCTTATAGCTTCTTCGCATAGCGACTTAGCCTTATCTCTGGCCCCATCAAGACCCAACAAGACCGGATATGTAACTTTGCCTAGCTGCTGGTCCTTTCCCTGCTGTTTGCCAAGAGTTTCTGTATCACTTTCAACATCCAGAATATCATCCTGCACTTGAAAAGCATGGCCAATAGCCTTGGCATAAACCGATAGTTGATCCAGACAAGACTGATCAGTAAAACCTGTGCTCAAAGCACCTAACTGTACGCTAGCCGCGATCAATGCACCGGTTTTAAGGGAATGCAAAGTAGTCAGAGCTTCATCATTTATACTCTTCGATGAAATCTGTAAGTCCAGGCTTTGCCCAGCCACCATACCTGTCGCCCCAATTGCCTTTGCTAATAATTGCAGCATTTGAAGGCGTATCTCATTAGATACTTTTAGCTGATTGGAACTGGAAAGTATTTCAAATGCATAACTCTGTAAGGCATCTCCCGCGAGAATCGCGGTCGCTTCATCAAATTTAATGTGACAAGTTGCCACGCCTCTTCTCAAGGAGTCATCATCCATTGCAGGCAGATCATCATGAATCAGAGAATAAGTATGGACAAGTTCTACGGCACAAGCAGCAATATCTGCCAGTGAATAGTCGGCATCAACAGCTTGGGCGCTGGCGTAAGCTAATACAGGGCGCAAGCGTTTCCCTCCATTCATTACTGCGTATGTCATTGCTTCCTGCAGAACAGGGGAACTGGCTTGTGACCGCAATAATTCTGAAAGCAGATCTTCTACTCGCCTTTTTCGTGCTATTAGGTTTTTTTCGAATTGCATGAAAGTCTTTAGTGGCTGTTCTTTGCTTTAAATAAATAATTCGAAAGCCTAATCTTCATCTATATCCAGATCGAAAGGCTCAGCTTCGGGAAGTTCGTTTTCCTGAGTGAGTATTTGAATGCGTTGCTCAGCTTTTTCCAGTGCAACCTGGCATTCTCTGGTTAGCTTGATACCATTTTCAAAAGCTTTAAGTGATTCCTCTAAACTTAAATTACCTTCTTCCAAAGCGTCCACAAGCTCTTCTAATTGCTCTATAGCATCTTCAAAATTAAATGCTGCTTTTTTTGTAGCCATGATAGTTTTAGTCGTTAATAAAAAATTAAAATTTCAGGAAACCCTGACGAATAGGAATTAGAGATCAATCTACCCTTTAAATCAAGCACATATGCTGATAACTATGCCTATCTCAGGATTATCTGAAAATTCACCAGATTTACACAATTTCATCATAACGACATGGGACAATGATAGTCGTATAAAGATAGTGATTTAACATTTGTCACTATTAACGGAAGCCCTAGAGTTGGTGACTTTCCTTGCAAACTGCTGTTAAACTATCCCGCTTGGAACACTCTGTGGCTTCTAAGCAGGCAAAAATTTAAGCCTGTTGAAATAAAACCGATTTTACTAACGTTTAACGAATGGGGATAACAATATGAAACGTATAATTCTTGTCAGCGCAGCTATTTTAAGCATGCTTATTTCCTTTAATACTCTAGCTCAACGTATGTCTCCTGAAGAGCAGGCTGAAGCTGCTGTTGAAACCAGACAAGCAGTATTTAAGCTACTGGCTTTCAGCATGGGGCCTCTTCAAGGTATGGCTCGTGGTGGCGATTTCGATCAGGCAGCTGCGGTTGAAGCTCTGGAGCGCATTCAAACACTGGCGCCAATGATTCCTGAAGTATTTGCTAATGATACAACTGCCTATGATTTTGAAACTCGTGCCTTAAATGGTATTTGGAGTGACATGGATGGTTTTGCTTCTGCTGCTAATGATCTATCTGCTGGTGCTGCTGCAGCAATGAATATAATCAACTCAGAAGGCGCAGACGGCGTTCGTCAAGCCATACAACAAGTTGGCCCAACTTGCGGTGCTTGTCACGATGCATATCGCGCAGAATAATATTTCACTAAAAAAGAAATTCTGAAACATAAAAAAGGCAGCCTAGGCTGCCTTTTTTATTGCTTGTTTAATGGCTGTCTTATTTATTCATCTCGAAAGAAGAAAGCCGCTAAAGCTTCTCTATCTTCCTGGGTCAAATTACTGGTGTGTTCGATTACATCCAACATTTCACCACCAACTTGTTCAAAGTTTGCCGTAAAACCATCTTCCAGAAAATAAACAAAATCTTCATAAGTATAAGCTCCTAACCCTTCAGGAGTTAGAGCCGCAGATGCCACGCCTTCCTGGCCAGCAAATTCATTACTCAAATCGGAAATTCCTAAAAAATTTCTTGGCGTGTGACACTCTCCGCAATGGCTGAAGTGTCTTGCAAGATGAGCTCCTCGTTGGACCTGTGGGTCATTGCCAACTGCAGGGGCATCTCCCTCCATTAAGTCCGCAAAAATATTCCACTCTGGAGTCATCCAGCTGTATTGCCAAATTGGCAAATCATGTTCAGGAGTATCATTCCTGATAGGCGGTAGAGTTATCATGTAGGCAGCAATATTCAGCACTTCCTCATCACTCATGCCTTGGTAGGACCGCCAAGGAAAAGACGGCCAGTAAAATCCTCCGCCTGGGCTGCGACCATATTTTAATGCAAGAAGAAAATCACGCCCTGTCCAACCAGCTATGCCAGTTTCTTCATCAGGCGTAATATTCGGCGTAAAAAAAGAACCGCCAAAAGGGGATTCAATTTCATAACCACCAATGGGGCCGTCTGCACCATCTACCTGATGGCAAGCAGCACAACCGGCAGCATTATAGAGGTACTCCCCGCTGGCTATTGCCTCTGCAGATGTTGGGATTTCGGGATGTCCAACTCTGGGAATACCAAAAACCCAATATAATCCAGCGACAACAATTATTAAACTTAGCAATAATGATACGAACTTTTTATTCATGCTTTTTCCTGTTTTTTTAAGAAATCTAAATCGAAAGTGATCCTAACACTAAAATTAAATTTTATTTTGATCTAGTTAAGCGTTTTTTGTTTTTCTTTATGCTCCATTTTTGAAGCTTGTCGTTTAAGAATAATTTGTGTCACTTCTGAGCCAAGATGTTCTTCCCCTCTTAAAGCGGCAAGCTCAATCTGTTTCTGTCTTTCCTTGAAAGCCGTTTTCTGCTCATCACTTAATTTGTTATAGCAGCGGGGACAGCTCACTCCTTTTTCATAATATTGACTCTGTTTATCCGCTTCGGTGATTGGCAAGCGGCAAGCGTGACACTGGTCATAATTGCCTTTCTGCAGAGAATGATTTACCGCAACCCTATTATCAAAAACAAAACACTCTCCTTGCCACAAAGATTCTTCTTCAGGAACTTCTTCAAGATATTTAAGAATTCCTCCCCGCAGGTGGTACACCTCTTCAAAACCTTTCTCTTTCAAATAAGCAGTAGATTTTTCACAACGGATTCCTCCTGTGCAATACATAGCAATTTTCTTATGCTTGATCGGATCTAGTTTCTGTTTTACATACTCAGGAAATTCTCGAAAAGAAGAAGTATTCGGATTTACAGCATTTTTAAAAGAACCTATTTCAACTTCATAATCATTTCGTGTGTCAATCAATAACACCTCAGGATCAGAGATGAGATCATTCCATGCTTGAGGAGGAATGTGTGTGCCTACTTTGCGATTAGGGTCAATTCCTTCAACGCCCATAGTGACAATTTCTTTTTTTAGTTTTACCTTACTGCGATAGAAAGGATAACTATCATCGAAGGATTCCTTATAATCCAGATCCTTTAAGCGGGGGTCTGACTTCAGCCAGTTGAGCACTGAATCAATGCCTGACCTGTAACCGGCAATGGTGCCGTTGATGCCTTCACTGGCCAGCAGTAAAGTGCCTTTAACTTGATTTTTCAACATTAGATCCAGCAGAGGTTGCTGCAGTTTTTGATAGTCATCAAGCTTCACAAAATGGTATAGCGCGCAGACGACAATATTTGATTTAGTCATTATTAGGTTTCACTTGCGAATCGGAACGTAAATCCGGAGCAAAAAAGATCGGGCTGATTATAACAAAAATACTAAGCCTTGGTAGTTACCTATCTCAATCCGTTTATATTTAGAATAATGAATTCGTTATCCTTGCATGCATTATAATCCAGAAACTATTCACAAGCATGCAATGCCAGGAGTCACTTAAAACATTGCGTTTATTGTCAAGTCGGAAGCCTCACCATTATAAGACCAGGGGATAGTAGTAATTAGAGGGGCTTTGATTTTTGCTTTTAGGGTTTTAATGTTTTCCTTAAACACAGGCATATCTGGTACCACCTGATTTGCTATCCAACCGTGCAATTTGAAGCCATCTTTGTTTAGAGCTTTAACCGTTAGTAAGGCATGATTCAGGCAGCCTAATTTCATCCCAACAACCAAAATCACAGGGATATCTAGGATTTTAACGATATCGTTAATGTATTCTTGCTGATTAAGTGGCACCATCCAGCCACCCGCCCCTTCTATCAGGGTTAAATCAGCTTTTTTGCCAATAATTTTTTTACAATGATTAGCAAGTGTATATGCATCAGCTTCACGGTGCTCTTGTTCTGCAGCAATATGAGGCGCGATAGCCTGCTCAAGAATAAACGGATTAATCTCTTCATATTGCAATTGCAGCGTACAAAACTTTTGTAATTGCAAAGCATCTTCATTTCGAAAGCCTGCATTTGTATTAATTCCACCTGCAGCTACAGGTTTTACTGCTGCAGTTGAAAATCCTCGTTTTTTTGCAGCTTGCAATAAACAGCACGCTGCAAAGGTTTTACCGATTTCGGTATCCGTCCCCGTGATAAAAAATGTCTTTGGCGTCATTACTGTTGGTTTTTAACCTCTAAGCCTGCGCCCTTAAATAGTAAACCTGATAGCTTACGGGAATCCCAAGCTTCTTATCAGAATTTAATTCAAAGGCTTGTTTTAATTTTAATAATTTCCTTCGCCCATTTAGACCATGAGCTCGCCCCGCATTCATATTTCCAGCACCTATTGATTTTAATTCACGGGCAAGCCCTTCAAAGCTTTGGTAATAAACAAGCATGGGGGAGATATCAATCTTAACCTTAGAAAACTCATTTTTTTTTATTTCATTAAGCAGGAATTGGTCTGTATTAAAGCGGTTAACGTGAACATATGAATCAACTTTCTGCCATGCTTGAGTAACTTCTTGCAAGGTCTCCGGACCAAAAGTTGAGATATGCAATTTCCCTTGGGCTTTTAGAACGCGCTTAAGCTCAGAAAATAAAAAAGCATAATTTTGACACCACTGAATCGATAGACTTGAAATAACAATATCAAAAGTATCTGCTATAAAAGGCAAGGCTTCAGCATCGGCACAAATAGATTTCTCATTAAATCCGCAGTCTTTATGCCGTTTTGATGCGAACTCCAACATTGCTTCTGCTATATCCAGATTAATAATCTCTGCATTAGGGTATAGGCGGTGCAATTCTTTTGTACAATAGCCAGTGCCACTTCCTAAATCCATAACTCTACGCACATTGGTATCTTTCTCAAGATTTGCAAGAAGGGTATCTGCCACTTTTCTTTGTAAAAAAGCGTAAGCATCATAGCTGGCTGCCGCTTGAGAAAAAGAGCGTGCAATGCGTTTTTTTTCAATTTTAAATTCAGCCGCTAACATTGACTTCTTCCAGAGTGATCCGAGGTTGAATTTTTTCAAGTGCAAGCAAGAGCACGGCTAACTGTTCTTCGGTATGGTTAGCACTAAAAGTAATTCTAAGTCTTGCTGTGCCTTTGGGCACCGTGGGCGGGCGTATAGCCGTTACATAAATACCTTCATTTTCCAGCAGGCGACTTGCTTCTAAACTTTTTTCAGCATTACCTATAATCAGCCCTTGTATTGGAGTCATTGAGTTAGTTAAGGCAAAGCCTAACTCGGCACAACGTATTCTGAATGTCTTTATTAAGGCCTGTAATTTTTCCCGACGCCATTGCTCTTTTTTGATAAGCTTTAAACTGGTTCGGGACGCTTCAGCCAATGCAGGAGATATCGCTGTTGTATAAATATAAGGCCTGCAGAATTGGATCAGATTTTCTATTAAAGCCTCACTACCTACCACAAAGGCTCCTTGAGTTCCGAAAGCTTTACCCAAGGTACCAATGACAACCGGTAAATTCTCTTCATCAATGTAATGACCACATTCCTGATAATACTTAATTAGCCCTCCGCCATTTCTACCTAAAACGCCAAAGCCATGAGCATCATCAAGCACAAGCTGAGCTTGATTATTTTTAGCTACATCTATCAGCCTGGGCAATTCCGCACAATCACCATCCATACTGAATACGCCATCAGAAACAATAAAGGTATTTTCAGATTCAGGCTTATTGCCAATTAATTCAGAGAGCTTAGCTATATTTAAATGCGGGTAACGTTTGAATTTTGCCCCAGAAAATATACCGCCATCCAATAAAGATGCATGGTTTAATTTATCTTCATATATACAATCATTTTTGTTGACCAGCGCAGTCAAGGTGCCCACGTTGGCCATATAGCCGGAAGAAAACAATAGCGCTCTGCTGCGACCAGTAAAATCAGCTAATTCTTCTTCTAGTGCGTGATGAGCATGACTGTGACCAACAACCAGGTGTGAAGCGCCGCTACCAACACCATAACGATCTATTCCTTCTTTACAGGCTGTAACCACCTCAGGGTGATTGGCTAAACCTAAATAATCATTACTGCAAAAATTTACCAGTAATTTATCGTTGACGATTACTTCAGTACTTTGTGGTGAAGTAATCGTTTTTCTTTGTCGGTATAAACCCTGTGATTGCCTATCTGCCAGGCTTTCCTGTAATTGCTGTGAAAAACTTTTCACTGACTGTTAGCATCATAATAAGGCTGAGTATGTTGGAATAGGTTTTCAGCAGGAACCTGCTCCAGATTTTTTTCTTCTGGTCGGATACCCAATTTGGCAAACAAGGCCATATCCTCATTTTCCAGAGGGTTGGACGTGGTCAATAATCTTTCCCCATAAAAAATCGAGTTGGCACCAGCGAAGAAACAAAGCGCCTGCATTTGCTCATTCATGGCTTCTCGACCAGCCGATAATCGCACATGAGAATAGGGCATTAAAATTCTGGCAACGGCAACCATGCGAATAAAATCAAAGGGCTCTATATCCTCAGCATTTTCTAGCGGAGTCCCTTTTATTTTTACCAGGTTGTTAATTGGTACTGAATCAGGATGCTCTGGAAGGTTTGCCAATTCTCGTAAAAAGGCAATACGGTCCTCTGCCTGCTCGCCCATACCGACAATTCCCCCACTACAAACTTTTATACCCGCATCTCTTACATGACTAAGCGTGTTCAGGCGATCATCAAAACTGCGGGTACTGATGATTTTTTTATAATATTCGCGTGAGGTATCGATATTGTGATTGTAATAATCCAGACCTGCTTCTGCTAAGGCCTGTGTTTGCTCTTCACTTAAAGCACCCAGAGTCATACAGGTTTCTAATCCGAGTTCCTTAACCCCCTTAACCATCGCTAGTACATGGGGAAAATCTTTAGCAGATGGGTGTTTCCAGGCAGCGCCCATGCAAAAACGTGATGCGCCATTGGCTTTGGCCTTTTGCGCTTCGTGTAACACTTTCTCTACTTCCATGAGCTTTTCTTTTTCCAAATCCGTGTTGTAGTGACCACTTTGTGAACAATACTGGCAATCTTCCGGACAGGCGCCAGTTTTGATAGAAAGCAGAGTGCTGACTTGTACTTCGTTAGGATCAAAATGCTGCCGATGAATCGACTGCGCCTGAAATAAAAGCTCATTAAAGGGTAAATCAAATAGAGACTGGACTTCTTCAAAACTCCAATCATGACGGACTCTGCTCATAATTTTACCTGCGTATCACTTCAACTAATTACATCACTAGGGAATGGAAACATCTTTTTTTCGTACTACACTGAATCGATCAAAGGATTCTACATGTCAACCAGATTTATTTCAAAAGTTAACTTATGGTTAAAAAACACCCAATATTGTGTGCTTCCCGGAACTTGTATCAATTGTAATAAAGCGAGTGAGCGACATAATGACCTTGCGAGAACTTGTTCCCAAGAATTAAAGATCCCTGCAGATCTTGCGGCTTACCACTGCCTGTAATGGCGCGGAGGCGATGGGGCAAGCCAACTTATTTCCGAATCTAAGAGATGCTGATTGGCAATGGGGTGGTACACCGGAACAAATTGAACAAACAATACGCAATGGCCGATTGGCTGTGATGGTTAGCTGGCAAGCTTTACTGAATGACGAAGGCGTTGAGAATATGGCAGCCTATGTTATGAGCTTATCAGGAAGTCCTGATACCAATCACCCAGGCAAGGGTCAATACGACATGTTTTGTATTGCTTGCCATGGTCCTAATGGAGATGACAACCCTCTATTAGGGGCTCCAAAGCTGAATGATGATACCTGGTTATACCAGGGAGACTTGGAATCTATAAAAGAATCTATTGCCGTAGGGCGTAATGGTCAGATGCCGGCTTTCAATGAAACTCTTGACGATGTCCAGATTAAGCTACTGACTGCATGGCTGAGTCAGTAGCCTGCATGCACAGAAACACGACAAATTAATTCCAGCGACTTTCTGGCATAAAGCCAAGTTTGCCAGGCCCAAGAAGAAAGACGACGACTGCTGTCATTAAGTAAAAGGCTTGTATTTCAATAGCCCAACCGCCAGTTCCTGAAAGCGCAAAAACATCACCCGAATGTACCAAAAGGATGGCTACCACCATATTGGCCGCTATTAGTAGTGCTGCAACTCGAGTATAAGCGCCAGCGATCAGAAATAAAGGTGCCAGTATCTCACCCACAAATACCAAATATGCGAGGAAGCCAGGAAAACCATAATTTTGTAACAAGCCTGCGATTCCATCAACGCCTCTAACAACTTTATCCCAGCCATGAAATAACATCATCAAGCCCAAAGTTAAACGTAAAACCAGTTTTCCTGCATCCGTCGACATGTACTTCCCCTTTATATTGTTTATTGGTTATTTAATTTTTCATGCTTAAGCTAGCCTGTTGTAGATTATATTTAATTCAAGGTCAAAATTTTTGGATAACCTGGGATAATATAACGAGCAAGCGGAAAAATTAATCATCATTGGTATTTCAGGCATGGGTCAATCTAGTTTAGCTAGGCAAATTAGTCAATCGAGGAATATTGCTTATCCGGATTCAGGTAATGTTACATAGCCATACTTTCAGCTCGGTAGCCGACCTTAATAAATAAGAACTTTAAATCAACAAAGATAAAAAATTAACCACAGGAGAATAAACTTGTTTACTGTTAATAAAATTAACTATCAGCGAATTGATATAGCTCTCAGTGGCAAACTGGATGCTGATCAAATGAAAGTGGGGCTGGATCAGTTCATAACATTATCTGAAACGATATCACAGGGGAAAATGCTTTATAGAATTACCGATTTTCATCTTCCCTCTTTCGGTGCTATCGTTTATGAATTCACGCGCCTACCTTCAATTTTGACAGTGATAAATAATTTTGATCGTGCTGCTATACTGACTGACGTTTTATGGTTGCAAAAAGCCGCCGAAATCGAAGGGAAATTAATCCCGGGGCTGACTATAAAAGCATTTGATTTAGAGCAACAAACTGAGGCTGAAGCCTGGTTAGATAATCCGGAATCATAAAAATTAATGGGTAACGTTATAAACTATATACGTAATTACTGGCTTGCCATTACTGCTGTAATTCTATGTAGTATTACAGTGCTATCTCTAACGCCGCTGGAAGAGTTACCACCTGCCCCAGGAAGTGACAAGTTACATCATTTAATCGCCTATGCTGCGCTGGTTACTCCTTTGGTACTAAGAAAACCGAAATATTGGTGGTTTATTGTTGTCTTCTTCCTGGCCTACAGCGGCTTTATCGAGCTCGTGCAGCTTTATGTAAACCGCTACGGTGAATGGCTGGATATGGCTGCCAATAGCCTGGGCCTATTCTGTGGCGTATTACTAGCAGAGTTGTTATCTTTTGTTTATCCCTCTGAATTCAATCAATAGGATCAAAATAAATTTCATGATTTATAAATATACTTTCTTAGTGACTTTGACTATCGGCTTTTTGGTCGCCTGCTCTAACGATAATTCAGCTGGCCAGTCCTCTACTGCAAATACTTTAATTGAGACAGAACCTACTATGAATAACACGCTAACAGACAACCCTTTTTTAAGGCCCAGCACTTTAGATTTTCAATTTCCGCAATTTGATTTAATTTCTCCAGAACACTACATCCCTGCTTTCGAGCAAGGTATGGCCGAGCAATTATCTGAAATAGAAGCAATTACCAGTCAACCGGAAGCACCAACTTTTGCTGACACCTTAATACCTCTGGAATTATCCGGACAATTACTTAACAGAGTATCAACCGTTTTCTATTCAATGACATCAGCCCATACCAATGAAGAACTTAATGCTATACAGGTCGAAATTGCACCACTTTTATCGGCGCATAACGATCAGATCAACTTAAATGAGGCCTTATTTAGTCGAATTGACAAGCTTTACCAAAGCCGTAACGCATTGGGACTGGATCCAGAATCCTTGCGCTTATTGGAAGAGACTCACAAAGCATTTGTTAGAGCAGGAGCCCAGCTTGATGACAAAGATAAGGAAAGATTAAGAGCGATCAATACTGAGTTGGCTGAGTTATCTACACGCTATAACCAAAATGTTTTGAACGAAGTCAATGCTGTTGCAATGGTCATTGATGAAAGGGCTGAATTGGCAGGCTTAAGTGATGCCGAAATTCAGGCCGCTGCGGACGAAGCAAATGCCAGAGATTTACCCGGCAAATATGTTATTCCTTTACTCAACACCAGCGGCCAGCCTTCTCTGACAAAACTTGAAAACCGAGAACTACGTCAGCGTATCTACGAGACGTCCCTGTCACGAGGTAATCGGGGTGGTGAATATGACAACCGTGAAATTTTAAGCAGAACCGTTCGCCTGCGTGATGAAAGAGCAGAATTGTTAGGCTTTGACTCACATGCCGATTATATTTTGCAAAATCAAACAGCTCAAAGCATAGAAGCTGTCAACCAAAGCCTGGCTGAACTGATTCCTCCAGCTGTTGCCAATGCTATTAGGGAAGCGGCTGATCTGCAGGCAATGATTGATGCTGAAAATGGCGATTTTGAATTGGCAGCCTGGGATTGGGCCTACTATGCTGAAAAAGTCAGACAAGAGCGTTATCAGTTTGATGAGAACCAGCTGCGACTTTATTTCGAAGTCAATAATGTAATGCAGAATGGTTTGTTTTACGCCGCCGGAAAAATTTATGGCCTCAGCTTTCAGGAACGTTTTGATTTACCGGTTTATCAAGAAGATGTTCGCGTTTTTGAAGTATTCGAAGAAGATGGCAGCACGCTGGCTTTCTTTATCATGGATCTATATGCCCGCTCTAGCAAAAGGGGCGGCGCATGGATGAATGCCTATGTAGGTCAATCTAACCTACTGGAACAACAACCAGTAGTTGCAAACCACTTAAATATTCCTGAGCCGCCTCCCGGGGAGCCAACACTAATGACTTTTGATGAAGTCACTACCATGTTTCATGAATTCGGGCATGCCTTGCATGGGATGTTTTCAAATGTTACTTATCCGTCATTTTCTGGCACCAGCGTACCAAGAGATTTTGTGGAATTTCCTTCGCAAGTAAATGAGATGTGGGCTAGCTGGCCTGAAGTACTTGCCAACTATGCAGTGCACTATGAAACTGGAGAACCCTTGCCTTCTGACCTACTTCAACGAGTACTGGATTCGCAACTTTTTAATCAAGGTTTTGCAACAACGGAATACCTGGCTGCCTCACTTACTGACTTAACCTTGCACCAGTTACCAGCTGATCAAATACCTTCTGCAGATGAAATCATGCAATTTGAAGCTGATGCTTTAATTAATGCGGGATTTGATTTAACGGCTGTACCTCCCAGATATCGTCTGAGTTACTTCTCACACATTATGGGGGGATATTCAGCAGGATATTATTCATACATATGGAGTGAAGTGTTAGATGCTGACACGGTGGAGTGGTTTAAAGAAAATGGAGGCATGCTCAGACAAAACGGCCAACACTTCAGAGACACCCTACTTTCTAAAGGCGGCAGTGTGGAAGCAATGAATTTGTTTAGAAATTTCCGGGGACGTGAACCTAATGTTGAACCTTTACTGATCAGGCGCGGTTTGAACTAAGACAAAAATAAGAATATAAACATGAAAAAAAGGGCTCCAAGAGCCCTTTTTTTAGTAAAACAGAAACTAAAATTTAATTATCACTTGCCTGGTATATTTGAACTTGGACATTGAAAGCTGCTGCAACCGCCTCCTGTGCATCAACGTTAGCATTAATTAAATCAGTCCATTCATTAATGGCATCTGCACCTGCAGCGTTTGATCTTCTTTCTATAACTGTATTAACACAATCTATAAATTCATTTGAATCAGCCATGAATGCTTGAACAGCATCTTGAGCATCTAAAAGCCTGTCTAGATCCTGGCCAGCATTATCAGGGATGGCTGGTACAGCTGGATTAGTACAATTAGCCCCTCCAATTGGACGATCTTGTGCTAAACCTATTGTCGAAGTCATTGCTAAAAGAGCAACTCCTAGGCTAAATTTTCTGATAAATGAACTCATTATCCCTCCGATAAGTGAATTTTTAGTTTTGTAGATACAAGGCTACCTAATCTGCAGCAATTAGTCCAAACATGAACAAATTTTTTTACAGATTTTTAAGCAAAAATCCCTAGGGCTTTCTCATTGGGTTTAGATTAAAATCGTCCATGATGATTGATATTGATTTCGATAAAAACCATATTTGGCATCCTTATACATCTATGCAAAACCCCTTGCCGGTTTATCCTGTGGCTAAGGCAGATGGTGTTTATATCGAACTGGAAGATGGCCGACGACTTATCGATGGTATGGCTTCATGGTGGTGTATGATCCATGGCTACAACCGTCCAGAACTCAACCAAGCCCTTACAAAACAACTGGATAATATGGCCCATGTTATGTTTGGTGGCCTCACCCATGCGCCAGCTATTGAATTAACTGAACTTCTGCTTCAAATCACCCCCCCTTCCCTGCAAAAGGTTTTTATTTCTGATTCAGGCTCTGTTGCCGTTGAAGTTGCCATTAAGATGGCCAAGCAATACTGGATAAATCAAGGACAGCAGAACAGGAACAAAATATTAAGTCTTCGCGGCGCATATCATGGCGATACTTTTGGGGCCATGTCTGTTTGTGACCCCGTGAATGGAATGCATCATTTATTCGAAGGTAGCCTGCCTCTTAACTATTTTGCAGAAAGACCGGCCTGTCGCTTTGGTGAACCTTGTCTTGAAGAAGACCTATCCAGTATTAAATTATTAATGGAAACGCACAAAACCGAACTGGCTGCTCTTATTCTGGAGCCAATTGTTCAAGGTGCTGGTGGTATGTGGTTTTATTCTGCTGATTACTTAACCAAAATTAGAGCCTTATGTGATGAATATGACCTCCTATTGATAGCGGATGAAATTGCTACAGGCTTTGGTAGAACAGGACTTATGTTCGCCTGTGAACACGCAAATATTGAGCCCGATATCCTTTGCCTTGGAAAAGCGTTAACTGGCGGATATATGAGCCTGGCCGCAACTCTTTGTAACGAGAAAGTCAGTGATAGAATATCGGAAAATGGCGGTGTCTTTATGCATGGCCCGACCTTTATGGGCAATCCGCTGGCTTGCGCCACAGCAATAGCCAGCATCAATCTTTTATTAAATTCACCTTGGCAAGATAGAGTTACAAATATTGAGAAGCAACTATCTAAAGAGTTTGAAAGCTGCTTAGAAAGCAAATCTGTGAGCGAAGTTAGAATACTTGGTGCCATCGGCGTTGTTGAAATGAAAGAAGCAATTGATTTGAAATTCGCGCAAGAGTTTTTTGTGAGCAAAGGGGTATGGATACGACCGTTCGGCAAACTGCTTTACATTATGCCCCCCTATATTATTAATTCGGAAGAGCTCAACCAGCTTACGCAAGCAATCCTGACGTTCACAAAATTATTACCTTAACTGAGGTCGCTAACTTGTGTTTTGTGAACCAGACCTCTCTTTACTATGTAAAATACACCTAAAATTAAAACCTGCTAATCATGGCTTCCCCATGTGCTTGATAATTGGTGTTTTGTAATAGTTAAGCAGTAATGGAAATACCAACTATCTAAAATTCGTTTATCTTAACTCCGCTTTTGGCGGAGTTTTTTTATAAAAGCCAGCAACCCTACCTTCGCGTCTTCACTTAAAAGCTGTTGTAAAGGCTGCAATACAAAATCTCTATAAAGTATTTCTGGATGCGGCAAGATCAACTCTTCACTTTCAAGACTCTCTTCTTTAAATAAAAGCAAATCCAGATCTATCACCCTGGCTTCATTTTTTAAGCCGCTGCGGATTCGCCCCATTGCCTTTTCAATCTTCTGCAACTTATGCAGAAGATCCAGCGGTGTTTCATTTTGTTTTGGAACAAAAGCCAAAACCGCATTAATAAAATCGGGAGAACCCGGTGGGCAATCTAAAGGCTCGCTTTCAAGCAAAGAAGAAACCAGAATTGGGGCATCGCTAACAAGTTTTATACGCTCCACAGCCTCCAGCACATTATCTTTAGGCGAACCAAATGTTGAGTCTAGATTCGAGCCCAGGCCAACAAAAACATGTTTCTTAAATGAAGAAAGCTCCATGAGACTTATTCTACCGTTTAAAATAAAAGAAAGCGTTATGAGCCAAGTTGGAACAAGGCAAAAGCCTTATTTAATGAAAGAGCATACAGTTAAGTATGTGATTTATTTAAATTGGGCTTTTAATGAAGTAACAACAAGCGGAATAGCTTTAGTGATACTTAGCTGAAAGTTCATGAACAGCATCGATGAAGACTTTCGCATGCTCAGGGTCAACATGCTGATGTATCCCATGTCCAAGATTAAAAACATGTCCAGGAGCTGAGCCAAATTGTTCTAGTATCATGGCCACTTCTGCACGAATTTTTTCTGGGCTTGCATATAAAACTGAGGGGTCCATATTACCCTGCAAAGCAACTTTATGACCTATTCTTGCTCTGGCGTCAGCAATATTTATTGTCCAATCCAAACCAACACAGTCAGCGCCGCATTCTGCAATTGTCTCCAACCAAAGACCACCATTTTTTGTAAACACAATAACCGGCACTCGCCGCCCGTCATTTTCATGGATTAAGCCAGCTATTATTTTTTCCATATATGCTAATGAAAATTCTTTATAGCAATGGGGACTTAAGGCCCCTCCCCAGGTATCAAAAATTTGCACGGCTTGTGCGCCCGCACGTATCTGGGCATTTAAATAATCAGTAACAGAAAGGGCAACTTTCTCCAGGAGCTGATGCATTAGTTCAGGAGAGTTCACCATCAGGCTTTTAATCGTCGCAAAATCCTTACTGCTGCCACCTTCCACCATATATGTAGCTACTGTCCAGGGGCTCCCTGAAAATCCTATCAGAGGAACTATGCCGTTCAATTCTTTTCGAATAAGGCTGACGGCATCTAGCACATAGGGTAAATCCTGCTCTGCATTGGTCACAGGTAAAGCCTCGATGTCGGCTTCAGTTCGGACTGGCTTGTGAAATTTTGGACCTTCTCCGGCTTCAAAATATAAACCTAATCCCATGGCATCCGGAATAGTCAAAATATCGGAGAAAAGAATTGCTGCATCTAGGTCATAGCGCCGCAAGGGTTGTAATGTGACTTCACAGGCAAGTTCTGGATTTTGGCAAAGATTCATGAAATTACCGGCTTTAGAACGGACTGCCCGGTATTCCGGAAGGTATCGCCCTGCCTGGCGCATCATCCAGACTGGCGTAACATCAACCTGCTGACGTAACAAAGCCTTTAGAAAACGATCATTTTTAAGAGAAGATGACATCAGACTTCGAGGAAATCCAAAATGCCATCAGCAGCCTGTCGCCCCTCATAGACAGCAGTGACAACAAGATCAGCACCACGAACCATGTCGCCTCCGGCAAATATTTTTGGATTTGAGGTCTGGAAGGAACAAGCAGCTCCTTCAGGGGCAAGGACTCGTCCACGCTCATCAAGGTCTATGCCAAAATCTGCAAACCAGGGAGCCGGACTAGGCTGAAAACCGAATGCAATTAAGACTGCATCCGCCGACATTACTTCTTCGCTGCCTGGAATGGTTTCTGCACGTTGTCGACCAAATTCATCAGGATTTCCCATACGGGTAGAAACAAATTTGACGCCAGTAACCTGACCATTTTCACCAACAATTTCCAAGGGTTGTTTATTAA
The DNA here is from genome assembly GCA_030831165.1 of Gammaproteobacteria bacterium. Classification (GTDB taxonomy): domain Bacteria; phylum Pseudomonadota; class Gammaproteobacteria; order Pseudomonadales; family Pseudohongiellaceae; genus UBA5109. Next base: position 92,938 of record JAURLP010000036.1, on the reverse strand, counting down.
AGATAAATTCAACGCCTTCCTGACGAGCATTTTCTACTTCTCGTTTGGAACCAGGCATGTTCTCTTCATCGCGGCGATAAACACAACGTACTGATTCTGCTCCCTGCCGAATTGACGTTCTATTACAATCCATCGCGGTATCACCTCCGCCTAAAACAATCACACGTTTACCTTTTACACTGGTATAGTTTGATCCCTTGACTGCAAACTTTCCGTGGTGAGCTGTATTACCTATAAGGAAAGGTAGAGCTTCATAAACGCCTTCCATATCTTCTCCAGGGAAGCCGCCTTTCATTGCGGTATAAGTGCCCATTCCCAAGAAGCAAGCATCATACTCATTCAGTAAATCTTCAAAACTGACATCTATACCAACCTCGGTATTGAGCTTAAATTCAATTCCCATTCCTTCGAATATTTCACGCCGTTGAACCATGACCTGCTTTTCCATTTTGAACATTGGAATACCGAAAGTCAGCAAGCCTCCAATTTCCGGATAGCGGTCGAAAACGACTGGTTTTACACCTGCTCTTACCAAGACATCAGCACAGGCAAGCCCAGCAGGGCCAGCACCAATAATTGCAACTTTTTTATCAATTGGAACAACCTGACTCATGTCCGGCCGCCAGCCCATGGCAAAAGCTGTATCAACAATATATTTTTCAACATTGCCTATAGTGACAGCACCAAAGCCGTCATTAAGTGTACAGGCACCTTCGCAAAGTCTGTCTTGTGGGCAAATCCGACCGCATACTTCGGGCAAACTATTGGTCTGGTGACAAAGCTCAGCAGCTTCCAGAATATTGCCTTCACTGACCAGTTTTAACCAATTCGGGATGTAATTGTGTACAGGACATTTCCATTCACAATAAGGGTTACCGCACTCTAAACAGCGTTCAGACTGAACTGCAGCATCAGGCTGTTCAAATTGCTCATAGATTTCAACAAATTCAGTTTTTCGGGTTTCAATGGCTTTCTTCTCAGGATCTTGTCTATCCTCAGTTAGAAAACGAAAAACATCTTTTGTCTTAATGTCTTTTTCTACCATAACCTTACTTCTTTAAACTACTGTGAAGTCACATCAATATAATCTAACAGGCTTTTTATACTGGCTTCTATTGGAACGACTAGCCAAAATTTACGTAAATAATCGACATAGTTATCCAGTATTTCTTGTCCCCAGACACTACCAGTTTCTGCAACATATTCATTGATAACTCCACGCAAATGATTTCGATATTCTTCCATCCCCTCTTGGCGTATTCGATGGACTTCGATCAATTCATGGTTATATTTATCTACAAAGTTTTTCTCTAGATCCAGTACGTAGGCGAACCCTCCGGTCATGCCAGCACCGAAATTATGACCCACACTTCCCAAGACCGTTACGATACCGCCGGTCATATACTCACAACAGTGGTCACCGGCTCCTTCAATAACTGCATGTACCCCAGAATTTCTGACAGCAAATCTTTCACCTGCTCGCCCGGCAACAAATAATTTACCACCGGTAGCACCATATAAGCATGTATTGCCGATTATTGAAGTATCCTGTGTTTTGAAACTTGACCCAGCTGAAGGTACAACTACTAGTTTTCCGCCTGCCATCCCCTTGCCAACATAATCATTGGCATCGCCTATTAATGTCATATTCAAACCACCAGCATTCCAGACGCCAAAACTTTGCCCGACACAACCCGTTAATCGAATATTTAAAGGAGCCCCTGCCATACCATTGTTTCCATAGCGTTTAGCAATTTCACCAGATAAACGCGCACCTATAGATCGATTAAAATTCTGTACTTCATAGTTAAAAATACCGCCACTCCTGCTCTCTATTGCCGGAAGCATATCTTTAACCATCTGTTCAGCAAGCAAACCTTTATCCAGGGGAGCATTGCTGGATGTAACACAGTATTGATCTTTTTCTTTAGGGATATGATCATTATACAACAATCTTGAAAGGTCTATATTTGCCTGTTTCTCAGTCTGAGGATGCATCATCTCAAATAAATCTGTACGTCCAATCAGATCGACAAGATTGCTTACACCAAGTCGAGCCATCCATTGCCTAGTATCCTGCGCAACAAATTTAAAATAATTCATTACCATTTCTACTTCACCGATGAAATGCTCAGCTCGCAATTTATCATCTTGAGTAGCTACGCCCGTTGCACAATTATTCAAATGACAGATACGTAGATATTTACATCCCAAAGCAACCATGGGGATAGTGCCAAAACCAAAACTTTCCGCACCAAGAATTGCCGCTTTTATGACATCCAGCCCGGTTTTTAATCCGCCATCTGCCTGTAAGCGAATTCGCCCACGCAAGTCATTCGCTCGCAAGGCTTGCTGTACTTCACTTAAGCCCAGTTCCCAGGGATTGCCAGCATAACGAATGGAAGTCAATGGACTAGCGCCAGTACCCCCGTCATGTCCTGAAATGGTTATAAAATCGGCATAAGCTTTGGCGACCCCCGCTGCTATAGTGCCAACTCCTGGGCCTGCCACCAGTTTTACCGAAACCATGGCATCAGGGTTTACCTGCTTCAAATCGAAAATCAACTGAGCTAAATCTTCGATAGAATAAATGTCATGATGTGGCGGTGGAGATATAAGTGTTACACCCGGCACTGAATAACGCAATCTGGCTATTAGCTCATTGACTTTGCGGCCAGGCAACTGCCCGCCTTCTCCTGGTTTTGCTCCTTGAGCAATTTTTATCTGTAGCACTTCGGCATTAACCAAATAATGAGGCGTCACCCCAAATCGTCCAGAGGCGATTTGTTTAATTTTAGATACTTTATCAGTGTTGTAGCGAACCGGATCTTCGCCGCCTTCTCCAGAGTTGGAACGACCACCAAGTCTGTTCATTGCCTGAGCTAAGGCCTCATGAGCTTCTGGAGAAAGAGCCCCTAATGACATTCCTGCTGAATCAAATCTTTTTAAAATATTTTCAAGTGGCTCCACTTCATCTATATCTATAGGTTCCAGATCATCACGTAATGCCAACATGTCACGCAAAGTGGATAAAGGACGATTATCTACAAGATGTGCAAATTTTCGATACTTTTCGAAATCCCCACTTTTGACAGCTTCCTGAATGGTCATCACAACATCAGGGTTAATCATATGGTACTCGCCACCATGAATATATTTAAGCAATCCACCAGGCTGCAGACCTTTACGCGCTGACCAGGCCTCATTAGCAAGTACTTGCTGATCCTTTTGAAGATGCTCAAAAGTAGCGCCCTGGATACGACTCAAACTATCCGGGAAACAAAGCTCCGTAATTTCATCAGCTAAACCAACAATTTCAAATAACTCAGCACCGCGATAGGAACTAATGGTGCTAATGCCCATTTTCGAAAGAATTTTGAGTAAGCCCTTGTTTATGCCTTTACGATAATTTTTATGAGCCTTTAAAGAAGGCATATCTAGAAGCTTATGGGCAACCATATGTTCGATAGTGTCATAACTCATGTAGGGATAGACTGCGGTCGCTCCGTATCCAATTAAACAAGCAATTTGATGAGAGTCACGAGCGCTGGCAGTTTCTACAATCAAGTTGCTGTCACAGCGCAATCCCTTCTCATTGAGGTTCTGATGAATAGCCGCTGTGGCCAATAAGGCATTAATAACAAGCTGCCCTTTTTGTGGCATACGCTCGGAAATAAATAATAAAACTATGCCATCAAGTACAGCTTGTTCAGCCTTTTTCACAACCTCTTTTATAGCCTGTTTTAAACCAAGTTCCGGGTCATAGGCCAAACTGATGTGAACAGATTCATAATCCGGTTTTTTCAAATGCAAAAGATTGTAATATTTAACTGGCGATAGTAATGGCGAGGTTAAAATAACTCGATTAGCGTGCTCCGGGGTTTCTTCAAAAATATTTAACTCTCTGCCCATTCGAGTTTCCAAAGACATGACAATAGTCTCCCGCAGGGAGTCGATTGGCGGGTTCGTCACCTGGGCAAACTGTTGTCTGAAGTAATCATATAGAGGCCGAATTTTCTGTGATAAAACAGCTATTGGAGTGTCATCTCCCATAGAACCAGTGCCCTCGGAAGCACTTGATGCCAGCGGGCGCATCACCTGATCCATTTCCTCAAAAGTCACCTGAAACATTTTCATGTGGCGCTCACATTCATCTGGATGCAATGGTTTAAGTGCCGGTATATGTTCTGCCAGGGTTGACTCTACATAGTATGATTTCTCTTTTACCCATTTTGCATAAGGCTGCTTTACTTTCAGGTAATTACCCACATCATCAGAATTTAGAATTTCACCTTCTTGAGTATCAACAACTAAAATTTGACCAGGACCAACACGCCCCTTGGCTATTACATCCTCAGGTTTGTAATCATTTACTCCGATTTCAGATGCTGCAGTGATATAACCGTTTTTTGTCATCACCCATCTCGATGGGCGTAAGCCATTACTATCAAGTGCACAGGCAGCGAATCGGCCATCAGTTAGCACTACTCCGGCCGGGCCATCCCAAGGTTCCATATGAAAAGAGTTAAAGGTATAAAAACCACGCAAAGCTTCATCCAAATCTTCCATGTTTTGCCAGCTTGGTGGAATGATCAAACGAATAGCCTGATAAAGATCCATTCCGCTGGTGACTAGAAGTTCCAGCATATTATCCATTGAAGAGGAGTCTGAACCGGTAGAGTTAACCAGCGGTGCAATTTCTTCAATATTTGGAATTGCCGCTGATTTAAATTTAGAAATTCTTGCTTTAGCCCAATTTCGGTTACCACGAATAGTATTTATTTCACCATTATGAGCTAACATCCTAAATGGCTGTGCCAATGGCCACTTGGGCAAAGTGTTTGTTGAAAATCGCTGATGATAGGTGCAAATCGCAACTTCCAAACGAGGATCTTGCAGGTCCAGGTAAAAGTTTGGAAGATCCGCAGGCATCATCAGGCCTTTGTAGGAAAGCACACTCGCCGACAAAGAACAGACATAAAAATCTTCATCTTCGAGTAATTGATTCTCGGCTTTACGTCTGGCTACAAATAGTTTGACTGCCAGTTGCTCTTTACTAAGACCTTCAGCATTAACAAAAACTTGTTCGATATCCGGCATGCATTCAAGAGCCATGCTTCCGCATGCAGATGAGTTATATGGAACATTGCGCCAACCTATAACCTCAAGCCCCTGTTTAATTATTTCCTGATTAAGAATATTGCGAGCGAAGTCTGCCTTACTCTCTTCCTGACTAAAGAAAACCATGCCAACACCATAGTTTTCGGATAATTTAATTCCGAATTGTTCTTGTCCTATCGCTCGCAAGAAAGTGTCAGGTTTTTGCAATAAAAGGCCGCAGCCATCGCCTGTGACGCCATCTGCCGCTATACCTCCGCGGTGAGTCATACAGGTCAGTGATTTAATGGCTGTTTGTAACAGGTCATGGCTGGCCTGCCCTTTTATATGGGCAACCAAGCCAAAGCCACAATTATCTCTGAACTCACTGGGATTATATAACCCGGGTCTCATAACCAATTTCTCTACCAATTAATAACTAAGGTTTTATTTCTGGGCGGTTCAGCCCTATCTTTTTGGGAGGGGAAAACTGCCTCTTTAAAAATGCCAAAGAGCCAGACATTTTACACAAGGCAAGGGTTTTCAGCAATCTTGATTAAGGTAATTGAGGGGCTTTAAAGCGGGGTCCGGAGATTAAGACGCTTGGCCCAACATAACCCCGGACTGCAGAGTTTTATCTAGAAGTTTGGGATCTATATCAGCTGAAATTAGGGCTTTCCCGATTTTTTCCAACAGCACAAAACGAATAGATCCTTTTATATTTTTTTTATCTCTGCTCATCAGTGACAAAAATTCAGAATTCGTTATTGATTCCGGCGGAACAACAGGCAAACCCGCTGTAATCAGAAGCTTCTTTATTCGAGACACATCATTAATGTTTAAGTTACCTATGCGCCATGATAAATCTGCCGCCATTAGCATACCTGTGGCCACGGCCTCCCCATGCAACCAATTACCATAACCCATTGCGGCCTCGATAGCATGACCAAAAGTATGACCTAAATTCAGAATTGCCCTTATGCCCGATTCTTTTTCATCTGCCGCCACGATTGTCGCTTTTTCCTCACAACTAGTTTTAATTGCATGTACCAAACTACTCACATCACGGCTTATAAGGCTTTCAATATTGGACTCTAGCCAATTAAAAAATTCCAGATTATTGATCAAACCATATTTAATAACCTCAGCAAGACCCGCACATAGCTCTTTATCGGGCAGGGTATTCAATGTGTCGGTATCGGCAACTACACATTGGGGTTGGTAAAATGCCCCCACCATATTTTTGCCTAGTGGCCGGTTAACGCCAGTCTTACCGCCAACTGAGGAATCAACTTGGGCCAACAAGGTTGTGGGTACTTGAATAAAGTTTACACCGCGCAAGTAGGTAGCAGCCGCAAAACCGGTCATGTCCCCAACCACGCCTCCACCAAGCGCAATTAACGTGACTTTACGATCAATTCGATTCGCCAATAAAGCATCATAAATCTTGGCAATATTATCCAGTGTCTTTTCTGCTTCCCCATCTGGCAAAATGAATTCACTTAACGCATAACCTGAAAGAAGTGCCTTTAGTTTCTCGAGATATAAGGGTGCCACAACATCATTACTGATTATACAAACTTGAGTCCCTTTGATATGTGGCGTAAGTAATTCGCGGTCAGCCAACAATCCAGAACCTATATAGATTGGATAGGATCGATCGCCCAGGTCAACATTAACGCTAATAGGATCAGGCATATTGGTCAGAATTACTATTTGAGCTTCCCAAAATATATTGGGCTAATTCCGTGCTAACTGCTTTTGCACTTCTTCGGCTTGTCATAACCATATGATCAGCAATTTCACGATATAAGGGCTCACGTTGCTCCATTAAATCCCGCAATTTCATTTCCGGATCATCCACATTTTGCAACAAAGGTCTTTTTTGATCTTTGCGGGTACGCTCCATCTGTTGATTTATTGTTGTCATCAAATAGATCACAGTACCTCTGCTATGAAGAAATCGGCGATTTTGCTCAGAGAGTACTACTCCACCGCCAGTGGCTAGAACAATTTTATTTTTAGCACTAAGCTCTTCAATGACTTTTTCTTCTCGTTTACGGAAACCTTCTTCACCTTCCATATCAAAAATCCAGGCAATATCAGCACCTGTACGACTTTCAATTTCGTGATCAGAATCATAAAAATCGAGCTTCAATTCTTGTGCGAGCAACTTACCAATAGTTGTTTTACCCGCACCCATTGGGCCGATTAGAAAAATATTATCTAAAGAGTTTTTCATTAAGCAATATGCTTAAGGTGAGAAGACAAAATGTTCAAACCTTAAAAATCGTTGATGATTGAGGGCGTGATGAAAATCAACAATTCTGTTTTAGTTTCAGTATTTGCAGTACGCCTGAATAAACCACCGAAATAAGGCAGGTCACCGAAAAACATAGTTTTGGATACCGTAGTGGTCACTTCTTCACGGAAGACTCCACCTAAAACTATTGTTTCGCCATCATCTACCAGCACTCGAGTAGTGACATTATTGGTAGAAATTGCAGGGACATTGCCGCCACTTGGAATGACCGAATCCTGATGAATATCCAACAACATGATAATCCTGCCATCTGGTGTAATTTGTGGAGTAACTTCCAGGGACAATACAGCATCTACAAATTCAGTTGTCGAGCCCCCGGCAGTTCCTCCTGCTTGTGCCTGATAAGGAATTTGTATGCCTGATTCGATACGAGCTATTTGCTGATCCTGTGTTGTGATAGAAGGTTGGGCAACAACTTCTCCATTACCGCTATCTTCAAGAGCGGCAAGCTCCAATTGCAGCAAACCATTATCTCCTGCGTAACCAATCCCAAATGATGAATTTGAACTAGACGGACCTAAATCAACCACTAACTGACTATCCGAGAAACTTGAACTGAAACCGCTCAGGCTGCCACTTAATATAAATTCATCACCGAACTCCGGGAATGTTTGTACTCCACCCCAGCGAATACCTAAAGCATCTCCAAAACTGGTCTCAGCATTTACGATTCTGGCTTCAATAAGCACCTGCTGCACAGGAACATCCAGTATTTCAAGCATTCCCCTGATCTCTGCAAGAATGACAGGGGCATCCTGAATAATTAGCGTATTGGTTCTATTATCAACAGTTGCGGTCCCTCTATCAGATAGAATGCCGCCACCTTCTCCACCTTGAATTAGCGTCAACATTTCAGAAGCTACCGCATAGTTAACCGGAATATAGGCTGTCTGCAAGGGCACTAAAGCTTCAACTTCCTGACTTGCTTCAAGTTCTGCTCTTTCAGCTTGAGCAATATCAGCAGCTGGGGCGATATAAAGCACATTACCTTCCTGGCGCTGGCCCAAACCTCTTGATCTAAGCACCAGATCCAAAGCCTGATCCCAGGGAACATCAACTAAACGCAAGGTAATATTACCTGTAACAGCGTCACTCACTACCAGGCTAAAATCCTGAAACTCAGCAAAAATCTGCAAGACTTGCCTTATCGGAATGTCCTGGAAGTTTAATGACATTCTTTCACCAGCAAAGTCAAAACCATCTGGTGAATTTCCGTTACTTGCACTAAGAATTGGGCTGACATCAATTATAAATTCATCATCGCTTTGATATGCGATGTATTCATAGTCGCCGGCAACATCGGCCACGACCATGACTGAACCGTTTTCTTCATAGACATCAATGAAACGGACAGGTGTTGCAAAATCAGTCACATCCAGACGAGCCTGTTGCCTTTGATCTATGGCTGCATTTCTGAATTCAAGACTCAGCGAAGAGCCAGCTCGATCAATATCGCCAGTCAGTGAATTATTCGCCATCTGAATAACTATTTGACCTTCACCATTATTACCTCGACGAAAATCCACGTCGGCAATATCCGATGCTCTTTGTACTGAAGCATTAGCTCCACGAATCGTCGAAGCCGCCGCTAGAACACTTGAATTTGCTCCGGTGTTCCCTTCACCTAATACTACAAACAGACTATTGCCTTGAACTCTCGTTGAATACGGTGCCAGGCTGCTTAAATTAACCACCATTCTGGTCCGGTTTTGATCTTCCAAGATCATCACACTGTCAGCCAAATCAAGATCCAATGGAAAACGTCTCTCTGTAAGCTGATTACTAACATTGTTAAAGTCCATAGAAAGACGAGCAGGGTTTGCGATTTCAAAAATTGCAGGCGTCGGCGGCTCATTATTAAAGGCCAATTCAATTTCGAGTTGCTCACCCGGCAAGGTTACAAAATTAATCGCTTCAAGCCTGGTTTGTTGTGCAATAGCAAGGCTGGAAAAACCGATGCTGAAAATGAATATCAGTGCCGCAATCGTTGCAGTAAATACAGCAGCAATTTTTGAGAAGGCTGAGCTAGTAATCATAATAGCTCTCCTGACCAAGTCAGCGGCTTTCCTTGAAGAAAGCCCCAGCCTTGCCCCGATTGCAAAGATATGTCTGTAATTATTTACACGCATTGAAAATCTCTTTTTTTATTCTATAGAGCTAATGGTTTGTGGGCGTTCTATCCACCCGCCTGCGCCACTTGGAACAATTTCAATTAAATCAATCTGCGTTTCAGATATTGAGATTACTCTACCGTGGTTGCGACCCATATAACTGCCTTCCTTAACGTAATGGAGGTTATTATTTTCATCCTGAACCAAGGCCCAGATTATATTATTTCGGGACATTATTCCGCGCATTTGAAGTGTGCCAATTTGAAAAACTTCCAGCGGCTCAGTCGGACGATTTAAATCGGGCTGAATATTCTCAGACTGTTGCCTAAGATTGGCCAGAGAAACATCTACAGGAATTTCAAAGGGCCCCCTTAAACTTGCTGCGCTGTAGGTAAACGCCTCATATGAAATCATTTCTGGAGATGGCGCAATTTGTCCTGGCGGTCGGTTGACTACCTGATTAACATAATTTTGGACTTCAAGCATAGCCTCATTATTGCCACTACAACCTGCAATAAAGAATACAGTCAAGACCAATCCAATATAGCGATTGAACTTATTCATCATCTGTCCTGTAACGGTATGTTCTTGCCGTTATCTGCATAGACAACTCAGTGCGATTATCGCCGGCATTAATATTAAAATCATGCAAGGTCACAATACGCGGCAAGCTGGCAACAGCACTTACAAACGCGCCGAAGTCATGATAAGCACCAGTTACCAGAATATTGATGGGTAATTCGATATAAAATTCCTGAGTCTGTTCAGGCTGTAATTGGATAGAATCAAATTCAATACCGCTTCCCAAACCCGTCATTGAAATATCTTCCAATAACCCAGGGACTTCAGTTTCGCCTGGTAATTGCGCCAGCAATGAACCAAAGTCTTCTTCCATTTCCGCCATTTGTTGACGGTAAGGCTCAAGGTTAGATGCTAAAATCGCTTTGGTTTCCAGATCATAACGAAACCCTGTTTCCTGGCCTTGGACGGCGACCAGCCTGGCTTGTAAATCTTTAATGTGAAACCAATATCCGCCTCCTAGACAAGCAATAAACAGAACGATGGCTAAAACAAACTTAACGACATTCGGCCAGACACCAATAGTTTCAATATCGCTGAGATTATTCCAATCAAAATTTTTCAACTCATTAAGTGAGTTGTTAACTTTGTTTTTTATAGTATCTAGGGCTTTCATAATCTTCTACCGCAGCAGTATTAGCCTACTCCTCTAATTCCTGAACTGGAGCTGCTACTGTAACTTCCAATTGAAATTGATACGAGCCGCTAGTACCTCTACCTTCCTGAACATTAATCTGCTGAAGATTGGCGTTAGCGAACCAATCCGACGCTTCGAGCAAACGCATTAGCTCTGAAACTTTATTATTTGATTCTGCTATTCCATTCATCTGTATGCTATTTTCGTTTCGGGTGATCGTGTTGTAATAGACACCTGAGGGCAAAGTTCTCACCAATTCATCAAACAGCCTAACAATGACCGGTCTTGTACCCTGTAAATCCTGGATAACAGTCATTCGTTCAGTTAATGCCGTTCTTTGTGCCTGCAAGTACCTAATTTCAACAATTTCAGCATCCAGTATCGCGATCTGCTCAGACAGATAATTATTGATCCTTTGCTGGTCATTTATTTCAGCGTTAAAATACCGATCAACCAAAAATAATATAGCTGCCGCTATTGCCACTACTACACCTAAAGAAACAAGAAACTCCTGTTTCCTTTCTTCCCGTAAGGTCTCTCTCCATGGCAGTAAATTAATTGTTGTCATGTCATGAACCCTCTGGCGGCTAGACCGCAGGCCATAAGTAATGACGAAGCATCATTTTTTAATTGCACTTTATTTACTCTGGAACCCAGGCTCATTTTTGCAAAAGGGTTTGCAACAACCGTTTTGCAAGACAGAACTTCTTCTACTTGAGCAGCTAGACCCTCAGTAGCCGCTGTCCCTCCAGCCAAAATAATTAAATCAACATCATTATATTGACTGGAAGAAAAGAAGAACTGTAGTGCTCTACTTATTTGCTCAGTTATCTCTTCCCTAAAAGGAGATAAAACCTCTTCTTCATAACCATCGGGCAAGCTACCTTCTTTGATAGCATCTTCAACTTCACTGGGTTTAATGCCGTATCGCATTTGCACTTCATTATTCAACTGCGCTCCGCCAAAAATCTGCTCTCTTGTGTATATTGAAACACCATCGTTCAGAATATAAAGGGTAGTCATTGTTGCGCCTATATCAACGATCGCTACTAACTTCGCCTTCGGCAAATCCATCTGCTGTTGTAACAATTTGTAGGCTCGCTCCATAGCATAGGCCTCTATATCTACAACTTTCGCTGTAAACCCACCAAACTCTAGAGCTGCAACACGCAAATCGACATTTTCTTTTTTGCATGCTGCTAACAAAACTTGAACCATATCTTCATTCTTTGCTGAGGGACCCTGTCTTTCAAAGTCTATAGCCACTTCATCCAAGGGATAAGGAATGTACTGATCAGCTTCTATCACAATTTGATTTTCCATTTCTGTATCTGACAGAGAGGCATTCATTTCAATCGTTTTAGTAATCACCGCTGAGCCAGCAACTGCAACCGCCACATCTTTGGTTTTGGTTTTCAATACCGATGCAATCTTTATAATCACATCTCCCACAGCTTCCAATTCATTAATGTTTTTTTCAACCACAGCATTTTCGGGAAGTGGGCGGGTTACATAATTTTCTACTTTATATTTATTACCTGACTTGCTCAATTCAATAAGTTTGATGGAGCTGGAACTAATGTCCACCCCGTGCAGAGCTGTATTTTTTTTACTAAAAATACTCACAAACCGACTTTCCTTAAACCTATTCACGCCCAGTTCGATGAGCGCTGATCTGTCAAATAACCTTAAAAACCTTTCGAAATTCTATATACGCACTCATCCATTAAGAGAATATAGACTCTCACAAATCAGCACGTTACTTAATTTAAGTATGAATTTCTACTAATTAAGTCTTTTTTCAACAAATTACTTTAAATTGTTAGCTGTGTCACATTCTCTGTAATTACGTGCAAAATCTTTTGAGTTATCATAAATCGAAAATATTGCTATATCGATTTATCCCGCGACTGCCAAAAGAATCACACTTATTGCTAAAAAACGTTTAAAATTATGTTTCTTGGACCAATGCTGTAGATAATAGCTCTATTAAAGCGTTCTCCTTTGATCTTGCTGAAATTATTGGCATTGGCTCTCTTATCGGTATCATGCAAGTAGAATTAAGACATACTATGCTTAAGCTACACTGAGTTATGTGTCGTTAGTTAAGTGCCGTTAGTTAAGGATCATGAGTAAGGTGCTATGAGTTTAGTGCGAAAAGGTATGAGTCTTCTTCTATGGTGCTGCCTATTTGGCGGTCTGGGAATCGTCATGATTTCAGCTAGCGCCTATTTATACTTATCCCCCAAATTACCGCCTGCTGAAGATTACCGTAATGTCAGATTGGTCAATCCCTTACGTGTTTATACCGCAGATAACAAGTTAATTGCTGAATTTGGTGAAGTCCGGCGCGACCCTATCAAATATAGTGAAATCCCTCCGCTCTTGGTGAATGCACTAATAGCTAGTGAGGACACACGTTTTTACGAACATAACGGTGTCGATTTAAAAGCGCTTGCACGTTCCCTGTTGGGCATATTAAGCGGTAATGCCAGTGGTGGAGGTAGCACACTGACCATGCAGCTAGCCAAAAACATCTCATTTGAAGGCGAAAGCCCCTATTCAAGGAAGTTTAAAGAAATCTTGCTGGCTCTAAAGATTGAGCGGGAGCTCAATAAGGAAGAAATTCTGGAGCTTTACCTTAATCGTATCTTTTTTGGAATTTCTGCCTATGGTGTTTCTGCTGCTTCCAGCCAATTTTATAACAAGGCGCCTAGCGAATTGAGCTTGTCTGAAATGGCTATGCTAGTCGCTCTTTTACCCGCTCCTAACACCATAAACCCGCTTCGTTCAGAGCAGCGTGCTTTGACTTATCGTAATCGGGTTTTACGAAGAATGTTAGAACTTAACATGATTTCTCAAGATGAGTTTAACGAAGCGAATAATGCCCCTTTAACGGCACAACGCTATGGCGTTGAAACTGAAGTGGAAGCTCCTTACATCGCTGAAATGGTAAGACTGGAGATGCGGGCACGCTATGGAGACCTGGCTATAACAGATGGCTTTGAAGTTTATACGACCATAAACAGTAAAACTCAGACCTTAGCCAACCAAGCCCTGACTGATGGTCTGGAAAATTATGATAGAAACCATGGTTATAGAGGGCCTGAAAATCAGATGAGGCCAACCAATAGCAACAGCGATATTGATATGTGGTTGTCTATTCTGGCCAGAACACCGACATGGGCCGATCAACAGCCCGCTTTTGTTCAACGAATTAGTGAACGATCCATCCTTGCACTGCTAAAGTCCGGGGAGAGTATTACCATTGATTGGGACGGGATTCGGTGGGCAAAACGGTTTATCAACAATAGCACATGGACTTCCAGTCCCAGAACGGCAAGCGAAGTCGTTGAAGTCGGCGACTTAATCAGGGTCAGCAAAAATGACGACGACCGCTGGATGCTTAGCCAAATCCCTGCTGTCAATGGCGCACTGGTTTCAATCAACCCAAATAATGGTGCAATCATGGCTCTCACTGGGGGCTACGATTTTTATCAAAGCAATTTTAATCGAGTGACCCAGGCTAGACGCCAACCAGGATCCAACTTTAAACCTTTTTTATATGCTGCTGCTCTTGAAAATGGCTATACAGCAGCTAGTCTGATTAATGATGCTCCCCTGGACAGAAGTGATTATAGGCCGGAAAACTTTAATGGCGACTTTCTTGGCCCCATTTCATTAAAGTATGCACTTACTAACTCTAAAAACCTTGTTTCTCTTAGACTATATGATGCACTTGGCGATGACGTGGTATTACCATACATCACGCGATTTGGTTTTAATGAAAATGAATTTCCACGTAATGACCTTACCGTTGCCATAGGCTCGCATGCAGTAACTCCGATAGAAATAGCGACCGCTTATACAGTATTTGCAAACGGAGGCTATCAAGTTCAGCCCTATTTAATACAGCGAATTGATAATTTTAATGATGGCAATGTCTATCTAGCAGAGCCTGCAAGCATTTGCCCTAGATGCGAAGAAAATTTTGATCCAGAAAATCCACAACTAAGCACTGTATATCCCGCACCTAGAGTCATTGATGAGGATGTTGCCTACATTATGAATACTATGCTGCGCTCGGTTGTAACCGACGGAAGTGGCCGGCGCATTAACCGAGAAATCAGCCGGCCTGATCTTGCCGGCAAAACAGGCACTACCAACGATAATTTTGACCTTTGGTTTTCTGGATTTAACGGAGATATAGTGACAACGGTGTATGTCGGTTTTGATAACCCCCAAACACTGGGGCGAGATGAACAAGCAGCTACAGTTGCTGTACCTATTTGGATTGATTTTATGGAAGATGCTCTGGCTGATATTCCAATAAATTCAATGGCTCAACCAGATGGCATTGTTACTGTCAGGATTAACCCTGTAACAGGGTTCAGAGCGCAGCCTGGTGAAGAAGGTGCTATTTTTGAAGTTTTCAGGGAAGAATATCAACCACTCGAGGCCAATGATGTGAACGCAATTAATGGCCCCGACAGCTTGAACAATACTGGCGAATTATTTTGATGCTTGCTGTAATTACAGCTAAAACTGAAATTAACTTTGGGCTAAGTTCTTATAGCTTGCGGTTGCTAAAACGTTTCTTATAACGATCAACACGACCGCCAGTATCAACGATTTTCTGTTTCCCGGTGTAAAACGGATGACATTGTGAACATACATCAATACGCAGCTCACCAGCTAAAGTAGAACGTGTGTTGATAACATTGCCACAACCACAGGTAGCTACCATTTCCTCATACTTGGGATGAATTTCTGCTTTCATGAAAGGCCTCAAACTGAATATCGCCACCTGATGGTCTTATCAGGCACCATATTCTTCAATTAAAAAAGAGCGCGAATTCTAGCAGAGTCGCATTATTTAGCAAGGGCTTGTTTTCGGTTATCTAAATTTACCGGAGATAGGCTCGATGATTTTCCACAACTTCTGCGAATATCATCTTGAAAAGTCTTAGTACAAAATCTTGGTTCAGACCTTTTTGTTCAGCGCGCGTTTTAAGATCAATCAGCTTTTGTTGTTCACGAACTTCATCGACAGAATCCAGCTCCTGATCCGCTTTGAGCTTCCCAACTCTAGCTGTTACTTCAAACCTCTTCGCCAAAATTAATAAAAGTTCATCATCAATAGTATCAATTTGATTACGTAAGCTTAATAATTCATCAGGCATAGAGTTTGTTTGCATGGTAACCTTCCAACTGTGTAATAGCTTAAAGTTTCTAATTCCTGTGAGTATAAACCAAGGTAGTAATACACTCCATTCCCCTAGGGACAATTCCGTTATAAAGGTTGTTGTAAATACACCCTTAAGGCGTAGCTTTGACTATTTGCCTCCGGAAAATATAAGTACACAACTCTCATCAGGACTAAGAGTAAGAGTTCCTTTTGGCAAACGTGAACTCATTGGTCTGATTGTTGAAACCTCCATAGAAAGCGATTTCAGCTTCAGTGAATTAAAAAGAATCATTGAAGTAGTTGATCAAGAACCAGTATTCGATGCCCAGATGATGAGTCTATTCAAATGGGCTGCTTCCTATTATCACTACCCGCTTGGACAAGTCATTTACAATGCAATGCCGGCACATGTCCGCCAAGGCAAAACATTAGCTCTTTCTCGCACTAACAAGGCAAAGCATGAAGGCAACCTAGAAACTTTAACTACAGAGCTAATCTTGAACGAACAGCAAGAACTAGCCAAAGATGCCATCATGAAACAGGGTAATAGATTTCATTGCTTCTTATTGGAAGGCGTCACAGGTAGTGGCAAAACCGAAGTTTACCTACAACTCATAGCAGAAAAAATCCGTTCAGGCTTGCAAGTCATTATGCTAGTCCCGGAAATTAGTCTGACACCCCAAACCATCCAACATTTCAAGGGGCGTTTTGCTGATAACATAGTGGCCATTCACTCTGGTTTAACCGATAAACAGCGTTTCAATGCATGGTCTGATGCTCGCCTCGGCAAAGCCGATATTATTATTGGAACACGCTCGGCAATTTTCACACCACTGCTGCGTCCTGGCTTAATTATTATTGATGAAGAACATGATACATCTTACAAACAACACGAAGGCTTTCGTTATTCAGCTCGTGATCTGGCAATTTATCGAGCACAATTATTTGATATCCCGATCATTTTAGGGTCAGCAACCCCAAGCCTAGAAAGTCTTCATAATGCGCTGAGCAACCGTTATTCACTATTGTCCCTTGAGCTTAGAGCAGCAAAAGCCAGCAAGCCAACTTTTAATTGCATTGACTTGAAAGGTAAACCACTAAGTGAAGGGTTTTCTGAAGAACTGCTTGACTCAATAAATGCGCATTTACAACAAAATAAGCAAGTACTAATCTTTTTGAACCGGCGAGGCTACGCCCCACTATTGCAGTGTCATGATTGTGGCTGGACAGCCACCTGCACCCGTTGTGACACGAGTTACACCTTACATAGAAGCAGTCCTGAATTACGTTGCCATCGCTGTGAGTCACAGCGAAAAATTATACATGCCTGCCCTTCTTGCCACAGTCGTGCATTATTACCAATTGGATTAGGAACTGAACGCACAGAAAAAAAACTCGAAGAATCCTTTCCGGAAGTACCTATTTTCAGGATTGACCGTGATACCACACGTAATCGCAATAAATTAGAAGATACCATCACTGCAATTAACAAAGGACAAAAAGCCATATTGGTTGGCACACAGATGCTCGCCAAGGGACATCATTTCCCTGAAGTCACTTTAGTTGCTGTGCTGGACGCTGATGCCGGTTTATTCAGTTCAGATTTTCGCGGCCAAGAATTTATGGGGCAGTTACTAATTCAGGTTGCGGGTCGTTCTGGTCGAGGTAAAAACGCTGGGGAAGTTCTTATACAAACACATAACAGCACACACCCCAGTTTAAACACTCTTATAAACAATGGTTATAAACAATTCTCAAGAACACTGCTTGAACAAAGGAGTATGGCTAATTTGCCTCCCTTTTCTCACCAAGCATTAATACGAGCTGAAGCCAGCAAAGTTTCTCTGCCAATGGATTTTTTAAAGGAAGTAAAAAATATAACTAAACCAAATTTACCTGACTCTATATTTATACTTGGCCCTTTACCGGCGCCGATGGAAAAAAGAGCAGGTCGTTTTCGTTTTCAATTATTGCTGCAAGCGTCGAACAGGGCAGAATTACATAATCTTTTAAACCAGATGGTTCCCGTCTATGAAGCACTGCCTTTAAATCGGAAGGTGCGGTGGTCTATAGATGTCGATCCACTCGATTTTAGTTAGGCTATACTAAGCATCCTGACCAACTACCAATAATGACCTAATTTCGGGATAATAAAGCCATGACTGGCTTGAGATAGTGATAACCAATGGCTCATGATTTTGCTAAACAACGTTCTTCCAACAATGGTAGTCAGAAGAAACGCACAAGCCCCAAATCTGCAACAAAGACCTCTCCTGCAAAAAGCCATTGGCCCTGGTTTTTTTCAGGCCTTATTTCTGGGTTATTTGTTGCTTTAATTGGATTTTTGGGATTCTTTGGTGCGGGCTCCTTACAAAACATTAACAATACAATTTCGACTCAAGATGCTGTTTCAGCAGGTCAAAATGACCAAGGCACTGACTTTACATTTTATAATCGACTCAGCGAAGCCGAAGTTGTTGTGGATGTGGTTGCTGTAGAGCTAACACCAGAAATTGAAGAGAATCCCAATGTATATCGAGTGCAGGCCGGCTCCTTTAACTCATTGGAAGATGCTGAAAAGCTCAGAGCGGAAATTATACTTATCGGTCTGGATGCTTCAATTTCCCAGGCAGAGGTACTTGGGCAGACCATGTACAGAGTTCAGGCTGGCCCATTTGTTGGAAATGCCAGCGCTGATGATGCTGTTGACCTTCTGGCACGGAATAACTTACCTGACACAATAAAAATAGTCGTTCGATGAGCATCAGTTTTCCTGTTTAAGCCTTGAAATACGGCCAGCCAACACCACATAGTAGAGTCCTAAATCCCATTATAGCGAGATAATCATGGATCAATATCGCGGCACGACCATCGTTTCAGTTCGTCGAGGTAACAAAGTCGTAATCGGCGGTGATGGCCAGGTAAGTCAGGGTAATACGGTCATGAAAGGCAATGCCCGTAAAGTTCGCCGTTTATACAGTGGTCAAGTTATCGCCGGCTTTGCAGGCGGGACCGCCGATGCTTTCACCTTGTTCGAGCGTTTTGAAGAGCAGCTGGAAAAACATTCAGGGAAATTAACTCGTGCTGCAGTTGAACTTGCAAAACTCTGGCGAACAGAACGTGCATTGCGCCGTCTTGAAGCCCTGCTTGTTGTTGCTGATAAAGAAGCCTCTCTAATTATTACCGGAAATGGTGATGTCATTGAGCCTGAAAACTCTTTAATGGCAATTGGTTCTGGCGGTTCCTATGCCCAAGCTGCAGCTATTGCTCTATTGGAAAATACTGAACTTGATGCGCGAACAATAGTTGAAAATAGCCTTAATATCGCCGCTAATATCTGTGTATACACTAATCATAATCTAACAATCGAAGAGCTCGATTGTTAATTTAAAAAATAAAGTTATAGGAAACATGCATGGCAGATTTAAGCCCCAAACAAATTGCAGCTGAACTTGATAAACATATTGTTGGTCAGGGCGCGGCAAAACGAGCAGTTGCAATAGCACTGCGGAATCGATGGCGCAGAATGAAATTGCCAGAAGCCCTGCGTAATGAAGTCACCCCAAAAAATATTTTAATGATCGGCCCTACTGGCGTTGGGAAAACTGAAATAGCACGCAGATTGGCGCGCCTCGCAGGATCTCCATTTATAAAGGTTGAAGCAACAAAGTTTACTGAAGTCGGCTACGTCGGCCGAGACGTTGAATCGATTATTCGCGACCTTGTTGATGTTGCTTATAAAATGCTTAGGGAACAACAAATCGATAAATTTGGTACACAGGCCGCTAATACAGCTGAAGATAAAGTACTCGACATACTACTTCCGGGCCCGTCTTCTCACGGAAAAGCTGATCCCTTATGCGTTACTGAAGCTGACAACAGCACCAGACAAATTTTTAGGAAAAAATTACGCGAAGGAGATTTGGACGATAAAGAAATTGAGATCAAAGTTAGCGACATCTTTGCCGGCGTTGAAATTATGGCGCCCCCAGGCATGGAAGATATGACCAACCAACTTAGCTCCATGTTTTCCAGTCTTGGAAATCAAAGAAAAAAAAATCGGCGTGTTACGGTAAAATCTGCACTTAAATTACTCAAGGATGAAGAGGCTGCCAAGCTTATAAATGAAGAAGATTTAAAATCTCAGGCCGTCACCAGCACAGAACAAACAGGGATAGTCTTTATTGATGAAATAGATAAAGTAGCCTCAAAAAATGAAACCGCGACTGGTGGAGTTTCAAGGGAAGGTGTTCAACGAGATCTGTTGCCTTTAATTGAAGGCTCCACAGTCACGACAAAATATGGTCCAATTAAAACCGATCATATTCTTTTTATTGCATCGGGCGCATTTCACCTCTCAAAACCTTCTGACTTGATCCCAGAATTACAAGGCCGCTTGCCAATCAGGGTAGAACTTGATGCCCTATCAGTAAACGACTTCAACCGCATATTAACAGAGCCAAACGCATCTCTGAGCAAGCAATATCAGGCATTACTGGCAACAGAAAATTTGTCACTTGAGTTTACTGAAGACGGCATCCAAAAAATTTCTGAAATTGCATGGGGAGTTAACGAACGTACTGAAAATATTGGCGCCAGACGTCTGCATACTGTATTAGAAAAATTACTGGAAGATATATCTTTCCGAGCTGATGAATTAGTTGAAAGTGGCAAGGATACTTTTGTTGTTGATGCAGCCTTTGTAGAATTCACCTTAAGTGAGCTCTCTCAGAATGAAGATCTCAGCCGTTTTATACTGTAATTAAAACCTGAATGCTGCCCACAGATATCAAGCTTCATCTCAAATCCGCCATCATGGAACTTAAGTATCATGATGAGGTTTTCAAATTACCTGCAGAATTTCTCAGAGTCCATTCCCCTTCCGCTGAAGTTAGAGGTCATGGCCATGGCCAAGAAGTGCTTCAGGTAGGGAAAAAAAATGTGAAGATCATGAAAATTGATCAGGTGGGGAACTATGCACTTAGACCACACTTCGATGATGACCACAATACCGGAATATACACTTGGGAGTATTTGCGTGAGCTTTGTTTGAAGCAGCGTTTATTGTGGGAACTATATCTTCAAAAACTAAAATCTGCCGGCCAGAGTAGGGAGCCACTAGCAAAAGATATTCAAGTTGTTAATATCGCACCACTAAAGAGCTAAATACGCTATCCTTACCCGCTTGAGTTAAAATACTGGACATGAGTAAAAATACTAGCAAAGTGACGACCGATTTTGGTTACAAAGAAGTACCAGTGGAAGAAAAAGCTGAGCATGTAGCCAATGTATTTCATTCAGTAGCTCGAAATTACGATATTATGAATGACATAATGTCATTGGGCTCTCATCGCTTAATAAAAAAATTTACTGTGCAATTAAGCGCCCTTCGACCAGGACAAGTGGTACTGGATCTGGCTGGGGGGACTGGTGATTTCTCTTTACAGTTTTCTCCTATAGTAGGAAGTAAAGGACAAGTGGTATTGGCTGACATTAATGAATCAATGATTCGTGTTGGCCGTGACAGGATTATTGACAAGGGCGGTTTATCTAATATCTCGTATAGTTTGGCTAATGCTGAAAACCTGCCTTTTGCTAAAAACAGTTTCGATTGTGTTTGTATTGCTTACGGCCTTAGAAATGTTACGGACAAAAATGCCGCATTACGTTCGATGTATGAAGTCGTTAAACCCGGGGGCAGGGTTGTTGTTCTTGAATTTTCCAAACCGCGCAAGCAGCTCATTAGTAAAGCTTATGATTTGTATTCTAAATTATGGCCAGTTGCCGGGAAAATTGTTAGCGGTGATAGTGAAAGTTACCAATATCTTGTGGAATCCATTCGCATGCACCCTGATCAGGAAACATTGAAAGCGATGTTTCTGGATGCTGGTTTCCATCGATGTGAATATCATGATGTTATGGATGGAATCTGTGCTATACATGTAGGATATAAAGATGTCGCTTGAATTACTTTTAAGCACTGGAGTATCCAGTGCTGAAATATTATTAAATAAAGCATTAACACTTGACCCGGCCAGCAAAAACAAATTGGCCCAACTACAGGGAAAGATTTTTGCGATTAAATGCACCAAGCCAAACTGCTCAATTTTTATCACCGTTCTTGAAAAAGGCTTTCAACTCACAACCGCCATTGCTGACGAAGCTGATGCCGAAATTTCAGCGGCTGCTGATGTATTATTAAAATTACTTATCACAAAAAATAAAGACCACGTTATCCGAAATGAAAATATCCAACTGAAGGGAGATGCTTCCAGCATACAAGATTTACAAGCAATTCTTTTCAAACTTGATATCGACTGGGAATATCAATTGAGTATGGTTATAGGTGATATCCCAACACAAGTATTAAGCGATGGTATCGAGAAGCTAAAAAACTTTATATCATACAGCGCTTCAAGTCTTGCAATGGATATCGATGAATATCTGCATGAAGAAAAAAATATTGTGCCAACGATCGGCGAATTAGAAAGCTTTTACCAGCGTATTGAGCAGTTAAGTTTAAGAATAGATCGTACTGGATCACGCATCAATATTCTCGAAAGAAATTCTTGAAAGGAGTTATATATGGGTTTTGCACTTTCTACTATACAACTAAAAAGTTTAACTTTTGAAAATAATGGTCACATGCCAAGTAAGCATTCCAATGAGGCAGAAGACATTTCTCCAGCATTAAGCTGGGAGAACCCCCCAGAAGGGACCAAAAGCTATGCCCTTATTTGTCATGACCCCGACGCTCCTTTAGTAACACCCAATGGATCTTACGGCTTTGTACATTGGGTGCTCTACAACATCCCTGCTGATGTAACTGAATTGGCAGAAGGCACCAGCCAGTTTACACAAGGTTTAAACAATTTTGGCAACACAGGTTATAACGGACCGTTGCCTCCTGAAGGGCATGGATTGCATCACTATTATTTTTGGATCTTGGCTTTGGATAAACAAACAGACTTAAAATCAGGACTAACTCTGTGGGAACTGTTAGAAAGTATCGAGCCTAATATACTTGGCATGAATCGACTTGTAGGAATTTACCAGCGTTAAGCCTCTCCAATATGAAGGAACTTGCTATACCCCGCTGAAACCAGCATAGTAATTATGCTATCGTTGTCGTCTTTTGATAATTAAAGTGATCGATTGTGAAGAAGTATCTACGTCTGCTTACCATTCTAAAAGTTGCTGCACGCTATAATTTGCAGGAACTTTTCAATGATATAAATTTGAATGGTCCAGCAAAATTATTACTTAAACTTCCCTTTCAGTCCAATACCCAATCTGCAAATCTAAATAGAGGTATCCGATTACGCCTTGCACTTGAAGAACTTGGTCCAATTTTCATTAAATTTGGACAACTTCTTTCTACTCGCAGGGACATGTTGCCATTGGACATAGCAGATGAATTGGCAAAACTTCAAGATCAGGTTGCTCCTTTCGATGAAGTTGAAGCACAACAAATTATTGAACAGGCACTTGGAAATAAAATAGAAAATATATTTAAAGATTTTGGTAGCGCTCCCCTTGCATCTGCTTCAATTGCACAAGTACATACTGCCAGCTTGCTCACCGGAGAGGAAGTTGTCATTAAAGTCGTACGTCCAGGCATTGAAGAAATCATTGACCAGGACTTGGCTTTATTAAATTTAATAGCGTCATTCATTGAAAATTATACAAAAGATGGCAAACGTTTACGTGCCAAAGAAATAATTAGAGATTATGACTTTGTCATCCATGATGAACTTAATCTACAGGCCGAGGGCGCAAACGGCACCCAATTAAAGAAAAATTTTGAAAACAATCATGTACTGTATGTCCCAAAAGTATACTGGGATTACACTCGCAAAAATGTATTAGTCATGGAACGAATTCATGGCATACCAATAAGCCATATTGATGAGTTAAAAAAAGCCAATATAGATTTAAAAAAACTGGCTGAAACGGGTGTGGAAATATTTTTCACTCAAGTTTTTGATCACAGTTTTTTTCATGCCGACATGCATCCAGGCAATATTTTTGTCTCTCGGGAACATGCCGATAAGCCTCAATATATTGCTCTAGATTGTGCTATCTTTGGCAGTCTGAGTGAAGATGATCAGCAATATCTGGCCAGAAATCTATTAGCCATCTTTAAGCGCGATTACCGTAAGGTTGCCGAACTTCATGTAGAGTGTGGCTGGGTACCCCCTGACACTCCCATCAATGCTTTTGAAGCAACTATGAGAAGTGTCTGTGAACCTATTTTCGAAAAGCCTCTGAGCGAGATTTCATTCGGCGCTCTGCTGTTGCAGTTATTTCGCACGGCAGGCCGCTTTAATATGGAGTTACAGCCTTCTCTGGTTTTATTACAAAAAACTTTGCTAAATGTTGAAGGCCTCGGCAAGGAGCTCTATCCAAATCTGGATCTCTGGGAAACAGCTTTACCTTTTCTGGAGAATTGGCAAAGAAAACGCTTATCTCCCTGGGAAAATTTAAAAAAATTAAAAGGAAAAGTCCCGGAATTACTGGAGCAATTACCTGAATTACCAGAGCTGGTCTACGACTTTCTATCAGAGACACGCATATCTAGACGTCAAGCCCAACGCTTGTTGAAAGAGCAAGCTAAAGAAAGTAAGCAGGCCCAACAACAGCTATCCAAAAAGCGCTTTCGTTTTGGGCTTGCAGCGTTATCACTGGCAATCGTCATGATGTTCACTGAATTGGGTCAATTTATGGATACTATGCCCCTGGAACTATGGCTGTTAAGCTTTACTGGCATAGGATTACTGTATTTTCGTCGCTAGTTCCTTGAATCTCACACTAATAACCCCAAATAGAGTATTCTAGGCGCTTTTAAAAGATAGGATTACTAAGTCTATTAAGCCCAAAATTGGAGCTGCAAATGGCACAGAGTTGGCTTGATGAGCTAAAGTGGAACACAGACGGATTACTGCCTGTGATTGCACAGGATGCAAGTTCAGGTAGAGTACTGATGCAGGCATGGGTAAATGCTGAAGCACTGGCTGCTGCCCAAAAAGAAGGCAGAGCGGTTTATTGGTCCCGCTCGAGGAGCAAGCTTTGGCGTAAAGGTGAAGAATCCGGCCATATTCAAAAGCTTAGCGGTATTTATCTGGATTGCGATGCTGATTGTCTCATTTATGGAGTAGAGCAAATCGGCGGGATAGCCTGCCATACTGGACGCCAATCATGCTTTTATCGCAAATTAGTGGATAATGAATGGCAAGAAGCAGAGCCGGTTTTGAAAGAACCTGGTGATATCTATTTTAAGTAATAAAATCAGGTTTAAAGTATGACTGATACGCTAAATAAAATTGCACAGATAATTCAGGAACGCAAAGGATCTGACCCTTCGACCTCCTATGTAGCTCTTTTACAAAGCAAAGGACTAAATAAGATACTAGAAAAGGTTGGTGAGGAAGCAGTTGAAACGATACTTGCCGCAAGAGATGTTAAGAACGGAGAAGAAAAATCCAAGTTAGTCTATGAAACCGCAGACCTTTGGTTTCATACCCTGATAATGCTTTCAGAGATGGATCTTGCCCCTCAAGATGTTCTTGACGAACTGGAAAGACGCTTTGGCACCTCAGGATTGGACGAAAAAGCATCGCGCGGGAACAGCTAGAACGCTACAATGCGCGAATATAACCATTAATAATAACTTAGCAGGAGAACATTATGGGATTTGGTGGAATTGGAATTTGGCAACTGGTCATTATTCTGGTCATTATTCTTCTTGTGTTTGGGACCAAGAAACTTAAAAATCTTGGCTCTGATCTGGGTGGAGCAATCAAGGGTTTTAAAAGTGCTATGGATGAAGGTGATAAAGGCGAAAACACTTCACAAGCCAAAATCAGTGAAAAAGATGATGAAGGTGATACTTTTGATGTGAAAGCTGAAAAGGTTGAAGAAGAAAGTAAGTCCTAATCTTATTATAAAGGCTTTCTTATGACTGGCGTCGGCTTCTTTGAAATATTATTAATTGGTGTAGTTGGCTTGTTAATTCTTGGGCCAGATAAACTACCAGGTGCTTTACGTACGATGGCATTATGGATAGGTCGGTTCAGACGCAGCTTTGATGACATTAAGCGGGATATTGAAAAAGAAATAGGCGCTGATGAAATTCGTCGTCAACTTAGAAATGAAGCCATCATGGAAAAATTCAATGATGGCAAGAAACAAATTACCGACACTGTCAATCTTGCCAAAAAGCAGACTGATAGTCTGAAACAAAACCTAGATCTTAAACAGCAAATTCTTAACAGTGGAAAGCCTGAGACTGTCAATTCATCTGCAAAATCTGAAACTAACACCGCTACCAGTAATTCCGAAAAACCGGTACAATCGGAAAATTCAATAGAATCTCCAGAATCAAAAGAATCACCAAAACCTAACGAGCCTGAAACTTAACATGGCTCTTGAAAACGACCCAAAAGAACAGCCGCTGATTTCTCACTTAATTGAATTACGTGATCGAATTCTGCGTTCTCTACTTGTTGTGCTGGTTATTTTTCTTTGTCTTTTCCCATTTGCAAATGAAATTTACACCTTTGTTGCATCTCCATTACTCAACGTAATGCCTGAAGGTGCGGAGATGATTGCGACACAAGTCACTTCGCCATTTTTCGTCCCCTTTAAACTGTCTTTCTTTGTTGCGGTATTCATATCTGTTCCATTTTTATTGCATCAGGTTTGGGCTTTTATTGCACCAGGTTTATATAGAAACGAAATCAAGATTGCCTTACCTATATTGGTCTCAAGCATAATTCTTTTCTATCTAGGTATCGCTTTTTCTTACTTTGTCGTGCTGGGATTCATCTTCGGTTTCTTTACATCTGTTGCTCCAGAAGGAGTAGCCATCATGACCGACATATCTGAATATCTGAATTTTGTTCTGTTAATGTTTTTTGCTTTCGGTCTAACTTTTGAAATACCCATTGCTACCGTTTTATTAATTGTTTCAGGCGCAACAACACCTGATAAGCTAGTCCAAAAACGACCTTATGTAGTGATTGGATGTTTCGTAGCTGGTATGTTACTTACTCCGGCAGATCCTTTCTCACAATCAATGCTTGCCATACCAATGTGGATGCTATTCGAAGCTGGAGTAATTGCAGGTAAGATTATTTATAAGAAAAAGGATGAAGAGGAGGACGAAAATGCAGAGGAAAGCGAGAGGCCTGCAAACTAACTTTTTAATAAAAAAGTAACCGGCCCATCATTTACTAAACTAACCTGCATATCAGCACCAAACTTTCCATACTCAATTTGGTCATATTGCCTTTGGGCCTGATTCAAAAAATATTGATATAACAGCTCAGCTTCGCCGGGAGGCAGTGCAGAGGAAAAGCTCGGTCGTAATCCTTTATTAGTGTCTGCCGCCAGAGTGAATTGAGAAATAATTAGCAAGCTCCCTTTAACATCCCTGACACTTAGATTCATTTTATCTTCATCATCAGAAAAAACTCGATAGGACATCAATTTATTTAAAAGTTTGTCTGCTTCATTTTCTGTATCTTCTTTTTCTATACCCAGAAAAACCAAAAGCCCCTGCCCTATTTGGCCTATTGTTTTGTCACTAATTTTAACTGAGGCTGAAGAAACTCGTTGAATAAGCGCTAACATAAGCTACTCACATTTCAATTTTTCTTTAATTTATAAAAGTTACTAATCACTAGAGAGATTTATTGTCCTCGAAGTTCTGAACCTCTAGACATTCGCTTTCGTTCATTTTCAGTAAGATACATTTTCCGAATACGTATTGATTTTGGCGTGATTTCAACAAGTTCATCAGCTTCAATAAACTCCATCGCCTGCTCTAAACTGTGACGAATTGGTGTTGTTAAAATTAAATTTTCATCAGTCCCTGCTGCTCGAATGTTGGTCAGCTGTTTTGCTTTTGTTGGATTTACAGCCAAATCATTTTCTCGACTATGCAAGCCAACAATCATACCTTCATAAACATCTACAGCTGGTTCAACAAAAAGTCTGCCTCTATCTTGCAAGGTATATAATGCAAACGCCAGTGTTTTACCATTCACCATGGAAACTAGAACACCACGATTTCGCTTACCAATTTCACCTTCCTTGACTGGACCGTAATGATCAAAGATATGCGTCATAATACCGGATCCAGATGTCATACCGAGGAACATGGTTCTAAAACCAATCAAGCCTCGGGTTGGAATAATGAAACTTATGCGCATGCGTCCTTTATTGTCTGACACCATGTCTTGCATCTCGGCCTTACGCTTGCCGAGTTCTTCAATTACACCACCCTGATGAGCTTCGTCTACATCAAGCAATAACATTTCATAAGGTTCATGTTTAACGCCATCTATTTCCTTAATAACAACCTGCGGTCTTGAAACAGCAAGTTCAAATCCTTCTCTGCGCATACTTTCAATAAGAACCGATAAATGCAGCTCGCCGCGCCCCGAAACAATAAATTTATCAGCTGTGCTTCCTTGTTCTACTCGAAGTGCAACATTATGAATTAATTCCTGATCTAGCCTCTCTTTGATATTCCGGCTAGTAACATATTTACCTTCCAGACCGGCAAAGGGTGAATCATTCACCTGAAATGTCATTGTCACCGTCGGTTCATCAACTGAAAGAGCTGGTAAGGCTTCTACATTTTCAGGGTCACAAATCGTGTCAGAGATATTGAGTTTTTCTATGCCTGTAATACAAATAATATCGCCGGCTTGAGCAGAATCCGCATCGATGCGCTCCAGGCCCAAATAAGTCTTAACCTGCCCTACTTTGGCTTTTCTTGTTTTACCTTCACTATCAATCAACACCACTGGCATATTTGTTTTTACAGTACCACGAGAAATCCTGCCTACGCCTATAACACCCACATAGGACGAATAATCCAATGCCGAAATCTGCATTTGAAAAGGACCATCCTGATCAACATCTGGAGGTGGCACCTTGTCAACGATCAACTGGAATAATGGTGTCATGTCCTCGGCCAGTTGATCGGCCTCATTTCCTGCAACACCATTAATGGCAGAAGCATAGATTACGGGGAAATCCAGTTGTTCCTCAGTTGCACCTAAGCGATCAAAAAGGTCAAAAACTTCATTTAATACCCAATCCGGTCGCGCGCCCTCTCTATCGACTTTATTAATTACTACTATAGGCTTTAATCCTCTGGCGAAAGCTTTTTGTGTGACAAAACGAGTCTGGGGCATAGGCCCATCAACTGCATCAACTAGTAGCAGCACGCAATCGACCATCGATAATACCCTTTCAACTTCTCCACCAAAATCGGCATGTCCAGGCGTATCGACAATATTGATTCGATAATCCTGCCAACTGACAGCTGTATTTTTGGCGAGGATAGTTATGCCCCGCTCTTTCTCCTGATCACTGGAGTCCATTACTCGCTCTATATCCTTTCCTCTGGTTTCCAGAGTTCCGGACTGTGAAAGTAATTTATCTACCAGTGTCGTTTTACCATGGTCGACATGAGCAATAATGGCTATATTTCGAATCTTCTCTATCACATTGATTTCCTGTCGGATCGAGCTGCAAAAAGTGGCGCATTATAGCGGATTGCATTGTTTAAAACAGAAAAACCAGCATCTAGTTAGTGCTAAGGGATTAAATAAGCAATTTATATGTTAGCTGGGGCGGTAAACACCTACCATGCCTCCTATCTGTATCAGATAGGAGGCATGTAATCTACTCATCATACCTTTATCGCAATAGAGTAAATATTGAGTCTCTTGATCAATGTTATTGTGTTCAAACATGGAATTTAACTTAAAGAAAGGAACTTTTTGAATTTCACGGTTTGGAATATTTAATGGGGAAGGTTCTTCCTCATCGGGATGACGAATATCAATCACAACTGCTTGTTCAGGCACAACTTCCAGCTCAAGCAGTTCGATCGGTGATTCTTTTTCAACTCCCAATAATTTATCGATTGTTAAGATTTTTGTTTCTGCTAACGCAGTTTCCAGGATTGAGAAATCAAATCGTTCTTCTTCTCTCTCAATACGATGCTGGCGGGCTTTGGTCGTTGGATTGACAGAAATAACACCACAGTATTCAGGAATTGCTGCTGAAAATTCCTCTGTCCCAATCTTTCTTACCAGATCAATAATATCCTGCTTCTCACTCATTATAAGTGGGCGTAAAACCAGTTTATCACTCGCGCCATCAATTACTGCCAGGTTTGGCAGGGTCTGACTGGAAACCTGGGCAACGGCTTCTCCCGTTACTAAGGCATCTAAATTAAGCTGTGTTGCCAGTTTGCCAGCGGCTCTAAACATCATATGCTTGAGGATTACAACCATTTGAGCGTTATCGACTTTGCCAATTATTTCCCCCACAACAGCTTCAAAGGGAACTGAAATAAATTTTACGCGATGTGAAGAGCCATAACGCATCCACAAATATAAAGCCACTTCCTTCACAGCGATCTCATGCTCACGTCCTCCCAGGTTAAAAAAGCAATAATGCGTTAATAGACCGCGTCTTATTGATAAATAACTGGAAACTGCTGAATCAAAGCCACCTGAAATCAATGACAAAACACCACCCTGAGTACCCAGAGGGTAGCCTCCCAAGCCTTCTTTTAATTCATCTACTATGAATACATCTTGCTCACGAATTTCCAGCCTGACCGTAATATGCGGCTTACTGAGATTCACACCTAAAGACGATGTATTCTGATTTAATCCAGCGCCTATAATCTTCTCAACATCAACCGAGGTAAAAGAATGTTTCCCTGCACGTTTACAACGCACTGCGAAGCTTTTTCCTCGCAATCGCTCTGTAAATAAGGCCAAGGTATGACTAAGTATGTTTTCGAAATTATCCAGAGGGAGGTGGATAGTTGAAGCAATGGAGGCGACCCCAGGAA
The DNA here is from genome assembly GCA_030831165.1 of Gammaproteobacteria bacterium. Lineage (GTDB taxonomy): Bacteria > Pseudomonadota > Gammaproteobacteria > Pseudomonadales > Pseudohongiellaceae > UBA5109. The sequence continues at coordinate 62,116 of JAURLP010000036.1, read as the reverse complement.
TGCTCAATAATATCTCCTCTACGAAAGGGTTAATATCACCAGATTCATCGGGTGAATTAACTTCAAGAAAATTCCGCTTTGAGCTGACGACAATACGCTCATCTACTTTTCTTAGAATGGCCCTCAGATTTCTAGTAAATTGCTTCACAAAGTGCACGCATACAGGCCGGCTTTTGATTGTAATTTCAGCAGATATTTCATTCTTGCAGAGTGATTTATGGGGCAAAAAGCCAACAACATGTAAGAAGATGCAATGATACCAATGGCCGACTTGAATGGCACTTACAGCAAGATGCCAATACTTAAAACGGCACTTCTATGCACTATTATGGGGCAATTTTTGCTTTTTTCGGTTACAATTTATTTTTCTATGGCCCCAATAAGGCAATTAATCGCCTATAACCCTTAATTTGCCCCAGGTTGGTTCAAATTTTGCAGGACTTATTCTCTAAACGATCTAGCCGGATACCGACGATAAATATTCGCTTTACCCGATATGAAATTTAAAACACATGAACACAGAAAGTTTTAATACTAGTTTGCTTGACCATTTAACTTCAGCAGTGGTTATACTGGATAGCAGCTTTTGCTTATTCCACTTAAACCCCTCTGCGGAAGCGCTTTTCAGGACCAGTGAAAAAAGATCGCGTAATTCGTATATTGGCGATTTACTCTACCAGCCAGAATCTACTCTGAAAGCATTAGCTTCAGTACAAAAAAATAAAAATGCATTTATTGCACGTAAAGTACAGCTCACCCTTGCAAATCGGACATCGCTCCTGGTGGATTACTCAATCTCGTCTATCAATGACCGAGAGCAAGATTTCCTCTTGATCGAAATTCAGGAACTCGACCGCTCTTACAGCATTACTCGAGGGGAGACTCTCATTTCCAATCATGAGACTACTTCTGAACTGGTAAGAAATCTTGGGCATGAAATTAAAAATCCATTGGGCGGTATTCGTGGAGCTGCCCAACTTTTAGCCTTGGAATTCCCGAATAAAGATGTAGAAGACTATACAAATGTAATAATTAGTGAAGCTGATCGCCTAGTGAACCTAGTTGATCGCTTAACAGGCTCATATAGAAAACCAGTATTGAAACACCACAATATCCATGAAGTTCTTGAAAGAGTGAGATCTCTTCTAGAAGCAGAAACAAAAGGTGAAATTCTTTTTATTCGTGATTATGATCCCAGTATTCCAGAATTTTTAGGCGATATGGAACAGCTAATCCAGGCAGTATTAAATGTTGTTCGAAATGCCATGCAAGCTTTATATGAGTCTGATCAGAAAGCTCCTCAAATAATTTTAAAAACCCGTGCAATAAGTCATGCAACTATTGGTCCTGTGATGCATAAACTCATTGCCCGAATTGAAATAATTGATAATGGCTCTGGTATTTCAGCTGACATTATTGAAAATATTTTTTACCCATTAATAACGGGCAGAGCTAGCGGAACCGGATTAGGATTATCTATTGCCCAGACAATTCTTCACCAACACAACGGTTTAATCGAATGTGAAAGTCAGGAGGGGCAAACCAGTTTTATTCTGTCCATTCCTATATCTGATGAAAATGAAGGAACTTAAATATGAGCGCTAATAAATTAATTTGGATTGTTGACGATGACAAGTCTATCCGCTGGGTATTAGAAAAGGCGCTTGATAAAGCTGGTTTTGATATCGAAAGTTTTGACAATGGAGAAAGCCTATTGGAAAAACTAAGAGACATGCAACCTGATGCGATCATTAGTGACATTCGTATGCCCGGTAAGGATGGACTTGAAGTGTTAAACCTTGTGAGCGAGAGCTATCCACAGCTCCCTGTCATCATCATGACAGCCCATTCTGATTTAAGTAGCGCAGTGAAATCATACAAACATGGCGCATTTGAATATTTACCAAAGCCTTTTGACGTAAATGATGCAATTGATGTTGCTGAGCGCGCCGTTAAGCATGCCAAAGAAAACAAGGGCAAAAAGGCTGTCATACCTGAAGTTAGTGCTAAGGAAATCATTGGTGAAGCTCCCGCTATGCAGGAAGTATTTCGTTCTATTGGTCGGCTTGCAAATTCGAATATAACCGTATTAATTAAGGGGGAGTCTGGGACTGGTAAAGAATTAGTGGCCCAAGCACTACATAAACATAGCCCCAGATCAAAAGAGCCTTATATCCCTCTAAATGTCGCGGCAATTCCAAAAGATTTAATCGAGTCTGAATTATTTGGCCATGAAAAAGGGGCCTTCACCGGCGCGACCCAGCAAAGAGTTGGTCGATTTGAACAGGCCGATAGCGGCACTTTATTCCTTGATGAAATTGGTGATATGCCAATGGAAGCACAAACTCGTTTATTGCGCGTCCTTTCTGATGGTGAATTTTACAGAATTGGTGGAATGACACCCATTAAAGCAGATGTACGCATTATTGCGGCCACTCACCAAAATTTACAAAACAGGGTTCGCGAACATTTATTTCGCGAAGATCTTTACCATCGACTAAATGTTATCCCTATACATCTCCCAAAATTATCTGAAAGACGAGAAGATATTCCATCATTGATGCAGCATTTTTTGCAAAAAGCTGCTCAGCAAATGGGCGTTGATGCCAAGGTCATAAGACCGGACACAATGAAATATTTAACCGGTTTAAGCTGGCCTGGGAATGTGAGGCAGTTGGAAAATTTTTGTAGCTGGATTACAGTGATGGCCCCCGGCAATCAAGTATTTATAAATGATTTACCTGAAGAGTTTCTTAAGCCAGAAAACCAAAAAGGTATTTCTGGAAATTGGGCACAATTTTTAAAAAGCTGGGCGGACCAGGAACTAAGCTTAGGGCATACCGGCATATTGCAGCAAGCAACTCCCATTTTTGAAAAATGCATGATAGAAGCTGCTCTTAAACATAGTGGCGGCAGGAAAAGAGACGCCGCTGAATTACTCGGCTGGGGAAGAAATACTTTAACCCGAAAAATTAAAGAACTTGGTTTACATTCAAATGATCAGGATGATGATTAATGCTATATAAAACTATATGTTTAACATAGTTCTTTTTGAACCAGAAATACCGCCTAATACAGGCAATATAATCAGGTTATCAAGCAATTCAGGTTGTCAACTACATTTAATTGAGCCCCTTGGCTTCGATTTAGATGAAAAAAACCTGCGCCGTGCAGGCCTCGATTATCATCAATACAGCTCCTTACAAACTTATAAAAACTGGTCAGACTTTTTGTCAAAAAAAGGCGACGGAAAAATTTATGCCTTTAGTACTAAAGGAAAAACTTTATATTCTGAGGTTAGCTATACAAGAGGAGATTATTTATTGTTTGGGCCTGAAACTAGGGGGTTGCCCGAATCAATCAGAACAAGTCAGCATATTGAAAATGTATTAACGATTCCTATGCAGGTCAGCAGCAGAAGTTTAAATTTGTCAAACTCTGCTGCTATTGCGGTTTATGAAGCATGGAGACAACTAAATTTTCAGAAAAACTAATCGTTTTATCAACTCATGACTTATAAATTATATAAGCAATGGTTCCCTAACTTGCTGGTTCTTCTTGTTGTTTGGTCTGCTGCTCACGAGCCTGTAAATATGCTGATTCAAAATTCACCGGGGCCAACATCAAGGGAGGGAAGCCACCCTTAACTGCCAAGTTATCAATAACCTCACGACCATATGGATACAATATATTAGGACATGAAATATGTAATACCTCCGTTAGTCGCTCAGCCTCAAACCCTTCGATTTGAAAAATACCAGCTTGTTGTACCTCAGCAATAAAATACACTTTATCATCGCTATTTTTTACTTCAGCCGTCATTGTCAAAATAACTTCGTGAAAATTTTCCTGGAAATTATTAGTTTTAGTATTCATATTAAACTGAATATTCGGTTTATATTCTGTTTTGAAAATATCAGGGGTATTTGGTGACTCAAATGAAGAGTCTTTAATATAAATTCTTTGAATTACGAATTTCATTGCAGTTCCATTTGCCTGCCCAGTAGCCTGTACATTTGACTGATCTTCTTTATCTGCCATTTCTCGATTCTTCCTATATTATGAATAAATTATTGTAAATTATTTTTATTGGTAATGCGTCTAAATTAATAAGCAAAATGCTTTATACTACTAATGGTAAACCCTGCGATTGCCACTCTGTCATCCCGCCAGTCATTCTGGATACTTTTGAATATCCCTTAACTTCCAGTTTTTTGACTGCTTCTCCAGATTGATGACCCATCTGGCAAACAACGATAAGTGGATTATTTTTATTTTTTTCCAGCTCTACCATTCGCTCTTCCAGTTTAGCCAAAGGAATATTAACTGCATTGACGATATGCCCCTTATCAAAAACCTTTTTATCTCTGATGTCCAGAATAACTCCGCCTTCCTGATTAATAAGACGTGTTGCTTCATGTATCCCAACAGTCTTACCTGCTTTCTTTTGTAAATAGGCAATAAGCGCTATAAAAATAACTACCCATAGACCTGTTAGAATCCAATGGTTGATAAGAAATTCTAATAAACGCCCCATAATTTACTCAAAACTGCATATGCAAATTGGGACGCAGTATAAAGAACTAAGCACTCAGAGTAAAACCGCTTGATTCAGTTTTTTACTGGTAACTTAGTTTAACTAATCTTCCATAGAGCCTATAATTTACCTCCCTTAATTAGCCTTTTTAATCCCTATGAATCAACCCATATCTCCCCGCCTCCTATTAATTCTTGACGGTTGGGGGCATCGCGAAGAATCCGATGCAAACGCTATCAGTTTGGCCAAAACCCCTGTATGGGACAAGTTGTTGACTGACTATCCACATACTCTTATCCACACATCTGGATTAAAAGTTGGTTTACCAGAAGGTCAAATGGGCAATTCAGAAGTTGGGCATATGAATTTAGGCGCTGGACGTGTGGTATATCAAAGCCTGACTCGTATTAATAAATCCATTGCTGATGGTGACTTCTTCACCAATCCAGCTTTTATAGAAGCCTGCCATAAGGCTAATGTAGCGAATGGCGCTTTACATATTGTCGGGCTCTTATCACCGGGCGGGATTCATAGTCATGAAGACCAGATAGAGGCCCTGATTGATCTGGCAATACAGCAGAATTGTCGGAAAATTTATTTACATGCCTTATTAGATGGCAGAGACACCCCGCCAAGAAGCGCTAAAGCTTCCCTGACTAAATTTTCAAGCAAACTCGAGAAATCTGGCAAAGGTCAAATTGCCAGTATCGGTGGCCGTTTTTACGCAATGGATCGGGATAATCGCTGGGATAGAGTAGAGCTGGCTTATCAGAGTATTGTTCTTGGCAAATCTGAATATCATTATAGCCATGCCCTGGATTCCCTGCATGATGCCTATAATAGAAATGAAGATGATGAATTTGTTAAGCCCAGTTGCATTCTTTCATCCGATAATAAAACAATAAAAATAGTTGATGGTGATGCTATGATCTTCATGAATTTTCGAGCAGATCGGGCACGTGAACTGACTAGAGCATTATTTGATGCCAATTTTTCTGAATTCGAATCCCATCAAAAAATAAACTACAGCGCTTTTCTTACCCTTACTCAATATTCTGTCGACATAAAAGCACCTTGTGCCTACCCACCGATGGAGTTAAGTAATAGCCTGGGTGAATATTTAGCTAAAAAGGACCTCACTCAGCTGAGAATTGCAGAGACTGAAAAATACGCACATGTCACTTTTTTCTTCAGTGGCGGACAGGAAAAAGAGTTTAAGGGCGAGACCCGTATACTCGTCCCCTCTCCTCAAGTAAGCACATATGATTTAAAGCCAGAAATGAGCGCCTATGAAGTATGCGAAAAGTTGGTGAATGCGATAAAAAGTCGCGAATATGCAGCCATCATCTGTAATTTTGCCAATGGCGACATGGTAGGCCATACCGGCAATCTGGACGCATCCATCAAGGCAGTAGAAGTTCTTGATGAATGTATGGGCATGATTACCAAGGCTATACTTGAAGTAGACGGTGACTGCCTGATTACTGCTGATCATGGCAATGTAGAGAAGATGCGAGATGAGCATAGTGAGCAAAGCCTGACCTCCCATACTAGCGGCCCGGTTCCCTTGGTTTATGTTGGCAGGCAAAAGCTTAAGCTTAAAGATGATGGCGCTTTATCCGATATAGCTCCTAGCTTGCTAAGTTTGATGCACCTGGACCTGCCTGCTGAAATGAGCGGTCATTCATTAATTGAATTTACATGAGAAGTTGGTCCCGCAAATATCATTTAGTCATATATGTAAGTGCTTACTTACTTATTTCTCCTTTATCCAAAGGCCAGGATGCCCCCTCACAGGCAGATCTGGATGCTTTAGGCAAAGCTATTTCCAATGTCCAGTTACAAATAGAAAGCACTCGACAGCAGCGTGGGGGCGTGGAACTTGAACTTGAAGCAAATGAAAAAGCCATTACTGACATTAATCAGACTATTTCAAGTATAGAAGCTCGCATCAATACTGAGCAAAGGAGGCTTGCTGACCTTGAACAGCAAAGAAGAGCCCTGGAACTCAAAAAAAGTGAACAGGAAAACCTTATTGCCCAGTATATTTTAGCTGCCTATAAAAATGGCAGAGAAGAGTACATGAAACTAATTTTAAACCAGCAAAGTGTTAGTCGTAGTTCACGAGCGCTGCGATATTATCAATATTTCAATGATGCCAGAGCAAATAAGATCGCTGAATTTCGGGATACTATCAGCGAAATAACCTCTATAAGCGTCGATATTCAAGAAAGTAACCGAAACTTGTCTGCCCAGCGTGATGCGCTAAGGGAGCAACAAAGTAATCTTGAGCAAAGTCAAAATGAACGCTTGGCACTTCTTACACAGCTCAATGAAATGCTTGCAAGAAGAGGCAACGAATTATCACAACTGGAAGTGCAATATGAAGAAATGGCATTACTCATTGAGGAATTATCCCTTGCCATTTTGGACATCTCATTTGGTGCAGAAGGAGAAGACTTTTCAGGTCTCAGAGGCTCTCTGCCCTGGCCCCTGGAAGGGCCCTTGTTGAATGCTTATGGTGCAAACTATGAACTAGGCGACCTGAACTGGGAAGGGGTTACAATTGCCGGAGCCTCCGGTGCAGAAGTAAGGGCCATTCATCATGGCCGGGTTATTTATTCTGATTGGTTTGCCAGTTCAGGGCTGCTATTGATATTAGACCATGGCGATGGTTATATGAGCCTTTATGCACACAATCAATCACTTTATAAAGAAGTTGGAGAGTGGGTGACTTCTGGTGAAGTAATCGCAGCAGTTGGCAACACAGGTGGTCGCAGTGAAAATGGGGTTTATTTCGAAATTCGCTATAATGGGGAATCACAAGACCCAATAAATTGGTTGGTGAGGCGTTAAAGCCTCTGGTTAACTTCTATGAAAACATTACACATTATTAAAATTGCAGCTCTCACCTATCTGGGCCTGATATTAGCATTGCCTGTTCAAGCTCAATCAGAGACAAGCGATACTGGGCAAATTCCAAATAATACTGATTCCCTGCCCTTGCCTATAGAAGAAGTCCGTATTTTTACTGAAGTACTCAACCGAATTCGCAATACCTATGTTGAACCAATTGATGACAAGACATTACTGGAGAACGCTATCAGGGGAATGCTAGCTGGCATTGACCCCCACTCCAGTTATCTGGTCGATGAAGATTTCGATAATCTGCAGGAAATGACAACTGGTGAATTTGGTGGTCTGGGTGTTCAGGTGGGGGTTAGCAATGGGTTCATTACTATCATTAGCCCTGTGGACGGATCACCTGCTGATATAGCCGGCGTTAAAGCTGGCGATGTTGTCATTAAGATAGATAACACGCCTACATCGGATATCACAATAGATGAAACCACCGATTTAATGCGAGGTGCTCCTGGAACAGATATCGTTCTGACAATCTTGCGTGAAGGTGTAGATGAAGCACTAGAGATTACAGTCACAAGAGGCCTCATCACATCCAGTAGTGTCCGTTCACGATTTTTGGAACCTGGATTTGGCTACATTCGCATTTCCCAATTTGTTACCGGGACAGGCAGTGAAATCAATACAGCATTAGAAAATTTTCATCTAAGTGACACTGAGTTAAAAGGTGTTATTTTGGATTTACGCAATAATCCCGGAGGCGTTTTACAAGCCGCTGTAGACGTTGTCGATGCTTTTATTTCTGAGGGGCTTATTGTCTACACTGAAGGTCGTGAAACAAACTCTTATACTCGTTTTGACGCCACACCCACCGACCCCAGTCGCGGAGTACCATTGATTGTTTTGATTAATCAGGGTTCTGCCTCTGCTTCAGAAGTAGTTGCTGGCGCCTTACAGGACCACAATCGAGCAGTAATTATGGGGACACAAAGTTTTGGTAAAGGTTCAGTTCAAACTGTTTCACCACTAACCAATGGTCGTGCGATTAAATTAACCACTGCCCTGTATTACACACCAAATGGTCGCTCCATTCAGGCTCTCGGTATTGTGCCTAATATTATTGTTCGGCAAGGAAGACTAACAAGCCTGCCTGATAATCCGGCTAACTATCGCGAACAGGATCTTGAAGGCCATCTTGAAAATGAAAACTTAATCGGCTCAATCCCCGAAGTACTTGATCTGACTGGAGAGCAAGTCCTTATTGGTGATTATCAGCTCAATGAAGCTTTGAATATTTTAAAAGGCTTGGCGCTTATTCGAGCCCGACCTTACTAGTCAAGAACTGAAGAACTCGGCTCAGATTGGCTTGATGAAAAAATAAATTTCATCCTGTCACTTACTTGAGCATGAAGGCCAATTTAAAAGTTTTTCTCTCTTTGTACTGGTTTAGTTGACATCAAGATTGCTAATCTTTTGCATGCTTTTGATGAATGCAGGTCTTAGACTTTTTAAAGTTTTTAAGATTATGGCAACTGTTACACCTATATATTAAAACGTCACGAGCGAAGTTCAGGCGCGGCGAAAGGTTGATTTTATAAAGGAGCTTGCAAACAGCAAGTGACTGAGTAAAAGAAAACTTTCAACAAAGCATTACCGAGCGTAGTAGTTTTAACGGACGACGATGCCTTTAGATGCCATATACTTTTTAGCTTCAGGAATACTAAACTCACCAAAATGAAAAATACTGGCGGCTAGCACAGCATCCACTTTCCCTTCAGTAATTCCTTCAACCAGGTGCTGTAAATTACCAACACCGCCCGATGCAATAACCGGCACACTAACTGTCTCACTTATCGCCCTATTTAAAGCCAGATCAAATCCATTTTTGGTGCCATCTCGATCCATGCTGGTTAATAATATTTCTCCTGCCCCATAGGCAACCATTCTTTTGGCCCACTCTATAGCATCAAGGCCAGTAGGCTTTCTGCCTCCATGAGTGAATATCTCCCATTGCAATGGCTCGCCTTCCCCAGAAACCTGTTTGGCATCAATTGCAACGACTATGCACTGGGAGCCAAACTTATCAGCGGCTTGTTTTACAAATTCCGGGTTTAAAACAGCGCTGGTGTTAATCGCTACTTTATCTGCCCCGGCATTAAGCATGATACGAATATCTTCGAGCGTCCGAATTCCACCTCCCACTGTCAGAGGAATGAAAACCTGACTGGCAATGGCCTCAACGGTATGGACTGTTGTTTCGCGATCATCGCTACTGGCTGTGATATCGAGAAAAGTGATCTCATCTGCACCCTGATCACAATATCTTTTTGCAACTTCTACAGGATCTCCAGCATCACGAATATCTAAAAATTTTACGCCTTTTACTACGCGACCATTCTCACAGTCTAGACAAGGAATAATTCGTTTTGCCAGGCTCATACTTGTCCATCCCAGCTTAGAAAGTTTTTAAGCAATTGCAAACCACAGCTCTGACTTTTTTCAGGATGAAATTGTACGGCAAAGATATTGTCATCTGCTAGCGCAGAACAAAAAGCCTTATGATATGTACTCTCGCCAACAATTGTTGCACTATTTTCTTTACAAGTATCAGGAGTCACATAATAACTATGCACGAAATAAAAACGACTCTTGTCAACAATGTTGTGCCACATTGGATGCTCAAACGTTTGCTTAACTTCATTCCAACCCATATGAGGAACTTTTAATAGCTCATTATTTTCATCTTTCTGACCTTCAGAAAAACGCTCAACTCTGCCAGGGAAAAGTCCAATACAGTCAACCCCATTATTTTCTTCAGAGAAGTCGAGCATCGCTTGCATGCCAACACAAATTCCCAATATTGGCTTTTCCAACCGGGCTTCTTTCAAAAGCTTATCAATTTTTAGGCGTTTAATTTCTGCCATACAATCACGCATAGCACCAACACCTGGAAAAATCAGACGATCCGCATCTTGGATTTGTTGGGCATCAGACGTAATTGAAAGAGAAATATTTTTATCAACGTGCTCAAGGGCCTTCCCCACAGAATGAAGATTACCCATACCATAATCAATTACGACAACTCTATTCATAATCTAGCGAAATTCCCTGAAACATTTAACTCAGCCAGGAACTAGCAAAAACAGACCCTAAAGCAGTATTTATATATACAATAAATCAGCATTAAGGCCTGTTTTTAACGAAGTGTTGGCAAGCCTATAGACTTCCCTTGGTTGAAGGGATGGTGCCTTGCATACGTGGATCAGCTTCGATTGCCATTCGCATGGCCCGGCCAAATGCCTTAAACACGGTTTCTATCTGGTGATGAGCATTGTTACCTTTGAGATTATCAATGTGCAGGGTCACTTTGGCATGGTTCACAAAACCCTGAAAAAATTCATAAAATAAATCCACATCAAAGTCGCCCACCGTTCCGCGTGCAAAAGGAATTGCATACTCGAGTCCTGGCCGGCCGGAAAAGTCGATTACTACACGAGATAATGCCTCATCAAGGGGAACATAGGCGTGACCATAACGGCGGATTCCGGTTTTATCCAAGGCCTTATCAATAGCCTGGCCCAAGGTGATACCCAGATCTTCTACTGTATGGTGAGCATCAATTTCAAGATCACCTTTGGCGACAATGTCGATATCCACCAAACCATGTCGAGAAATCTGTTCAAGCATATGCTCAAGAAAAGGCAAACCGGACTTTATTTTAAATAAACCGGTGCCATCCAAATTTACACTAACCTTGATTTGGGTTTCATTAGTATTTCTTTCAACGGTAGCCATTCTTGGCTCAGACATAATCGCCTCTATCACTTCTGCAGTGTTGTTTTTAAATAATGCAGCATTGAGAAAAACGTGATTATACTGCCAAACACCTTTTAATGTGAAAAAAAGGCTGACAATCATTACACTTAGTTTCATGCCTATTAAAGCTAAATCAAAACACGCCAATTTCAGTCAAGCCGTTTTACACTGGTTTGAACATCATGGCCGCAAGAATTTACCCTGGCAGCTTAAGCCGACCTCCTATCGCGTTTGGGTCTCAGAAATAATGTTGCAGCAGACTCAGGTAAGCACGGTCATTCCCTATTACGAAAACTTTATGCGCAGCTTTCCAAACATCAAACAACTAGCCTTGGCAGATGAAGATAAGGTATTCCACCACTGGACCGGTTTAGGGTATTACGCTCGAGCAAGAAATTTACATAAAACCGCAAAAATCGTTTATCAAGAAAACCATGGTGTTTTTCCTAGTACCCTTGAAGAATTAATTGAGTTGCCAGGAATAGGAAGATCCACCGCCGGGGCAATAATGGCACTAGCTGAAGATAGCTATGCTGTTATTCTGGACGGCAATGTAAAACGCGTGCTTTGCCGCTATCACTGCGTGAAAGGTTGGCCCGGCCATAGCGAGACCCAAAAACAACTATGGGAATTAGCAGAATTACATACCCCATCTACTAATTGCCGATCATACACCCAAGCCATGATGGACCTTGGGGCAATACTTTGCACACGAACAAAACCCTCATGCCCGGTTTGCCCTTTGCAAGAAGGTTGTGAAGCTTATTTAAGGCACAAAACCACTGAGTTCCCGCATAAAAAAATCAAAAAGAAATTTCCTGAAAAATCGATACAAATGTTAATTCTTCATAACAAAAGTGGTAAAAAAGTATTATTGGAAAAAAGGCCTCCCGGTGGTATTTGGGGCGGCTTATGGAGCTTCCCTGAAATTCCAGTACATGCCGATATATCCAGCTTTCTGCAAAAATATGATTTTGTTATTAACGATCAAACTATGCAATGGAATGATATTCGCCATACTTTCAGCCATTTTCATTTAACTATAACACCGCAAATTCTATGGTTAGCAAAAGAACCGATGATGGTCATGGAGAAGCCCGACTGGCACTGGTATGATCTCAATTCGCCTACTGAATTAGGGCTGGCAGGCCCGGTAAAAACGCTTTTAACACAACTGGTAAATAAGTCATGAGCAGAACCGTATTTTGTAAAAAATATAATAAAGAGATGGAGGGCTTGCTTACACCCCCCTATCCGGGAGCAAAGGGCCAGGATATTTTCGAGAATATTTCTAAACAAGCCTGGGAAGAATGGCAGCAGTTACAAACCCGATTAATCAATGAAAAAACTCTCAGCATGATTAATCCAGAAGATCGTAAATACCTGACCGAAGAAATGGATAAGTTCTTTGCCAATGAGGATCATGATGAAGCCGACGGTTACGTGCCAGAAAACTAACACTTTATCTTAATACAATCTTGACTAGGTCAACGCCAAAAGGTTTAATACGCGCCTTGTTGCTAAAGAGCAGCAAATCGAAACCTGATTATTCAATTGGGGAAAGAAGCGAATTTCAGCCCAGGTAGCTCAGTCGGTAGAGCAGAGGATTGAAAATCCTCGTGTCGGTGGTTCGATTCCGCCCCTGGGCACCAACTCGAAATTCGCTTTCAATCAATCTAGGAAGGTTATAATTCACTCAATCGATTGAATTCAAGCCTTTTCAAAAAATTTTAGCTTTAAACACAAACTAAACGATGCCAAGTTGTGCTTGTATTCAGAATAGGCAAAAGGATTGTTTACCCTTATTTCGGTGGTTAGATTCCGTCTCTTCCACCTTTTTACTTTCCAGAATAACCTGTTCACCTTTTCCTAAAGCATTTAAGCCTCAGATTTAGTCGCTTTTAACAGGCCCTGCTAGAATAATAAGTTATTGGGTGTCAAAGTAAGCATAGGATATCTGGGGTGAATCAAAAATCGTAGAAAGGTTATGGATCCACTTCCGTTGACTCTTATCTCATTAGTATAAGGGCCTTCAGGGCTATCACAGTTTTGCAGCCAGACGGTGGTTTGGCCTTCGAGAGTTGAGGCAAATTCTTCGCAGACATGAGTCGCAAAAACATCATCCTCGCTTGAATACTCCAGACCAGTATCAGTTTTTTCAATGGTAATGTTTAACTCAGAAGGTAATACGCCATCGGCTCTCACAACTTGCCAGCCATCAAAGCTTACAATGACCTCGCCTTCTCTATCCATGAAATTAGTCACACTCATATCCGTTGGGAAAATAGGCATTAGACGATAATCATTGCCGGACCAAAGCATGGTCCAGGCAAGCTCTTCATAGGGTACTGTGGTCTCATCGCTTCCATTAAAAGCAGACATGAGCAAGTCAAGCTGAGTCGAGCGAAAACTGCAGGCTTGCACTCCACATAGCACTAACAACCATAACAACAATAATTGGATTATTCTCATGCTCCTGGAACCATCCGTAATTTATAGTTATTCAAAGCATCATAACGCGTTGGGCGTAAATCGTACCATAAGCTTGTGCCAAAGCCATTAAGGGCTTGACCGCCATCGCGTTGGATCGAGCGAATGGTATTGGTATAAGAGGCACGGGTATTCCCCGGTAAAATTTGATCCAGCGGCACTCTAAAAAAAAGCCCCTTATCAAAACTGCCTTCACCAAAATCTTCAGCAGATACATTGGTAAAAGTTGCAAAAGCACCAACCATCCAGCCATTATCAAAGGTCCTGCGCACCTCAATAGTGGCCCCCACATCTTTTGCTAAATACTGACCAGCGTGTATGGCAAGATCATAGTTATACCAGGGGGTTGCCCAATAGGCACTGACATGGCCGGTGACGACGGAATAATCCAGCAAATCAAAATCTTTATCAAAATCTCGCTGCTTTACCCAGTTAAGGTTAAAACCAAAAGCCAGCCGCGAACTAAAGGGACTATATAAAAATTCTCCACCAATGCCCGCATACATTTCCTCCAGATAACCAGTGTAAGCTCGATAGTATAGATCTCTACCTAAGTTACCTTTTCTCTGTAAGTATAAGCTGTCGAGGCCTGTATCACCCTCTTTGAGGTATCGAGCTATATTAGTGCGTACTTCAGGCAATCTTGAGCTTGGACCTCGTCTGATAGTGTCAAAATCATTATCGATGTCCCAGTTATAGGTAGCAAAAAGCGAAAAATAGTTACCCAGGTCCATTGCCGCCGTGGTTTTAAGCATCACCTGATAACGTGCAGGTTTATCAGGATCAAATAATGACAAGCGTGTTGATAAATCTGCACCAAAGGCCACATTTGGAATACGGTAGCGTGTTCTGGACGAGGGGTTAACTAATGGCGCCCCGGGTGTAATTTCAATCAAATCTTCAGGGTCCAGCCAGGTTCGCGGCCTGTCACCAAATTGGCGCTGATAGCTTACCGCATTGGTGCGTATACCACCTTCATTCAAAATTATTTCTATAGTTTCTATTTGAGGAGGCGCATGAATTTCTGCCAGGGTTAAAAAGCGATTGATACCATCTGCCATTAAGCCATACTGCTGGTTAGACAGCTCAAAACTCACTGATTTCTGGTCTGGTGAAAGAGTAGCCGAGCGCAGAAGCATGCCGTTAGATTCAACATCAATCAGTAAATTTCCATACCAGGTATTGAGCTCAGCACCCATAACTTCCTGTGCCAGATTTGAACTCACTGGCACCACAAGGTTTTGCGTGCGACGCGGGGCTTCATTTTTGGTATTCAGTGAGGCAGAAATATAAAATCCGGTTTGATTACCCTGCTGCCGGTTAAGACCCAGAGCAAACCCAGGCGTTGGTTCCCACTCGATACCATAGCTCACAGGTGAAGCATCAGGAATAGTGCCAAATCGACGCTCTCTTTGAAAAGAATCCGAGTTATACTCGACCAAGAACTTGGTGTTCCAGTTCTCCAGCTCATAGCTAAAGCCACCATAAACACCGACATCAGGGCCACTGAAAAAATTACCAAATGAAACTTTTCCACCTCTGCCTACTTCTGCATTTCGTGTTTCAAAGCTATCAGCAATGTTGGTCAAAGGGTTACTGAAGGAACTGCGCTCAGCCATTCTTCCCCAACCCGTGCCCAGTGTAAGATCAAAAGCGCCGATGGATTTAGTGGCTACCAGATATTCACTACCCCAAGCCCCGGTACCTAGTACATCCCTGATCCCAAGGGCCACCTGAGGAAACAGCCTTCTTTCTCGAATTAAGCGTAGTTTGACTTCATAGCTTCTATCAAAAAGGTTATCGCCAGAACCTGCAACTTTATCGGGATTGAAAATCGTGTAGCGAAAGGTCGATTCCAGCCAGGGCGTAACCTGGTAATTTAATGAATAAATATCAGCTACCGTTTGCCGGCTCATGGCAATTTTGAATTCGCCATCATCCATCATTCTGGCAGTCGGAATATCAATCAAGCCCGTTGTGCCAAAATCCGCTGCCTTGTTTGAAACCGGAATAGCGGCAATAAGCAAAATAAAAAGAAATCTTGGGATCTGATTCATTTGGCGATTTGAAACCGAAAACTGCAAGGATACAAGTTTATTTCCAGACAAAAAAAAGGCGGCAAAGCCGCCTTTTTGATACTTGTAATACTAAACTACTCTTAGTTAGTTGTAGTAGTAGTGGAAGAACCGCCACTGCCATTATTTGTCGTGGTAGTAGTAGTTGGCGTTTCTGGTGCTTGAGGTAATGGAGCTAAAATGTTTGGTCTGCCGCTGTCATTATTGCTGGCAGCAACGGCACCAACAACAACTAAGCCCACGACTACAGCAGTAGTAGCACTAACACCAGCGATTGCGCCAGCTCCGCCAGCTTGTGCGTTAGCATTCAGAGCTGGGAAAGTAGCCATAGAAATTGCCATTAAAGCAATCATTAATTTTTTACTTAGAATTCTCATGTATTTCTCCTTCAATATGAACTAAGAATAAATCTGTTACTAAAAAACTTTGCAAAGTCTTTCTTGAGAAGCGATGGTGACAAGATTTCCTGTAAATGTCTAGAGAAATTATAAAAAAAACGCCTTTTAGTCCTCATTTTAATAAAAAATGCCCTGCCTGACACAAAATGCTTAAAAACATGCTTAAGGCCACATTTTATATGAATCCTGATGGCCCCTTACCTTCTAAAATTGTTAATTACAACAAAAGCCGATTCTAGTATGTTTGCGGTATGCTCCATTCTGAAAATACATCAAAAACGCCTCTCTCACTAAAATCTGAGGCCAATTTTATTCGCTTTCTGGGCTTAAGCTTACTTATTGTTTTTAGTATTCTTTTTTGTTTGATATGGCCTTTTTGGCAGGTACTACAATGGTTTATGCAAGCAGTAATTTTATGGCTGCTGGCAACGAATATAATTCTTAGTAAGCACCTTGATCTTAATCGCGATTCACAACAACAGGCTAGCTATCCAGATTTAGGCTGGGCCAATCGTCTCACCCTATTTCGAGGCTTTTTAATCGCTTTTACTGCCGGCTTTGCCTTTCTCTTGGACCTGAGTGAAAAAATTCTTTTAATTCCGGCGCTTAGCTACCTGGTAGCCGCCATAATCGACCGTATTGATGGCTACATAGCTCGCATCACTAAACATGAGAGCCTACTGGGTATCAAGCTCGATATTGAATTTGATGCGCTTGGCTTACTGATAGCCCCCCTTTTAGCGGTATGGACAGGGCAGATTCATTGGTCTTATCTATCAGTTAGTGTTGCTTACTACTTATTCCAGGGGGGACTTTATTGGAGAAATAAACAGCATAAACCCATTTATCAGTTGCCCCTTAACATGTCGCGCAGAGCTGTTGCAGGATTTCAGATGGGTTTTCTTGCCGTCGTGCTATGGCCGATTCTGGCACCACCAGCGACGACTGTCGCCGGATTTGCATTTATGCTGCCTTTACTAGGTGGATTTTTAATTGACTGGTTTATTGTAAGCGGGCGCATTAATCTGAATAAACCTCCAGTAAGCAGCTTTTTTAAACTGGCTGATAAAGCCACTCAACAGTTTATATTGCCTTTTTTCAGAGTATGTATTTTTTGTTTTCTATTCCTTCTCCTGATAAAAACGAATGCTCATTCCTCACTTTCTTCCTTAATTAATGAAATCACACTGCCAAGAGCTATTTTGTTAATAAGCTTGCTGTTTTCAGCATTGATGGTTTTGCTAGGTATTCTTGGGCGCTTCTTTGCCATTATTCTTTCGTGCCTGCTGTGCTGGCTTTTTCTTTCATATCAGATGCAAAGCATTGATGCTATTTTGCTCACCCTGGTTATTTGGGTGATGCAATTCGGCACAGGGAAATTCAGTATATGGCTGTGGGATGATCTTTGGGTGCATAGATACGATGGCCGCTGCAACGATGGCTGATAAGCTGGCAGCCAGTGAGTAAGTATAAAACCATCAGATTGGCAGCCTGGATAATCGCCTTAACTTTGGCAATTTGGCTACTTCGTGATTTGCCTTTTAAGGAAATTCTCGATTCTGTAGGCAGCTTATCAATGCTGCAATGGATTTATTGGGCAGGCTTAAACTTATTAATAATTTTTATTTTTGTTTGGCGATGGATGTCGCTGACTTTTGGTCTGAATTTAAACCTTAATTTTATTAACCTGCTTTTTTTACGCCAAGCCGGGCAGAGTGTCAGCTTTATCACTCCTGGTCCACAGTTCGGCGGCGAGCCTCTACAAATTTATTTTTTATGGAAGAAATTTAATATTTCACCAGGCGATTCTTTTTTAGCCATTGCCCTTGATCGATTTTGTGAACTTTGGGTAAATTTTGCCGTTCTTCTATTGGGCATACTATTTCTAATTTTTTCTGGCTCAGGCCTTGCAGACTGGATTTCTGTGGCGCTAATTATTGCTTTAGCAATGTTTTTAATGTCTTTCTTAGCGTGGTGCGGAATTAAACGCAATGATTCACTTGCAAAGTTAATCTACACAATTGGCTTGAAATGGTTAGGCGGCAAACGCTTATCGACTATAAGTCTTCACTGGAACAACATCACTTTTTCTTTAAAAAACGTATTATCGAAAAAATTGATATTACTTGTTGCCTTGCTACTTTCAATTAATGGCTGGTTACTAACATTTTTTGAGCTTTATCTGGTATTAAGTTTTTTTGACATATCTCTGGGTACTGGTGATTTCATCTTATTGCTGGTAGCGATGCGTTTAGCATTTTTATTACCCTTGCCAGGTGGCATTGGGACATTGGAGGCGGCTGTGCTTTGGGTTTTTAGCTCAATTGCCTTACCTGAAACTGCCGCTGCATCGCTATTAGCCCTGATCAGATTCCGCGATGTAATAGTACTCGGTCTCGGGTTTATATGTTTACGCCTACTTCAATCCAAAACAGTCTGAATTTGATATTTTAATTTCTAATTGTTCTTGTTCTAACTGCCTGTAACGTTTAGCCAGCCAAACATTCAATCCTGGCATATCTTTTAAAGCTTTTTGAATAGTATCCAGGATATTCTCAATAAATAAGGCATCTTCAGCGTCGTGATTTTTAGAGCCAAGATTCCAATCTGATTTACCTCTAATGACTTTCTTGCAACCATAATTCTCTAACCAAATAGGTAGCGCTTCACCTGTACGGCTGGGTTGCCAATCCAGCCCAGGGAAACGGGCATCCATATCTTTGTGATAATTATTTGCAATATCGGCATCACTTTCATCACTGGGCAAGAATTTTGTTTCCCCGGAAAAATTTACGCTAAAATAAAAACAGCTGTCCTGTTTAAGCTTATTTAAAATTTTAGGCATTATTTCAGGTACAGGGAGTAAATCTATTACTGCGTGGCTTAGGATTAAATCGAAATTTTCATTAGCAAATAACTGATCAATTTTATCGGCTTCAGCCTTTACCCATTCAATCGTAACATCCAGTTCCATGCCGTGTAGTAGCCACGACCCTTCCGGTTTTATTTCAAAACTAGCACCCTGAGCTCCCGCCCAAGTCATTAAACGGAGCTTCGCTGCGTTTTTAAATGAAGATTCCGGCTCAAGAGCAATGTAATGGCAGTACTTCAATAATGATGCATCCAACAATCTTTCAATCATTGTGCCTATGCCGGCGCCTATTTCGAGCACCTTGAGCGAAGAATCCAGCTGGTTTTGTGAAAGTATCCAATTCGTAAAACGATCCCAGACAGTGATGTTTAAACTTCTATCATCAATATTCTTTTTTACATCGAGATATTTTACATAGTCAAACGTTTCATTGACCAAAGGCTGAACCCTCTTGTTTGATAAGCTCTTGTAAAAATTTTCTAATCTTTTTAATGCTTTCTTCCCAGGTAGGATGTAGTAAATATTTTTGTCTGGCTGATTCAGACATTCTTGCCAGTAAGCGCCTATCGTCGTTTAGTCTATTAATCAACTCAACCAATTTAATATCATCTTCAGGATCAAGCAAAAAACCATTTTGGCCTTCATCTATAATTTCTTTAGCGCCACTTAAGCTACAGCCAATGACTGGCAATGAAAATTGCATCGCTTCAACAAAAACAATACCGTATGCTTCATTTGTAGACGGTAAAACAAACAGATCATGCTCAAGGTATTTCTGCTGAAGCGCTTCTTCCTTCAATTGCCCATAGAACGTAATTTGTTTATTTAGCTTATTAATTTTTATGTAGTTTTTTATGTTTTTTATATAGCGAGGGTCCAGATCCTCGCGGCCAACAACTGACAACGAAATAGTATCATCTAGCTGTTTCATTGCTTTAACAAGAACATGTAAGCCTTTTTGCTGAGTGACATTCCCAACAAACAGTATGTTTAATTTTTTGGTTAAAGTATTTTTACTTGCCTCCTCATTCTTTACAAGCTGCTTGCTGGTTTTGAAATTATTACCACAGGGCACTGCTACAAGATTTGATGGTAATTTATCCTGTAATAATAACCTGGCTTGTTTAAGTGTCTCTTGGCTATTCAGAACAATTGCATCAACAGATTTCAAGTAAGGCCTCTCAAAAGTTTGATGCAGTATTTTTTTATAGTAGCCGCCAGGTATGGCACTGCTTAAGAGATGGACAAGAGAAATAATCGGACACTTTAACTTTCTTTTTAATTGATGATTAATTTTCCAGAATGACGGATGAACCAGCTCATCTTGAATAAGAACATCTAATTTGAGTTGTCTCTTTTTATTTCCCCCCTCTGTTTGATAATACTTTTCTAGCTCACCCGGAATTGAATTTGATAACAAGGCTTTAAGGTATGAAACTTTTTTTAGACTGATAATATCAACTTTATCCCCAAGACTACGTAAAATTTCAACTAATTTACGATCATAGAGATAGCCGCCACTCGTCGTATTAATATCTCCGTAAATTAATAAGGCTATTCTCATCAGGCAAGTCTTACTTACTTACATATTCTTTTTTATATGCGGCCCAGCAGCTTTCATTTTCCCACAATTTGATTTCCAGCTTTCCACTACCCGGGGGGGTAATATGACTTATGATTTGCTTCCAAATAATTCGGCTAAAATGCTCTAGACTTGGATTTATACCTGCAAACTCTGGTAAATCATTCAACATCTTATCTTTAAAATAATTTACGCTTTGTTCCAGGCCTGCTTCTATATCAACAATATCAACCAAATAGCCATGCTGATCCAGCTCTTCATGCTCAATAACAAGTTCAATAATATAATGATGGGAGTGAGGATGATTTTCGTCCCCCCAATCACCTCCTATTAGATAATGTTGTGCAATAAAATCTTTCTGTACGGAGATGCTGTACATGATTTAATCCTCATAAGTAAATATAACTTGTAATGCCTTTTCCGCATCCTTATCAAGTAGCTGATAGGCTTTTTCTGCCTGAGACAAGGGGAAGCGATGAGTAATATATTTTTGTACTTTTAGCTCAGCAATTAAATTCATCGCTTTTTGTAAACGCTTTTCTTTCGTCCATTCCAAAGTGTGTTCTGGACTGATTGTACTTACCTGGCTGCTGATTATTTTGAGGCGGTTGCGGTGAAAAGCACCACCCAAATTTATTCGAGCAGCTTTGTTACCGTACCAACTACCCACAATAATTCTGCCAGCAAAATTACATAATTGTATGGCAAGGTTTAAAGCCTCTGGATTACCACTAATCTCAAAAACAAGATCAAAACCATTGCCTGAATCCAGCAGCTCCTTGTCATCTGACCCAGCACTGACAGTAAGCATTTCATTTGCAGCCAGATCTCTACGGGATTTTATTGTGTCAATCGCTGTGATTTTCTTCACTGGAAGCTGATTCAGGACCGTATTTAATAATTGCCCAACAACGCCCATGCCTATTATGGCTATCTTTTCATCTGGCTGAACTGCACCATCTATCAAAAAATTTACGGCTGTTTCCATATTTGCTAAAAATGTTCCTGCCTCTTCTGATACTTCATCCGATAAAAATATTAGCTGGTCCAGTTTGCTGACGAAGTGAGAAGCATGTGGTTGAAATGCAAAAACTTTTTTTCCTTCAAACCATTTATCCAAAGCACTTCCCGTTTTCTGGATATAACCTACACAGGCATAACCATATGACAATGGATATGAAGCATCCAGGTCTTTGAAAGCATTAATGGAGACATCCAATGCCATATTTTCAGGCAGTTGTCCTCGATAAACCAACATTTCAGTACCGGCGCTAATGCCGGATACTTTTGTTCTAACAAGCACTTCATCCGGAGACAAAGCACCCAGTTCCTGTTGGCGAATTTCTATTTTCCCTGGCGCAGTAAACCATAGCTGCCTAGCTTTCATTTAACTGACTCACTGTAATTTAAGTCACCCCAAACTATTAAATCATCTCCAAGCTTTTCAAAATTTATTGGTGAAATAAGTGGCGCTACAGATATGTCTTCTATGTCTATATCCCCCACCGCTTTATAGCCCCCTATTAGTTTGGGTGTCATTGTCATCACAATTGCATCTGCCAGACCTAACCTTAGAAATTCTGTTATGACTTTTGCGCCCCCCTCAACCATCAAGCTTTCAATACCTTTTTCTCTAAGCAAACTTAAAGCGGGCAACAAAGGAACAAAATCATGGCCATGACCGCGAATTCGAATGATCTCATGATTTAAACTTTTAAGACTTTCAGAACCATCACCCTGCTCCAGGGTTAATAACCAGCACTTTTTATCTGGATGATCATGTAATTTTGAATCAGGAGGCATACGCAGACGACTGTCCAGTATGATGGGTTGTGGATTTTTGCCAGTCCATTCTCGGACGGTGAGTTGAGGGTCATCAGACAACACTGTTTCAATACCGACCAATATTCCATCATGCAAACTTCGCAGCTGGTGCGTTAACTGGCCAGACTCACTACAACTTAGAGCAACAGCCTGACCTCTGCATGTTGTAATACTGCCATCCCATGCCTGAGCATAGGCTAATGTAGTAAAAGGCCTATTAGTAGACTGGAAAGATTTTTTGCGAGAGGCTAGCCAGCGTTCAATCTGTTGGTTGAGGCTCATGTTGATCTTTTTCTATATGAGCATCGAGAGGGTTATCATGTGCATCAGGAGGATTCCCTATGGTTAATATATGATTCATCCGCTTTACTTTGGTCATCAGATATTGTGCATTTTCAGGGTGCACAGTGCCCTCTACTCCCAGTCTTTCTGTTACAACTATACCCTCAGCCTCTAGCGCTTCAATTTTAGTTGGGTTATTTGTTAATAATCGAATCGATTTAACCTTCAAGTCCTTCAGTATCAATGCTGCCAGTGAGTACTCCCTTTCATCCGCTTGACGGCCAAGTAATAAGTTTGCATCAACGGTATCATGACCCTGATCCTGCAAATTATAAGCCTGGATTTTTTTTGAAAGGCCAATGCCTCTGCCTTCCTGGCGCATATACACAATCACGCCGCAGCCTTCCTTAGCAATTTTTTGCATGGCAAAATCCAGCTGGTCACCACAATCGCACCTAAGTGACCCTAATACGTCCCCGGTAAAGCATTCAGAATGTACGCGTGTTAACACATTTTCTGCATTTTCTATGTCGCCGGCAATCAAGGCTAGATGATCTTTATCATCTTCTGAGTTGGTATAGGCGCACAGCTGAAAATCGCCGTATTTAGTAGGGATCCGTGCACTGGTTGTTTGCGTTACGTGTTTATTAGTCATGGGGCGCAATGTTACTTTTTTATATCAAGGCGGTAAAGGTAAAGCTCAGGCTGCAATGAGGTGAAATCACTTAATCGCTAAATTGTTGCCAATAAAAATCACCATCTCCGATGGCAAAGAAAAAAGGATTAAGAATATTTTCTTTATGATTATATCGGTAACTCTTGAAAGCGGTGTCAGTTAATATTCCTCCCGCTGCTTCCAAGATCGCTTGTGCAGCAGCGGTATCCCATTCGGATGTCAGAGCCAATCGAGGATAAATATCAGCTTTGCCTTCTGCAACTAGACAAATTTTCAATGAACTTCCCATGCTTAAAAGCTCAACTTTTTTAAAGGCCTTTTCCACTTTATTTATCCAAGCATCCAGTTCAGGGCCACGATGACTTCTGCTGGCAACAATTTTTATCGTATCTTTTGCTTTATCTTTTTTAGCATCATTTTTTAAATCACTCGACATGGAAGCAACAGCTATCTTTTTTTCTAGCCCTTCACGCTCTATAAACGCTCCGATGCCTTGTCCTCCTGAATATAAAATATTCTTCACTGGCACAAAAACAACGCCAAGCACCGGCACATGATTTTCAATTAGCGCTATATTGACTGTAAATTCACCATTGCGCTTTACAAATTCCTTGGTGCCATCAAGCGGATCGACAAGCCAGTATTTAGACCATGAGTGACGTTTTTCCCAACTAACATTGGCCGATTCTTCTGATAATATTGGCAAATCAGGTGTAAACTTGGTTAACTCTGAAACAATGATTTGATGAGCAGCAAGGTCTGCCTCAGTTAAAGGAGAATGATCATCCTTAGTTCTTACTTCAATAGAGCCTTCCCTATTATAGACTTCCAGGATTGCAGCGCCGGCAGCCCGGCTTATCTCTTTTACTGAAGACATTAAATCACTGGGCATCATTTTAACTCTAAAGCCGTCTCTATATAATAAAAAGCAAAAGCGTATTATAACCATTTCTTAATGATTAAGCCTGACTAATATGATCAACTGGTCCCAAATCGATACTGTGTTATTGGATATGGATGGCACCTTGCTGGATTTATCTTTTGATAACTTTTTTTGGCGGGAGCATTTGCCTAAAGAGTATTCTCGCCAACAAAATATTCCCTTAAACACAGCAAGAGGTGTACTTGAAGATCTTTCGAGCTCTCTTATTGGCACCCTTGAATGGTACTGTGTTGATCATTGGTCTGAGGTTCTGCAAATAGATATTGAAGCTGCAAAGCATAATGTTAAAGAGCAGATAAAATTTCGCCCTCATACTCTTAAATTCCTGAAGTTTCTCAAGCAACTTAATAAACCATGCTTTTTGGTTACTAATGCTCACCCCAAAACGATGGAGCTAAAAGTGGCTACGATGAAACTTCATCAACATCTGGATAAAATAATTAGTTCTCATGAGTTTTCTCTCGCAAAGGAAAATGAGGGTTTTTGGCATCTTCTTAAGCACCGAGAAAACCTTGAATTATCCCGTTGTTTATTTATTGACGACAGTAAACCCGTGCTTGCACGAGCCAGGTCTGAAGGCGTAGGCCATCTGCTACAAATTTTACAACCCGATTTATCCAGACCTGCTATCCCTCACGGAGATTTTCTAGCCATACATGACTTTGATGAGTTAATGATCTAATGAGCAAAATTAACAATAATGGGGCCTTACGTGCCGATAAGTCCAAAGTCCGTCTAGACAAGTGGCTGTGGGCAGCCCGTTTTTTCAAGACTCGAAACCTTGCAAAACAGGCCATCGATGGCGGCAAAGTACATTGCAACGGAGCACGCTGCAAAAGCAGTCGCGAGATTGAAATTGGTTCAATTCTGGAAATTCGGCAGGGTTGGGATGAAAAAACTGTTGTTGTTACAGAACTCTCTGATAAGCGCGGGGGGGCGCCACAAGCAGCACTACTTTACCAGGAAACTCTTGAAAGCATTGAAAAAAGAGAATCACAAGCAGCGCAGCGAAAGACCATGCAAAGCTCTAACCCACATTCAAACGGACGCCCTTCCAAGCAGGATAGGCGTCTGATCCACCGCTTCAAACAAAATCATGGCGAGTAATTAAGATCATGACCTTCTCTTGAATCATGTGGCATAATGCCGTGCTTTAAATATTCTGCTGGAAATGAAAAGTTGAGTGAGCAACTTAAACACCTGCTTGGTGCATTAAAAGTAACCCCTGAAATTGGGTGCATTAAAGATATTGCACATGGCATTGAAAAAGAAAGTTTGCGTGTAGACAAGAATGGACGGATAGCCATGACTCCTCATTCTCAAGGTCTTGGTTCGCCATTAACACATGCTTTTATTACTACTGACTTTTCTGAAGCTTTAGTTGAATTTATTACTCCAGTTTTTACAAGCCCCTCCAACAGTCTACAATATCTTGAAGATATCCATCGCTATCTCTATAGCCAATTAGCCGAGGGGGAATTGCTCTGGACATCCAGCATGCCAT
Organism: Gammaproteobacteria bacterium; assembly: GCA_030831165.1. Taxonomy (GTDB): domain Bacteria; phylum Pseudomonadota; class Gammaproteobacteria; order Pseudomonadales; family Pseudohongiellaceae; genus UBA5109. The sequence continues at coordinate 36,255 of JAURLP010000036.1, read as the reverse complement.
GTATAATAGAAGAAGATGAAAAAATTCCTCTTGCTCAATATGGCACTTCCAATATTGGCAAGCTGAAAACATTATATCGCCGAGGTTTGGGTCATCGTTACACACGTACAATGCAAACTATTGCCGGCATACATTATAATTTTTCACTTCCAGATGATTTTTGGCAACTCCTGCATGACAAACATCAATCGAACCAGAAATTAAGAGATTTCAAAACTGAGCAGTATTTCAATTTAATCCGAAATTTTCGCCGTTACTCATGGTTACTTATTTACCTGTTTGGCGCTTCACCGGCAATCTGTAAAAGTTTTATTAAAGACAAAACAGATCATGGATTAACAGCTTTTGATGATTACACATACTTCATGCCTTATGGCACATCTTTGCGCATGGGAGACCTCGGTTACACCAGTGCCGCTCAAGCAAGTTTATTTGTCAGTTATAACTCATTGGATGAATATCTTGATGGCATGCGCAAGGCCATTCAAACGCCTTATGCTCCTTACGCCGAAATTGATAAGTTAGGCAACGAACATCAACAAATTAATAGCAATATTTTACAAATAGAAAATGAGTTTTACAGCACTATTCGACCAAAACGAGTAAGTAAAAATGGAGAGCGTCCGATTCATAGTTTGAAAAATGGTGGCGTCGAATACATTGAAGTCAGGTGCCTCGATTTAAACCCTTTTCTGCCTGTTGGAATCGACGAAACTCAAATTCATTTTTTAAATGCTTTCTTACTGTTTTGTTTATTCAGAAAAAGCCCCCCCACTTCAAAAATTGAAAATAAAGAAATTCAGAAAAATTTTATTTCTGTTGTCAAAGAGGGTCGCAAACCAGAACTGGAATTGACACAAAATGGTGAAGCCATTTCAATGTCGGCATGGGCAGAAGAAATATTGCAGGAAAGTTTAAATGTAGCTGAGTTATTAGATGACTTTGATACCGACAATAAACTGACCACCCATCAAAAAGCAGTTGAAGAACAGCTGGCCAAAGTAAGAGATATTGAACTAACTCCTTCAGCTAAAGTTTTAGCCTGCATGAGGGAGCAATCATTACCGTATTTCCCTTTTGCTTTAAAGCAATCTGAAAATAGCGCACAATTTCTTAAAACCAAGCTCAGCGATGAAAAATTCCAAATCTTTAAATCTGTTAGCGAGAAGTCAAATCACGACAGAGAAGAAATTGAACAATCGGATAATTTAAGCTTTGATGAATTTCTTGTAAATGCAAATAAAGTGTAATGTTTTCATCTAGGTAATGGCTAGTTTAGAATCAAGTTCAATAGTTAAGAGGCCTTTAAAATGATTTTCCAAAATAATAAATACTTGAGCATTCGACTGATTTATTTATATATATTTTTGTTATGCCTGACTCTTTTAGGGATAGCCATGTATATGGAAAATGTAATGGGCCTGGAACCTTGCCCCTTATGTATGACTCAGCGCTTGTTCTTTGCAATGACCGGCCTTATCGCCCTAGTTGCCTTTATTCATAATCCCAAGGATTGGGGTAAATCAGTGTATGGTTTTGTGTGCGCAGCTTTTGCTTTTGGTGGGGGCGGTTTTGCCATAAGACAAATTTATCTGCAGCATCTGCCCAAAGACCAAGTGCCCGCCTGTGGCCCCAGCTTAGGCTATATGCTTGAAGTTTTTCCAATGTCCGAGGTGCTTACTGCAATGCTTTCGGGCGATGGAAACTGTGCAGAAGTTGTCTGGCAAGATCCTGTTATCGGCATGAGCATCCCGGAATGGAGCCTAGTCGGTTTTATACTGCTGGGCTTCTTTTGTGTTTTCCAGGCGCTGCGGAACGTTTAAGATCTGCTACCAAACTCTACTACCCTTCTAAACGCCTGAAACTTATTTAGCAGCAACCGGAAGATTCATTCCCGCCACTATGTGCCCCGCCTTTTGTTTCTCTTGCTGGTCGCAAGGTTCCTGCAGCTTTACAGAATTTTTGATCACTGGGAAAATCAGCAGCACTTATACCAATAAAACTTTGACTCATCGGGCCTTCCATCAGATAACGGAAAGTTCGGTCACTAACAGCGATTCGTTCACCTCTAGGGAAAACATTATCCAGATCGTCTTTGACTTCAGCGAATGGACCTTTATAGATAACGGCCTGACCTTTATCCAATAAAGGAATCTGTTCAGGCTTGATGGCTGTGATGGTGACCGATCTAAATTCAATGCCTTCAACAGTTTGCCATGGTTCCATGTCCCACTTGTCATAAGCTACAGCGACGAAACCTGCACCTATGAATGCATCAAGAAAAGCTTTTTCCTGAAATGCTCCGGAAATGCAACCACTCCATAAATGTGCATCATCGCGTAAATGTTGTGGCACAAATTCATCACTAACAATGTCAGAAATAGCTACTCTGCCACCTGGTTTTAATACCCGGTAGATTTCATTAATCATTTGGGTTCGATGCTGTTCAGCAACTAAATTTAGTACACAATTAGATACAACGAGGTCAACACTGGCACTGGCGACTAGCGGCGATTCCTTTTTTTGCTTCTCCTTCCAGGCTTCTAGAGCAGCAGCATCAGGCTTGTTTTTTTCCTGGTACTCTTGCAGGACATTAAGATCTAGAGCTAAATCCTGAATATAACCTTTACGAAAATCCACTCGGTCACTACCCAGTTTTTGTGCCATTTCGCCTTTATATTTCGAGGCTAATGCAAGCATTTCATCAGTCATATCTATGCCAATAACCGAGCCTTTTTCTCCAACAAGTTGAGCCGCCATATAGCAAATTTTGCCACCACCACTACCAAGGTCGAGTACACAGTCACCGGTTTGTACATAACGCGAAGGATCACCGCATCCATAATCTTTATCGATGATTTCCTGTGGCAGAATTTTTAAAAGTTCTGCATCATAATCCACTGGACAACATAGGCTTGCTTCCACTTCTTTAGCGCCACCGGCATACCTCTGTGAAACTTTAGCTTCTACACTCAACCTTTTATCTCCTGATTAGCAGTTTTTATTGATTTTTTAGAACATACAAATTTAAATTCTATCAGCATTTAATCACTTTCTTCTCCAGTGATGAAACTTTTCCAGCCAAGGATATAGCCAAACTGGAGCATGAGCTTTTCTCCATTCCCCAGCAACATATTTGTTACTTTCTGACAAAGTTGGATAGATATGTATCGTTGCCTGTATTTTTTTCAAGCCCAAGCCATGCTTCATGGCCAAAATATATCCAGTAATTAAATCCGATGCATGATACCCCACAATAGTGACACCTAGAATTTTATCTGTCCCTGGTTTAGTCAGTACTTTTATAAACCCCCTGTCTTCACTATCGGTGATAGCGCGATCCAAATCATCCATATTATATTTGGAAAGCTCATAATTTATGCCTTTAGCTCTGGCTTCTTTCTCATTCAAGCCAACTCTGGCGACTTCAGGATCGGTAAAGGTTGCCCATGGCACTATAGAGTAATCAACTTTGAACTTTTTAAATCCGGATAAAAGACTATTGATGCTGGCATACCAGGCTTGATGTGCCGCCATATGAGTGAATTGATATGGACCAGCGACATCTCCACAGGCATAGATATTTGGGAAGTTTGTTTGTAAGTACTCATTTACTTTGAGTGTACCTTGCTCGGTCGTATCAACCCCTAAAGATTCCAGTCCAAAACCCTGAATATTTGCTTTACGCCCAATTGCTAATAAAACCACATCAAATGACAAAGTAAATTCATTTTCACCCTGTTTAAGTATTGCCTGATTTTCCCCTCCATGTTTTTTAAACCCAAGCACTTTATGCTCACCTAAAAATTTTATTCCTTCCCGCTGAAAACTTTCCAGCATAAATGCTGACACTTCTTCATCTTCTCTTGGCAATGGCCTTGCCTCGGCATCAACCTGAGTAACTTTAGAACCAAGTCTTGCAAAAGCCTGTGCAAGTTCGCTACCTATTGGCCCCCCTCCAACAACAAGAAACCGTTCAGGCAATTCATTCAGGTTCCAGATCGTGTCTGAGGTCACAAAATCTATTTCTTCCAAGCCGGGAATGGCTGGAACATTTGGCCTGGCTCCAGTTGCCAACACTATGCTGCGTGTAGAAATTGGTTTGCCGTTAACTTCTACAATAAAAGGAGAAATAATTTTAGCTTCACCCTGAATGCAGTCTACCCCCAGCTCGGTATATCTTTCGATGGAATCATGCGGAGCAACTTTACTGATGACTTGCCTTACACGCTGCATTATCGCGGGGAAGTCCACTGTTGAGACAGTTGATTTTATTCCAAAGCTATCAGAGCGACTTAACAAATGACTAACTCCAGCACTTCGAATCAGGGCTTTGCTTGGGACACAGCCGGTATTAAGACAATCTCCACCCATCTCGCCCTTTTCGATAAGAATCACTTTAGCTTTAGCCATTGCGGCTATATAAGCAGTTACCAAGCCAGCCGACCCAGCTCCGATAACGATAAGGTTGCTATCGAACTTGTGTGGCCGAGGAAAGGTTTTATAAACTTTTCTTTTTTTGATAACAGCAACAAGCCATTTTGCCAACCAGGGGAATAATGCCAAGGCTAGCAAGACTCTGACAAGTCCGATGCTAAATACTGCAGGAATACTATCCGCCATACCCAATTGTGCACCTACTTCAACATAAAGCCCCGTACCCACCAACATCCCCACTTGACTTACCCAATAAAAATCCCTGACCCGAATTGGGGTCAATGCCATTAGCATATTGACCAGGAAAAAAGGGAAGACAGGAATTAAGCGCAGGGTAAATAAATAAAAGATGCCATCTTTTTCAATGCCTTCATTTATGGGCTTAAGTCTATTGCCAAATTTATCCTGCACCCAGTCACGCAAAATTGTTCTGGCCATCAAGAAAGCCAATGTAGCGCCAATAGTGCTAGAAAAAGATACTAATATTAAGGCCCACCAAAATCCGAACAATGCTCCGCCTATTAATGTCACCAGTGCAGCAGCAGGTAATGAAAAAGCGGTAATTAAAATATAAAGAAAGAAATATAATAGTGCCGTTAATACAAAATTATTTTCTTTATACTCAAGAAACAAATCTTTTTGTTCCTGAAAAAAAGACAGTTGCAAATATTCGCCCAAATCAAAAATAAAAAAACTGTTCAAAACAGCTAGAAAAAGCAAAAGTAAAACGAGTTGTTTTTTATTCATTTTATTCTTTGATATGCCATAATTAGTGCAATACTTATATCGTAGATAACTTTTCTGCGGAGATGTTACTAAGAAAATCAGCTTATTGCCTCTTTATCACTTTATTTGATTTTCAGTGGAGTTCAAATTGAGCAAAGATAGTTATATTCGAAAATTCCCCATTACTCGAATGCGCCGTATGCGTAAGGATGACTTTAGTCGTCGATTAATGCGTGAAAAAACAGTAGCGGTTGATGATTTAATTTACCCGATTTTTGTTATAGAAGGTAAAGGGCAGCGCCAGGCTGTACCTAGTATGCCGGGTATTGAAAGACTCACTCTCGACGAATTAGCCAAAGAAACTCTATTATTAAAGGAATTGGGCATACCTGCCATCGCCCTTTTCCCGGTGACTGATACAGCCAGCAAATCTGAAGATGGCCGCGAAGCCTTTAACCCTGACGGGCTTGCTCAACGTGCAGTAAAAACCATTAAAGATATATGCCCGGAAATGGGCATTATTACAGATGTTGCGCTTGACCCATTCACCACACATGGGCAGGACGGTATTATTGATCAAGCAGGCTATGTATTAAATCAGGAAACTGTTGATACGTTGGTTAAACAGGCGCTATCTCATGCTGATGCCGGTGCTGACATTGTGGCCCCATCAGACATGATGGACGGACGAATCGGCGCCATTAGAATTGAGTTGGAAGCTTCAGGCCATACCAATACAAGAATTCTTGCCTACTCAGCAAAATATGCCTCTGCTTATTATGGACCATTCAGGGATGCTGTTGGATCAAGCGCAAACCTCGGATCCAGCAGCAAAGAAACCTACCAAATGGATCCGGCAAATAGCGACGAAGCTTTGCATGAAGTGGCTTTGGATCTAAGCGAAGGGGCAGACATCATCATGGTCAAACCCGGCATGCCTTATCTGGATATAGTCAGACGTGTTAAAGATGAGTTTGGCGTGCCTACTTTTGTTTATCAGGTTAGTGGTGAATACTCGATGCATATGGCAGCCTTTGAAAACGGCTGGCTGGATGCTGACAAAGTCATGTTTGAGTCTATACAATCTATAAAACGTGCTGGCGCGGATGCCATTCTCACTTATTTTGCAAAAAAGCTAGCTGAAAACTTGAATAAGTAAAGTTTTGACTCCATATTTAACTAATAGATTAAAATTTATAATTAACATTAACTCTAATTTTTTAAGGAATTTACCATGAGCGATAAAATCAGCCACATCACCGATGACAGTTTTGAAAGCGATGTTCTTAATGCCACCGGCCCAGTCCTAGTAGATTTTTGGGCTGAATGGTGTGGACCCTGTAAAATGATCGCTCCTGTTCTGGAAGATCTTGCGGATGAATATGATGGTAAACTTAAAGTTTGTAAAATTGATGTTGATCAACATAAGGCGATGGCAGAAAAATACAACGTTAAAGGTATTCCAACGTTAATCATTTTCAACAATGGTGACGCTGCGGGTAAAAAAGTTGGCGCACTTTCAAAAGCACAGTTATCTGCATTTATCGACAGCATAATCTAACAACTTAGCTAGGTAAGACTGCTTATCTAACTGGATAATTAAAAAAAACAGCTTTTTTATAATATTTACTTTACACGGCATGGGGCGGGTGATAGATTACCCGCCAACTTGTCATTTCAGACGCCATTCCAAGGTGTCAAATCAGTAAAAAACAAAAATTTAGAACTGACTAAACCTTACTAAAGGCAATCAGGGCAAGCGACTAATTTATTTTTTAACCCATAAAATTTTTTCAATTACTTCTTTTTAAAAAAAATTAAAACCACCCTTCTTTTGTCCTAATAAGACTTTTTTGTACTTTTAATATACACAATGAACCTACCTTATGAATCTATCTGAACTTAAAACCAAACCAATATCTGAATTAATTCAAATCGCCCAGGAAATGGGGCTGGATAATGTTTCTCGCACTCGCAAACAAGACGTTATTTTTCATTTATTAAAACGTCACGCCAAAAATGGCGAAGATATTTATGGCGATGGTGTGCTGGAAATTCTGCAAGATGGTTTTGGATTTTTACGTTCTTCTGATGCTTCATATCTGGCAGGACCTGATGATATTTATGTATCACCCAGCCAGATTCGCCGTTTTAATTTACGTACAGGCGACACCATTGCTGGCAAGATTCGCCCTCCAAAGGACGGTGAAAGATATTTTGCCCTACTTAAAGTTAATGAAATTAATTTTGATAAACCTGAAAATTCTCGCAATAAAATACTCTTCGAAAACCTTACCCCACTCTTCCCGGACCAAAGACTCATTCTGGAAGTTGGTAATGGCAGCTCTGAAGATTTAAGTTCACGGGTAATTGATTTGGTTGCACCTATTGGCAAAGGTCAGCGTGGCTTGATCGTCTCTCCACCAAAAGCGGGTAAGACCTTAATTCTGCAAAATATCGCGCAGGCAATTACGCGTAATGCCCCGGAATGTCATTTGATCGTTCTGTTAATTGATGAAAGACCTGAAGAAGTGACTGAAATGAAACGCTCTGTAAGAGGTGAGGTTGTTGCCAGCACATTCGACGAGCCTCCGTCACGTCACGTCCAGGTTGCTGAGATGGTTATTGAAAAAGCCAAACGTCTGGTAGAGCATAAAGAAGATGTCATTATTCTGCTGGACTCAATGACACGACTCGCCAGAGCCTACAACACTATTATTCCTTCATCCGGCAAAGTATTAACCGGCGGCGTTGATGCGCATGCTCTTGAACGGCCAAAAAGATTCTTTGGTGCGGCAAGAAATATTGAAGAAGGCGGTAGCTTAACCATTATTTCCACCTGTTTGATAGAAACAGGTTCGAAAATGGATGAAGTTATTTACGAAGAATTCAAAGGCACCGGTAATATGGAGTTGCATCTGGACAGGAAGATGGCTGAAAAACGTGTTTATCCTGCCATCAATGTACGTCGTTCCGGAACTCGACGTGAAGACTTGCTAACCACAGAAGAAGAATTGCAACGAATGTGGATACTACGTAAATTGCTGAGCTCCATGGAAGATGTTCCTGCAACAGAATTCATTCTGGATAAATTAAAAGATACCAAGACCAACGACGAATTTTTCCAGTCGATGAAACGCAAATAAGCCCTCTTTGCAAAGTAAGTAGATTAAACCAACTATGTTCAAGGATCTTCGCGATTTCATAGACTTACTTGAACAACAGGGTGAATTAAAACGTATCCAGACACCCGTTGATCCCTATCTGGAAATAACAGAAATATCCAATCGAACTTTAAGGCGTGGTGGCCCGGCGCTTTTATTTGAGAAACCCTTAAATTCAAAAATCCCTGTATTAGCTAATCTGTTTGGCACAACAAAACGTGTTGCCCTGGCGATGGGGCAAAAAGATGTTGAAGCATTACGAGATGTCGGCAAGTTATTAGCTTTTCTAAAAGAGCCCGAACCACCAAAAAGCTGGAAAGACCTCTTGGAGAAAGCACCTATTTTTAAACAGGCACTGAATCTTTCTCCGAAAATTATTAAATCTCCGCCTTGTCAGGAAGTTGTCATTGAAGAAGCTGATATTGATATCAGCACCCTACCGATTCAAACCTGCTGGCCGGAAGATATTGCACCACTGATTACCTGGCCGCTGGTCATAACTAAAGGGCCTAATAAGGAAAGACAAAACCTCGGGATATACCGCATGCAAGTTATTGGTAAAAACCGGTTAATCATGCGATGGCTGTCTCATCGTGGCGGCGCTCTCGATTTTAAAGAATGGCAAGAAGCTCACCCTGGCGAAGGCTTTCCTATAAGTATCGCCATTGGGGCTGACCCGGCAACCATTTTAGGCACTGTGACTCCGGTTCCGGATACTTTATCCGAATATGCTTTTGCTGGTCTCTTGCGCGGCAGCAAAACCGAAGTTGCTCAAAGCCTGAGTAATGATCTACAGGTACCGGCTTCTGCGGAATTCGTGCTCGAAGGGCTTATTGAGCCTGATGATATGGCCAGTGAAGGGCCCTACGGCGATCACACGGGTTATTACAATGAGGTGGAGAAATTTCCGGTATTTACCATTAAAAAGATTACCCATCGTAAAGACCCTATTTATCACAGTACTTACACTGGCAGACCGCCTGATGAACCGGCCATCCTTGGCGTTGCCCTCAATGAAGTCTTTGTTCCAATCATTCAAAAGCAATATCCTGAAATTACTGATTTTTATCTTCCCCCGGAAGGTTGTTCATACCGACTTGCTGTTATCAGCATCAAAAAACAATATCCGGGGCACGCCAAACGCGTAATGATGGGCTTATGGTCCTTCCTGCGCCAATTCATGTATACCAAATTTGTCATTGTGGTAGATGACGATATAAATATTCGTAAATGGGAGGATGTCATCTGGGCCATGACCACACGTATGGACCCCGCTAGAGATACTGTCACTATTGAAAATACTCCCATAGATTATCTTGACTTTGCCTCGCCAGTTTCCGGGCTGGGTTCAAAAATGGGTTTCGATGCCACGACTAAAATTGGCGCTGAAACCACTCGTGAATGGGGCCGCCCAATCAGCATGAGTCAGGACGTTAAAGATCGAGTCGATGCCATTTGGCATGAACTCGGAATTTTTGACTAAAAACTGGAAAAATTCAAAAACTGTACTAATTTAAAAGTATCACCTGCTTTAGGTGATGTTTTTGTTTATTAATTTCTTAGGCCAAGGAGATAGTCATGAGGACGTTAACAGTACAGGAAGTAGGTGAAGTCAGTGGCGGTTCGTATCTAGCAGACGCAACTAACCTAGCAACACAAACTGGCTTAATTGGTAGTGTAGTTGGTTATGCTGCTACAGGTACAACATCAGGGGCAACCACTGCTGGATGGTGGGGTGCCGGGATAGGATTAGCATGGGGATTGGGTACAGGTTTTGGGACATATGTATATGACAGATACCTCAGTCGACTGATATTAAATGGCTCTTACTAATAAAAATTGCGGATAATAATGCCTCTGGCAAATTTCCTAAACGTATTGCCAGGGGCCAAGTGATTAATATGGAAATAAAAGTACGAAATTTCATTAGAGTCTTAGGGTTGTTTCTTTCTATTTTCGGTTTTATAGTTACTTTTTTGATGATAATTGATATTAAAAACCTCAGCAGATATGAATATTTTTTAATGTTAACTGGCGGGCTATTCTTTTTCCCTTTAGTCCTATCCAGCTCAATTCTTGGCCACGTCCCTTACTTCATTTCAAAACGCATTCCGAAAATGTTTGAAGACACCACACTAAATGCAGAAAAGAATTTTAAGGAATTTTCAGTTGAGTCTGTCGTCGGAGCAATCGTTTTCCTGACCATCATTTTCCTGACTATCTACTTCCAATAAACAAATCAATACCCTAGTATTTGTATACAATCACATGACTTAATAAGTTTGGGGACCTTTATGCGAACTCAATTTATTTGCGGGTACTTCCTGACTGGCGCGCTTCTGCTCTGGTCTTTACTTTCTCAAAATTTTGAATTTTTATTTTATGACATAACAACATTAGTACTGGTTGCTCTATTACATAAAGGCGACCAGCATTTTACTTTCAGTTCCAAAATACTCTGGGGCTTTAATATCTGGATTGTTCTTCATATTCTGGGGGGGCTTGCTACCCGTGGGTGGCGGCGTGCTTTATTCATTAGTTCTAATTGATTTAATCGGTGAACCATATTCAATATTGAAATATGATCAGCTTGTTCATTTCTACTGCTATTTCATAGCAGCTCTTTTAATTTGGAAAGTTGTATCCAGTCTCAACCAGAATTCCAAAGTGACAGCATCAATCATTACCGTATTGGCCGCTTCAGGTATTGGCGGTATAAATGAAATCATAGAATTTCTGGCAACTGTATTCATACCAGCTACGAACGTTGGTGGATATGAAAATACAGCTATCGATATCACGTGTAACTTTCTTGGCGCATGTGCGGCTATTCCCTTTTTTAGACCTAGTTAAACTTGATGACAAAACTTAACTATTATACTGCCGCTGCTACCAGAGAGCTGGATAGGCTTGCTATCGAAGAATTCAATATACCGGGTTTCGAACTTATGCATAGAGCTGCAAAAGCTGCCTATGAAGCTTTATTAAAAAACTGGCCCACTGTAAAAAAAATTATTGTCCTTTGTGGAACCGGAAATAACGGTGGTGATGGTTTTATTATCGCGGCCCTGGCAAAGCAATCTGGCATAGATGTCGATCTTTTTGTTGCCGGAGATTTATCTAAGGTATTCGGGGATGCTAAAAAAGCTTTGGACTACGCATTATCATCGGGACTTAAGCCTCTACCAGCCTATGAGTTTAATCAGATAAACAGTCAACAAAATAATTCTACTAAAAACACTATAGATGATGCAGTCATAGTGGATGCTTTGTTAGGAACAGGCCTTAGTGGCAAGGTACGTGAACCATATAGCCATCTTATAGATGATATAAACAGCAGCTCTCTAGCTGTACTTGCCGTAGACATCCCTTCCGGGCTTTGCAGTGATACAGGTGTCATTCTAGGCTCTGCTGTTAAAGCAGATTTAACCATTACATTTATCGGAAGAAAAATCGGCCTAGCAACAAATTCTGGCTCAAAGCTCGTCGGTAAACTCTTATTTGATGATTTAAACGTTCCACCAGCCGTCTACGCCAGAGTCTCTGTATCAAAAGTGATTTAATCAGGCCAGCAATAGAATGCTCAGCCGGCCTGATGATTTTTCCTATTTCGGGGTTGCTCTATTTAATCGGAATAGTTCTGGTAACAGGCGCAACACTTCGCTTTGGAATTTGCAGGGATAAAACGCCTCTATCAAATTCTGCGATTATTTTTGCTTCGTCGACATTATCACCCAAGTTGAAACTTCTTGAATATTTTCCATATCGACGCTCCTGTCTCAAGTATTTTTCGCCTTCCTTATCTTCTTTACTTTCATCATATTCTGCTTCAATTGTAAGCACATTATTATCAATGGAAACCTGGATGTCTTCTTTGTTTATCCCTGGAAAATCTGCCTTAATAATATAATTATCTTTATCCTCTTTAATGTCTACTGCCAGATGGGAACTGCCGATTTTTGACTCTGGTAAAATCTTGAAAGAGGGAAAAGAATCCTCAAAAAAACTTTCTAAACTCGCCAGAGGATGTTTGGGTATTAAGTGCATAATTGCCTCCTTAATTACTATTTTTTAAAATACTACTAGCCTAGTAATGAAGACAAAAAAATATTTTCAACAGATGGTTTTTCAAAAAAATGAGCTATTTTGACATAGGTCAAATATTGAAATTACAGCCTAGCGAGCCCTAACATGATAATCAGGAGATATTTGGCATAGGCAGATCGGGCAGTTTTCTTTCCATCAACCCTATCGCTTGCCGATAATATAACAGGCTTTTTTCATGCTCACCCAGATGTTCCAACAATCTACCTAACTCAGCATTAATTTCAGCACTTAATTCAGTATTATTGGAAAAATGCAGCGCAGATTCAAAATACTCACGCGCTTTACCCCATAATTTATTACGCAGGCATAATCGGCCCAAAGTTAACATCAGGTTAACATTTTTTGGACGGTCTTTTACCCAGGCTTCGAGCAATAAAATTTGTTCGGCGGCTTCTGGGTTATCTATATAACCTAATAAAGCTACCAGCCTGTCACTCCATTGATGTTTAATAAATTTTGTTAGCAAGCTTAAAGCTTCTGCACTGTTACCTATTGTGAGAAGAGCCCTCAAATAAGCCTCTATTACCAATTCGCGCCTCTGTAATACTTTATTAAAGTCATTCCAAATAGTTTTTAATTCATGTTGATTTACAGAATTCGAAGTTGCTTTATGCAGTCGGTGCACAGCAAGCTTTTCCTTTAGCATTAGCAATTCATCTTTTGCTAAAACCTTATGTTTTTCAAGATCTGGTATCAATGAACTCAATTGCTCCCAATCTTTTAATGAAATATAAATATCTTTTAGCAGAATGAGAACATAAGGACTATCTGCCTGTTCTTTTTTTATCGCTAGCAGCAGCGCCAGGCTCTGCTCTTCTTTCCCTGATTTAAGCTCAAGCAAGGCTTGAAACGTTTTTATACCGGTATTCGCAACTAAGGACTGCTGTTTAGCTTGTGATAAACAAAAGTTGCATGCCAAGTAGTCATTGCGCTGGAATGCGGCATAGGCTGCAGCTAGATAATTTACACTAGGGTTCTGGGCCCTGTTAGCAGATTCCACTAACAATTTATAAGCTTCCTGCCATTTCCCCAATAGAAGATACTGCCAACCCTGCTCAATTTGTCTTCGCGGATTTTTTTTATTAAATAATGCATACCACGTGTCTTTTTTCAAAAGCTTGAAAGGATTAAAAACCTTGATCAGCTTTATTAAGCCAAAAAATAAAACATAAAATATAAATAAAGAAATTACAGCTGCTACCAAAGTGGCTTCTATTGAATAATCCTTAAAACTTACCAGCACGTAACCAGGGTCTTCTGTTAAGAGGATAGAAAGATAAGCACCGGCTCCCAAAGCCAACAAAAGAATTATAAAGGCTTTAACCACGACTTAGTGACTCTTCTATAAAATAATTAATAATCAAGCTGTCAATTTCCTGGATCATTGGAAATATTACTCATTATATTTTCAAGCAGAACCAGGCTTTCACTTAGCACTGGCAGCTCAGGTAGAATAGATTCATCCTGCAATTCCTTTAATGATCGAAGAATTAAATCTTTCTGTGGATCCTGCCCAGCTATATTTTGCCGCGCCAGCATTACTACATTACTGATGCTGTCCTGATACACCGCTTGCCTTCCTTGTAACAGTGCAAGCTTCGCCTGCTCTATCTGTATTTGCATATTCTGTCTTACAAATGATATTTGCTGATCGCTTAAAGGCAAGGTTATGGGCTCATCGAGTCTGCGAACTGTAAAATAGCGCGAAAGAAAATCTGTGATATTTTTGAAATACCCAGCGCCCTCACTGGCGCCGCCTCGCTGCAGAAAATCAAAACTAGGATCCATATTTGTTCCGAGGTTAATACTATCTAATTGTTGAGATATATCACTTAGGCGCATGTAGAAGCCTTCAGTATCTATAGGTCGGATTCGTCTTAAATTTTGTATATCAGATGCCAAGAGATTATCGATTCTATCTATAGCCGGGTCATCAATTTGAGTAAGTATCGCTCTGGTATTTTGATATAAGCTTATAGCTACCGGAATGTCTTGGTTTACTTCTATATATTGTTTTGCGAGCCTTAATAAAGATGATGCCTCGGCTAACTGCCAAATTCCACTGGATTGATTAGCATTCATTCCAAGCCGCAGGCTGACTAATTCTTCGTTCAAGCTATCTAATCTAGCATTTTGTTGGCTAAATAATATTTCGGCATTGGCTTCTGAATTATTCAAAAATTCAAAATCTTTCTGAAACTCGGCTAATTGATAAACCATGTTTTCATTCTCAACTAGCGCCATATTTTGCTGAACAAGAAATTGATTAATCAGTTTTTGTTGCTGCCAGTAAAAATAAGCTAGGCCTAAAAAGCCGAGAACTATTATTATCTGTAACCCGGATTTAAAAATTATAAATATGGCGCCAGACTTAAACCTGGCTTTAGCAATTTTTGGAGAGACTTTTTTTTCAATATTAACTTCATCCATTGGGATTTTTCATTCCTGCCGCAATAGAATTGTCATCTGCGGCTTGCAATAGAGAAATAGATTTAAAACCAATTTTTTTCGAAACTTCTTTTAATCTGGCTGAAGAAACAAATATTGGAATTTCTTTATATTCAGAGAAAATATTCTCAAACAAAACCGTAAAATTATAAATAGCTTCTGCGCTACTAAAAATAATGCCATCAGGTTTTTTGTTTTTTAGTATATCTTTTAAATTGCTTTCCTTATATTCAGGGAGAACGCGTTTATAAAGCTCGATATAATCAACATCGACCCCCTTTGATCGAAGAGCGTTTGCTAATAACTCCCTCCCTCCACTCCCACGAAAGATTACTGCTCGTTTTTTCTTTTTATTTTTATCTTGTAAAATTTTTCGTATCTCTGGGAGAATCAATAAAGCCTCAGTACTCATTGCCTTTTCGGGATAAGCCACCTCCAGACCGAAGCCCTGCAATACTCTGGCAGTAGTCGGCCCAGCTGCAAAATACTGAATTTCTTTAGGCAAAGATGGAAAATAAGTTTCAATTAGTTCCATACCTATTTGCGCAGCATTAGTGCTAATAAAAAATGCCATATCATAATCATTTATTTTTTTTATTTTTTTCTTTAATTTTTTATCTTGCGGAAGCGTTTCTATTTGCATTAATGGCAAATGGACAACTTTGGCGCCTTGTTCTTCAAGCAGTTTTGCCAAATTCCTGGCCTGGCCCACAGGACGAGTAATCCATAAAGTAATATTGTCTAGTGATGAACTCATAACTATTAAATGTTATCCAATCTCATCTAACAAACGCCCTGCACCTTGCTGTAACAATTGCTCGGCTACTTTAACACCCAGCTGATCAAAATCTTCTGCTTTTGCCATAAACTCAGCACTTAATATTTCTTTACCATCAACACTGCCAACGATACCCTTTAGGCTTAATGACTCGCCTTCTAGTTCAGCCAAACAGGCAATAGGAACCTGGCAGCCTCCATTCAATCTGGCATTCATAGCACGCTCGGCACCAACACAAATTGAACTGTGCTGATGATTTAATGGGCTTAAATATTTTAAAACCCGCGTGTCATTAGACCTGCATTCAATACCTATGGCTCCCTGCCCACCAGCGGGCAAACAGATAGAAGGCTCAAGATAGGATTGAATACGATCTCTCATACCAAGCCTCAAAAGACCAGCAGCAGCCAGTATAATTGCATCATAGTCACCATCATCCAGTTTCCTCAGTCTAGTGTTTACATTGCCACGCAAATCTTTAATCTGGATATCTGCCCTGGCAGCCCGCAATTGGCATTGACGTCGTAAACTTGAGGTTCCTACTACTGCTCCGTTTGGTAGCGCCTCAAAACTAGAGTAATGATTTGAGACAAAAGCATCTCTATAGTCTTCTCGCTCACAAATAATGGCCAGACTTAAACCATCCGGGAACACCATAGGAACATCTTTCATGGAGTGTACAGCGATATCAGCCCGACCTTCTAACAAAGCAAGTTCCAGCTCTTTAATAAACAAGCCTTTTCCCCCAATTTTTGCCAGGGGAGAGTCCAGTATCTGATCTCCCCTCGTCGTCATTGGAAGCAGTTCAGTTTTTAGCCCAGGATGTTTCAGCTCAAGTTTTGCTTTCACATGCTCGGCCTGCCAGAGAGCAAGAGGACTTTGACGAGTAGCTATGCGTATCAGTTCTTTATTCATATATCAGGCATTTTACTTTATCCCATGCCTTAAACCAGCTTCTATATCACTCAATCGTCCTATATTGCTATAATTTGCGCCCACTAGCATCAAGGAATCCATTTTTCAGAAATGAGCGAAGATAAAAACAACAAAAGTAAATTGTGGGGAGGCAGATTTGCCGAAGCCACGGATGCTTTTGTGCAAAGATTCACAGCCTCTGTTGAATTCGATAAACGCTTGTATAAAGCTGACATTGAAGGCTCTGTTGCGCATGCAACAATGCTTGAACAGGCCGGAATTCTGAATACTGACGAAAAATCAAAAATCATCAATGGTCTGCTTGAAATTCAACAGGATATTGAATCTGGTAGCTTCAACTGGTCAATTGTGTTAGAAGATGTCCATATGAATATTGAAGCCGCTCTCACAGCTAAAATTGGTGATACCGGCAAGAAACTTCATACTGGGCGTTCAAGAAATGACCAGGTAGCAACTGATATACGACTTTATGTCCGAGAAGAAATCGATCATATAAGCTTGCTTGTAAGAGCTCTTCAAAATGGCATTTTAAATCTGGCTGAACAGAACGCAGATACCATCATGCCTGGGTTTACTCATCTGCAAACTGCCCAACCAATAACATTCGGCCATCATTTAATGGCCTGGTTTGAAATGCTGCAACGCGATTATGAGCGCCTACAAGACTGCAGAAAGCGTGTAAATATTTCTCCTCTGGGCTCAGCAGCTCTGGCGGGCACCTCTTATCCAATTGATAGAGAGCTGACAGCATCCCTATTAAATTTCGATAAGCCCTCAACAAATTCACTGGATTCTGTCAGCGACAGAGATTTTGCTATTGAGTTAAGTGGAACTGCCAGTTTAATCATGATGCATCTGTCACGATTTTCAGAAGAGCTGGTACTTTGGACTTCATCACAATTTAATTTCATCGATTTGCCCGATAGATTTTGTACTGGATCTTCTATCATGCCGCAAAAGAAAAACCCTGATGTTCCGGAATTAATTCGTGGTAAAAGCGGCAGGGTTTTTGGTCACCTCGTGTCTTTATTAACCTTGATGAAATCCCAACCCCTGGCATATAACAAAGATAATCAAGAAGACAAAGAGCCTCTTTTTGATACCATCGATACACTGAAAGATTGCCTTACAGCCTACGCAGATATGGTGCCAGCTATTAAGGCGAACAAAGAAAATATGCAGATTGCCGCGACACAGGGCTTTGCAACCGCCACTGATCTTGCCGATTACCTGGTGAAAAAAGGCATGCCATTTCGAGATGCGCATGAGGTCGTCGGTAAAGCAGTCGCTTTTTGTATTAAATCTGATAGGGGACTGGATGAGCTAGAACTGGGAGAGCTTCAGAATTTTTCTGACTCAATAGCTGATGACGTAAGTGATGTGCTTACTTTAGAAGGTTCAGTCAATTCCAGAAAACATATCGGAGGCACTGCTCCAGCCCAAGTAAAAATTGCAATCGCAAACGCGCGGGCTTTGATTAGCTAATCTCACTTTAGCTATTTAAGGCTAGACGCCGATAATTTAGGTGTTTATTCTAGTTCAACAAAACGTTTACTGAATATTTCTATGATTCCGGAGGGCTTATGAGTATTACAAGCATCATCATCCTGGTTATTCTGGCGGTCATCATTTTTATGATCATTGGTATCTATAATAAATTAGTCACCCTGAAAAACCGCTTTGAAAATGCCTTTTCCCAAATTGACGTCCAACTCAAACGCCGATATGACCTTATTCCTAATCTAGTTGAAACGGCTAAAGCCTATATTTCACATGAACGTGAAACCCTGGAAGCCGTTATTCAGGCTCGTAACCAGGCAATGAAAGGCCTTGAGGCAGCATCAGCCAACCCGGGTAACCCTGCAGCGATGATGGATTTGAGTCAGGCTGAAGGCCTGCTTTCAGGCGCTCTGGGGAAATTAAATGTTGTCGTAGAGGCCTACCCGGACCTGAAAGCTAATCAAAACATGATGCAATTATCTGAAGAACTGACCAGCACAGAGAACAAAGTTGCTTTTTCAAGACAGGCTTTCAACGATGCCGTGACCATGTATAACACCTATAAGCAAACTTTCCCGCCTGTAGTGCTTGCCGGCTTTTTTGGACATAGCGAAGATGCCAGTCTCTTGGAGTATGAAGACGCTCAAGCAATGCAACAAGCGCCAAAAGTTTCTTTTTAAGACCTTAAAACTCTTACGAGTTTGTTGATAGGCAAATTTTAGCGTGAATTTTTTTGCACACCAGGATCAGGCCAGAAACACGACGCGAAAACTTGTGTTTTTGTTTTGTCTCGCCGTGATAAGTCTCATTATCATAACCTCCCTGCTCATTATTTTTACACTCAGCCTGACTGAAAACTCCTCCGGGGAAATTAATTTTGATTTGACGCTGGCGACTTCAGATGTTTTTATTTTTGTCAGTCTTGGGGTTGTTGCGGTCGTAACACTTGGGTCTTTATTCAGACTTGCTCAATTAAGAGGTGGCGGTAAGGTTGTCGCTGAAGCAATGGGTGGGCATCTGCTTAATACAGGCACACGAGATGCAGATGAGCGTAAAATACTCAATGTTGTAGAAGAAATTGCGATTGCCTCGGGCACTCCAGTTCCCCCAGTCTATTTAATGGAAGATCCTGCCATTAATGCTTTTGCTGCTGGTTATAACGCTCACGATGCTGTTATTGGCATTACTCGCGGCTGTATCCACCAACTTAGTCGTGATGAGTTACAAGGTGTCGTTGCCCATGAATTCAGCCATATTTTTAATGGGGATATGCGGCTAAATATACGCTTGATGGGGTTGCTATATGGCATCCTGGTTATTGGTCTTATTGGCTACTACATCGTGCGAGGCAGTGTTTATCGACGTCACGGTACCCGCTCTGACAAAAAGGGTGGTGGAATCGTCGTTCTCGGCATCGGCCTGTTGATTGTTGGTTATGGGGGTACCTTTTTTGGCAATATCATTAAAGCCGCCGTGAGTAGGCAGCGTGAATATTTGGCCGATGCCTCAGCTGTTCAGTTCACTCGTAATCCCAATGGAATAGCTGGTGCACTCAAGAAAATTGGCGGTTTCAAGGAAGGCTCTAACATCAAAAGTACTGATGCATCTGAAATCAGCCATATGCTTTTTAGCCAGGGATTAAAAACTCATTTGACTGGGCTATTCGCCACTCACCCTCCTTTAGCCGATCGAATTGCCAGAATTGATCCATATTGGAAAGGAGATTTCACTACAAATTCAGGCACTTCAGCTTCGGCAACTACAAGCAATCGAATATCCGGATTTAATACGGCAGCATCTTCAAAATCTGCCATTGACTCAATTGGTGAGCCTGGATCCGAACATATAAAAATGGCCGCCAATAATCTAAGCTCGCTTCCTGAAGAGATCATTGAAGATGCTCATAGCTCCTTTGGCGCATGTATGCTGATGCATTGTTTATTAATGGAACTTTCTTCACCAGCAACAGAAAAAAAACAATTAGCCATTCTGGCAGATGTTTTAAACCCACAGCAATACTCAACCCTGAAAGCAATTCGAACACAGGTTAGCTGGGTTAAAAGAGACTTGTTTTTGACCATAATCCATCTAAGCCTGCCCGCTTTAAAACAACTATCTCCTATTCAATATCGGACCTTTATGAGCCATCTCAGCCAGCTTATCGTCATTGATGAAGACGTGTCGGTTTTTGAATGGTGCATATTCAAAATATTACGTTACAACCTTGATCAGGATACAAAAACTAATGCCAAGAGTGTTGATCTCGATTCAGCCGGATGGTCTTGTGAAGCTTTATTATCCGTGTTGAGTTATATCGGCAATACTGATGAGGCAGATGCAGAAGCCGCTTTCAGCCATTCTCAAGCCCTCCTCGGTCTAAACAAGGCTATCGCCTTCAAGGCTGAGTTTAAAAACAATACTGAAGTGTTGGAAAAAGCTACTGACCACTTAAAAAACTTGAAGCCATTACAAAAACCCAAGCTATTGAAAGCCATGGCTTGCTGTATTAATGCGGATGGGCTTGTGACCTCAGAAGAAGCGGAATTACTGAGAGCCGTAGCCTCCTTGCTGGATTGCCCTACCCCGCCTCTACTAAACCAGCAAAAATTTATTTAAGGCAGTATAATCCGCGCTTTACGTACTTTTAAGCACAACTCGAAGTGATGAAAAAAGCAATTTTAATGCTGTTTATAGCTTGTTTTATTTGCGCTTGTGGGCAAAAAGGGCCACTGGTACCTCCTGAGCCAATGGTTTCAGGTGGAAACCTGCCTGAAATAACAGAAATTTTCTCGAGTTAATTTTTAATGAGCAGCTTTCATTATCAAAATGATCAGCTTTACGCTGAAGCAGTGCCTTTGTCCAAAATTGCAGAAAAATTTGGCACGCCCTGCTATGTTTATTCAAGGCAGGCTTTGGAAGAAGCTTATCTCGCTTATAAAAATGCATTTGCTGGCCAAAATGCTTTGATTTGCTACGCTGTTAAAGCTAACTCAAACCTGTCCGTCCTCAATGTGTTGGCAAAACTCGGATCTGGTTTCGATATTGTTTCAGGTGGAGAGCTGGAACGTGTTCTGGCAGCTGGCGGTTCAGCTGACAAAGTTATTTTCTCTGGCGTTGGTAAAACTCAGGAGGAAATACGCCATGCCTTGGAAGTCGGCATTCACTGCTTTAATGTTGAGTCTGAAGCCGAACTGGAACGCTTAAATACCATTGCCCTTGATACCAATTTAATTGCACCTATTTCATTGCGCGTAAATCCAGATGTTGATGCACAAACCCACCCTTATATTTCGACAGGGCTGAAAGAAAATAAATTCGGCATTAATACTGGTCGAGCACTGGAAGTCTATCAACATGCGCACAACCTGGCCGGCATCGAAGTGATAGGTGTTGATTGTCATATCGGCTCTCAACTCACCAGCCTCAACCCATATACAGATGCTTTGCAACGCTTGTTAGAGCTAGTAGCAAAACTTAAGGATATTGGAATAACGTTGCAACATTTGGATATAGGCGGCGGTTTAGGGGTGAGCTATAAAGATGAAAATCCGCCTAGCCCTTATGATTTTTCGGCAACAATTGCGCCTCTATTAATGAATAGCAACTTAGGCCTGATTCTTGAACCTGGGCGTTCCATATCGGCTAATGCAGGAGTGTTACTGACTGAAGTTGAATATTTAAAAGAGAATGGCGATAAAAACTTCGCTATTGTTGATGCGGCGATGAATGACCTGATAAGACCCGCCTTGTATCAAGCCTGGATGGACATCATCCCGGTCAATAAAAATACAACGATTGAGCCCGTTTTGTACGATATAGTTGGACCGGTTTGTGAATCCAGTGATTTTCTTGGGAAAGCTAGAGAACTTGCAATTACAGAGGGTGATTTATTGGCCGTGTGTTCTGCAGGGGCTTACGGTTTTGGTATGAGTTCCAACTATAATACCCGTAACCGGGCAGCAGAAATTTTGGTTGATGGCGATTCAGTTCACCTGGCCCGACGGCGTGAAAGCTATCAGGACCAGTTAAGCCTGGAAAGTCTTCTACCATAAATAATTGTCTATATATTTATCAGCATAGAAACCTAGAGAGATAAGAAATGTCTTTACGTTTTACCAAAATGCACGGTTTGGGTAATGACTTTATGCTGCTGGATCGCATTCAGCAGGACCTCCCGGTGCCTCTAGAACGTATCCCGGAACTGAGCGACCGACACAAAGGTATTGGTTTCGATCAATTACTGGTTATTGGCCCCGCCAGCATTTCAGGAAGTGATTTCGAATACCGTATCTTTAATGCAGACGGCACAGAAGCTCAACAATGTGGCAATGGCGCTCGTTGTGTTGCCCGCTACCTAAGCGATAAAGGCCTAAGCAGCAGTAAAAAGATCGCTTTGGGCATGCCGACCGGGAATATTATTCACTGTGAGCTCATGGATGATGGGCAGATTGCTGTGGATATGGGCGAGCCAATCACTGACCCGAAAGTCATTCCTTTTTTAGCCGAAGCAGAAGCTTTAACTTATCCATTGGATTTACCCAATGGTCAGTCTATTGAAATTGCTGCACTTTCCATGGGTAATCCACATGCCATCTACCAGGTAGAATCCGTTGATCTTGCCCCAGTCTCTGAACTTGGACCGCTTATTGAGCATCATCGGCTTTTTCCCGAACGAGTGAATGCAGGATTTATGCAAATTGTAAGTCCCGAGCTAATTCGATTACGGGTTTATGAACGTGGCGCCGGGGAAACTCTGGCTTGTGGAACCGGCGCTTGTGCCGCAGTCGTTGCAGGAATTCTTAGATCTCAACTATCTGAAACCGTGACAGTTGAGCTCAAAGGTGGCAAACTCACTATTAGCTGGCATGGTGCTGGAAACTCTGTACTGATGACCGGACCAGCGATTACTGTTTATGAAGGACATCTAAGTTTATGAAGACTAATTCCCAGAATTCTCTCGCCAAAACTGACGATTTAAGTCTGGATGATGAAAGCGTTGCCAATTATTTAATGGAACACCCTGACTTTTTCGCGACCCATGAAGACCTGCTGCTTAATCTGCGTATATCACATAAAAGTGGTCAGGCAATTTCTCTGCTTGAGCGTCAGGTTTCCCTGCTAAGAAGAAAGAATGATGAAACACAGGATAAAATTAAAAGCTTCGTTGAAAACGCTAAAGAGAACGATGAACTATTCGAAAAAACACGTACCATTGTTCTCAATATAATTAATACTGTTTCTTTACAAGATCTATCAAATTTAATTGAAGAAAAGTTAAAGAAAGAATTTGATGCATCCTGCAGCAAACTGTTTTTTGCTACTGAAGATAACATTGAAGAAAGCGAATCACCTTTATTTTTGCTTCCCCTTGAGCTCGCCAGCAAGGTTCTTGGTAAACTATTTCAGCGCAAACGGGCTTATTGCGGCACACTAAATTCAGATCAGGCAAGTCTGTTTTTTCTCGATTCAACCAATATCAGTTCAGTTGCCATTATTCCTATACATTTCCATGATGAAAATAAATTCAAAGCAAGACTTCCCGGCGTTCCTCTGTTGGTCGTAGCCAGCAACAAAGAAAAGCACTTTAATTCTAGTTTGGATACCTTGTTTTTAGACTTTATTGGGGAAATTCTTTCTGCCCAGATTAAAAGTCTTTTAACAAAAGACTTATAAATATTCTTGTGCCACGTACTTCCAGTAATTTTTTACTGAATAGCAAGAAGTAGCTATCAATTTTTATTTTGTTATTTCACTGTCCGGAAAGTCAGCAGGAACCGGACTTACCCATTCCTTATGCCTGGATTGAAACCAGAAATAAACAATAGACGCAATTCCCAAAAGCAAGCCTAACACTACACCTGCATCAATAATGCCTCGCCAAGGTTGAGGCAATAGTCTCACCAATAAAACCAGGATGATAATTGCACTGGTTACCAGGAAGGACACTAACTTCCTTTTCTTAGTGGAGTATATGTAGCCCATACAAAGCAATGGAGCTAAAAGTGTGTACAAGAAATTATTTATATTATTTTCAATCAGGAAAATTTGAGCGCGGGTTATTACACGTGGTGCAAAATTAAGATGGAAGCCCTTATATCCTTCCGCATAAGCCATATATAAGACGAATATAGCAAGAAGCAGCCATTGCAATAAGCTAAGTGGGGCGCTTAACATTTCAACCACACGGGGAGATAATCTTGCTATTGCAGATAGCAAAATCAACACCACCCCACTGATCCCCCAATAATAACCAAGCGATTTCAATCAAAATTCTCCCAAGCCTGTTGCAACTGGGGAATTATATCAAATTCAAACTTTTAAGATGCGTTATTTATCTCCAGCCAGTCGCTGG
The DNA here is from genome assembly GCA_030831165.1 of Gammaproteobacteria bacterium. Taxonomy (GTDB): domain Bacteria; phylum Pseudomonadota; class Gammaproteobacteria; order Pseudomonadales; family Pseudohongiellaceae; genus UBA5109. The sequence continues at coordinate 11,807 of JAURLP010000036.1, read as the reverse complement.
TAGTTGGTTTATTAAGCGAAATATTTTTGTTAATAAAAGAGTTTGTTCCTTATTATTCTGGAAGCTTTCCTGCCCAAGCAAGCTACAGAGTTTTGGAAGCTGGGATACCTCTTTTTTATTCCCATCGGGGAGTAAAATGGTTCTAGCAGCGCCAATTGAGCACTGTATTTTTTTGCATCAATAATGGCTAATTCTTTTTCATTTTTAACCTCAGCATTACAGTAATTTTCCGGAGCCTGCTCTAGCATCAAGACGAGATTATCACAGTAAAAGCCCAAGACTTTAGTTGCCTCATACAGCGGGTTCAAGCTATTTGCCTCCAGTCACCTCAACAATATTGAGCAGTTCATTTTCACCAAAAGGTTTTACTAAAACGGCATCTGCTCCGGCCGCTAGCGCCTTAGCTTGTTCCACTTTATTAGCGTATTCCAGCACGACAACCAATGGAATATATTGATACTTTGCTTGTGCTTTTACCAAGGCACAAAATTGATAACCGTTAAGCTTGCTCATAGCTGCATCTATAAAAACAACCGATGGTTTATTTTCAACCAGACTGCAAAGTGCATCAAACGGGTCGTCTGCAAGTAATAATTCATAATGAGTCTTTTTTAATAGTTTTTTGATCGTTTCAAGAACCAGGGGGTTATCATCAATAAGCAGTAAAGAGATTGAATTTCCCTTCTCAACCAGGTCATTCTGTATTGTTGCTTGTGCTGCTCTCACTCTTTTCCTCTCGTTCTTTTTTCCTTACCCTTTTCTCTCCACCCTTTTATACTTGCCCCTTTTTTATAACTTCTCGCGAAGTCTCCGCCATAACTCATCCTAATCCCCCTATTCCTCCCCGATCCTCTCCAAACCCTGTATTGCTCATTGTGAATATTTATCTATTTTGTATATCTATTTATATAGCAGGCTTATGCCGTTTCCTCTAAACTTTTTAGTAGCAACATTTGACAAATTGCCCCCTAGATAAGGTGATTATTTATCCTTAGTTAAATACCCGCTAAGTCAGGCTCTTTGATATAATCGAGCCAATTTTTATTGTGGATACAAATATGTCTGTAAAGTTAGCTGTCGTAATGGATCCTATCCAGAAGATTTCTGTTAAGAAAGATTCAACACTGGCAATGCTTTTAGCTGCCCAAGAAAGAGGCTGGAGCCTTTCTTACATTGAGCAGACTGGCCTGTACCTAGACGACGGAGTCGCAATGGCTGAATCCAGATCACTCAGTGTTGCTAATGATATGCAAAACTGGTTTTCCCTAGGCGAGTCTGTTCGTCAGGCGCTTGGTGATTTTGACGTCATCCTCATGCGCAAAGATCCGCCTTTTGATAACGAATATATTTATAGCACTTATATTCTTGAGGCGGCCGAAAAACAAGGCGTATTGGTTGTTAACAAACCTCAAAGCCTTCGCGACTGTAACGAAAAAGTTTTTGCCACTCAATTTCCGCAATGTTGTACGCCTGTGCTGGTAGCGAGCAGCCCTGCCTTGCTGAGAGAATTTTATGCTAAACATGAAGATGTCATTTTTAAACCCCTGGACGGAATGGGGGGCTCATCAATATTCAGAATCAAACCCAAAGACCCAAACCTCAGCGTCATAATTGAAACTCTCACTGATTTTGGCAAGCATCAAATAATGGCTCAAAAATTTATTCCTAAAATCTCAGCGGGGGATAAGCGAATATTAATGATAGATGGCAAGCCTGTCGATTATGCCTTGGCACGTATTCCTGCCCTAAACGAAACCCGTGGTAATTTAGCTGCTGGAGGAAGTTCAAAAGGCATACCATTGACTGATCGTGATCGCTGGATATGTGAACAAGTTGGGCCTACACTCAAGGAGTTAGGGTTAATCTTTGTTGGTCTGGATGTAATAGGTGATTATCTCACTGAGATTAATGTCACCAGTCCTACATGTATTCGTGAATTAAATGCTGCATTTGATCTAGATATTGGCGGCGACTTAATGGAGTGTATTGCTGCAAAATTGGAGAATTAATTGTCTATTTCAGCAGATATAGATCCAATTGAATCCAGCTATCAGTCACTGGCGAATGAGCGCTTTGGCTTTACCTTGTTTATGTCACTTTGTGTTCATGCCGTATTGATCCTGGGTGTTGGATTTACTTTTTATGAACAGCTTAATTCCTCTTCAAGTTTTGATGTGACTCTAGCCCAATATGAAAGCAATCAGGCCCCTGATAATCCTGATTTTCTGGCCCAGGCTAATCAGGAAGGGAGTGGTTCTCAAGATGAATTAGCCCGACCCAGCAGTCCTTTTGAATCACGCTTTAACGCCGATACCATTCAGGAAGTTGCTGCTCTTGAAACCGAATCCGCTCTGAACAATTCAGAGAGGGAACTCCTAACCAGTACTGATTCCAATTCTCTTTTAAACACTGAAGAAGCTTTTTTGAATACGCCTCAAAACCAGGACTTCCAGGGGACTGCACAAAACTCACTTGAACAGACCTTGGCGAGTCTGCAGGCACAGCTGGATATTCATCGGGAGGCTTATGCTCAACGACCCAGAAAATATACTATTTCATCCGCATCGACCCGGCAGGCACGTGATGCTTTGTATCTGGATGGCTGGCGCAGAAAAATCGAAGCAGTCGGTAATTTTAATTATCCACAGCAAGCCAGTGCTGCTGGTATTTATGGCCAGTTACGGCTGCTAGTGGCCCTGTTTCCTGACGGTCAGGTGAGTGAAGTGAGAATTTTAAGTTCTTCGGGTTATTCAATACTGGATGATGCTGCAATTCGTATTGTACAGCTGGCTGCTCCTTTTGACCCTTTTCCTCCGGATATTCGAGAAGAAATAGATATACTCGAAATTGTGCGAACCTGGCAGTTTCATCAAAGTAATACTTTTACCAGTAATTAAGCCTATACCTATTATGGATCAACAAACACCTTCAAATTCTTCAGGCCTCTTCGATCAATTTTTGATTGCCATGCCGCAACTGGAAGATTCTTTTTTTGAAAATTCTGTAATCTACATGTGGCAACACTCTGATGAAGGATCCATAGGTATGGCAGTAAACTTGCCATTACCGATTACCCTCAGCGAACTTTTTGAGCAACTAGGTATCAAGGATGAAAGACCCCCAGGAGCACCTCAGACAGTTTTATGTGGCGGCCCGGTTGAGCCCAATAAAGGATTTATCCTGCACGATAGTAATTCCAATTCCTGGGATTCCACTCTCACCCTGGAAAATAATCTCAATATTACAACGTCTCGGGATATTCTTGAAGATATCGCAAGGGGAGAAGGTCCAGAAAACTATTTCGTTATTTTGGGCTGTTCAGGCTGGGGGCCGGGTCAAATTGAACAAGAAATCATTGAAAATGCCTGGTTTAACTGCCCAGCCAATAAAGAACTGATTTTCTCAACCAATTTTAGTGAAAAGCCCAAAATGGCGGCTGAGCTGCTTGGTTTTGAACTCTCACAATTAAGTACAGATCTGGGACTGTTAAGTTAATGTCTGCTCATTTAACTGCCCTGGCATTTGATTACGGGACCAAAAAAATAGGCGTTGCTGTTGGTCAAAATATCACCCAAACCGCATCTCCTCTGGCCGTAATACCTGCCCAGGATGGCATCCCTGACTGGAACATAATTGAACAACTAATAAAGGAATGGCAGCCTTCTATCTTTGTCGTAGGAATGCCGTTCAATATGGATGGCACTGAAAATCAAATGACGCTCCGGGCTCAGAAATTCCTACAGCGATTAAATGGTCGCTTTAATATCCCTTGCTATAGTGTCGACGAAAGACTTAGTAGCCGCGAAGCTAAAGATATCCGAAGAAATATGGCCGAAGCCCATGGCAAAACCTATAAAGACCGTGACGCTATTGATTCGATTGCAGCTCAACTCATTCTTGAAAACTGGTTTGCATCCACAGAAAACCCCTAAACCTCTTTGTTCTGAGCTTGCGTAACGATTAAAAACTATCGCCTGACTTAGCTTTGGATCTTGCCTCATTACGATCAACCAAGCCTTTAGCAACCAAATCTTTAAGGCATTGATCTAATGTTTGCATGCCAATCTGAGCTCCGGTTTGAATAGCTGAATACATTTGTGCAATTTTATCTTCACGAATCAGGTTTCGAATAGCAGATGTCCCTATCATAATTTCATGCGCTGCCACCCTGCCACCGCCGACCTTTTTCAATAATGTTTGCGAAATAACGGCCTGCAAAGATTCTGACAACATGGATCGCACCATGCCTTTTTCAGCCGCAGGGAATACATCAACAATACGGTCAATCGTTTTTGCAGCTGAGGTGGTATGCAAGGTGCCAAATACCAAGTGGCCGGTTTCTGCTGCGGTCAGCGCCAATCGGATGGTTTCCAAATCACGCAGCTCACCAACCAGAATGATATCCGGATCTTCTCGCAACGCTGAACGTAATGCTTCATTGAAACCATGCGTATCTCGATGAACCTCGCGCTGATTAACCAGTGACTTCTTGCTTTGATGCACAAATTCTATTGGGTCTTCAATAGTTAGAATATGCTCATATCGAGTATCGTTGATGTAATCCACCATCGCAGCAAGAGTCGTGCTTTTACCAGAACCTGTAGGACCTGTGACGGCAACAAGACCGCGAGGATTCTGTGAAATTTTTCTGAAAATTTCACCCATTCCCAACTGTTCCATGGACAACACCTTTGATGGAATCGTTCGGAATACCGCTGCTGCGCCTCGGTTTTGGACAAAAGCATTAACCCTGAATCGAGCCAGACCAGGAATTTCAAAAGAAAAATCTGACTCTAGAAATTCTTCATAATCCTTACGCTGCTTGTCATTCATGATGTCATAAATAAGCCCATGAACTTCTTTGTGATCCATTGCATCAACATTAATTCTACGAATATCTCCATCGACTCGAATCAAGGGTGGCATGCCTGCTGTAATATGTAGATCTGATGCGCCTTGCTGCACACTGAAATTTAATAGTTCTTGAATATTCATCGTTGGCTTAACCCCCTATAATAAAATCTTTAAAATAGATATTCTGTGGACCCATGAGCGCCAGCATACCAGAAAGAATCCTTGAAGTTCGCCATCAAATTTCACTCTTTGAAAAAAAATACCGGCGCCCTTCCGGCTCGGTTAAGTTGCTTGCTGTTAGCAAAACTCAGCCCCAAGAAAATATCATCCAGGCTATTGAATGCGGGCAAAAAGCATTCGGTGAAAACTACACACAGGAAGCCGAGAAAAAAATTCTGGCATTAGCGGCGTATGATCTGGAGTGGCACTTTATCGGCCCTATCCAATCTAACAAAACAAAAACTATCGCGTCACTCTTTGACTGGGTACACAGTATTGATCGCAGCAAAATTGCTCGTCGGCTGAGTGAACAACGCCCTTCACACCTGCCTCCTCTAAAAATATTGCTTCAAGTTAACCTGGATTCTGAAAGCAGCAAAGCAGGCGTCGCCCTATCAGGCCTGGAAAAATTGGCCCATGATTTGAAAGACCTAAACAATATTGAATTTGCAGGTTTAATGGCCATTCCTGCGCCGGGAAAAGATATTCAGGCTCAAAGAGCTAGCTTTCGTTTGCTCGCTCAAGCCAGGGATAATCTTCAGAGGCAAGGTTTTAATAGTTGTCAGCATCTTTCGATGGGGATGAGCAGCGACAAGGAAGCGGCTATTGCCGAAGGCTCAACAATTGTGCGTATCGGTACTGATATTTTTGGCCCCAGAAATTAACTTTATTCATTGTTGATTACCCTTAACACATTTTCCTGCCACACCTAACTTGATACCTTGGTATAGAACTCTTTATTAGTGAGAAGCTAGGGCAGGCAAAGTCCAAAGTATACTGGCTATCCAAATGGCGCTAATAATTCCATTCAAGCTTAATTAAGTCTAAATACACTGTTTCATGTACAATATCGCGCATGTTTAATGAAGATCAATCCATAGCCTTCATAGGTGCCGGGAATATGGCAACAGCCCTGATAAAAGGCTTGCTTGCCAAGGGCTATCCCTGTGCGAAAATTTGGGCTTCAGACCCTGATGCTGAGCAGCTCGAAAAACTCAAAAATGACACCAATATAAATGTCTCTACTGATAATCCAACTGTTATCGGTGAGGCTGATATTGTTGTCTTAGCTGTAAAACCGCAACTACTAGTAGAGAAAGTATTGCAACCTTTGCAAAATGCTTTAAATGCTAAAACTGTTTTATTAATTTCAATCGCTGCGGGCATTTCCATAAAAACCCTGGAATCACTCAGTTCAAATTCACAAGCCATCGTACGATGCATGCCTAATACACCAGCTCTGGTGGAGGCTGGAGCATCCGCTTTATATGCCAATTCTTGTGCCACTGAAGATCAACGGCAGCAAGCACAATCTATTTTGTCAGCAGTTGGAATGGTTTGCTGGCTCCAGAACGAAAGTGACATAGACACAGTAACCGCCTTATCCGGTTCAGGGCCCGCCTACTTTTTCCTTTTTATCGAGGCTCTGCAGGCCGCCGCTATTGCTCAGGGACTTGATCCTGCTATCGCAAATAAATTGGCTCTGCAAACGGCCTTTGGGGCAGCCAAGCTGGCTCTTTCCGGTGACGGCGATGTTGCTGAACTACGTCGCAAGGTAACCTCACCAGGAGGAACCACTGAAGCAGCATTGGCCCAATTTGAAAAAGATGATTTCAGCAATATCATTGCACGAGCAGTTGCAAAAGCCAAAGCCAGATCAGAAGAGCTGGCGCTTTTGTCTGACAAATAATTAACAAAAACAAATGAGTGACACATGGGAAGTTCAATAAGCCAGTCTCTACTACTAATTATCAATACCCTTGGGGGGCTGTATATATTTGCAGTCGTCATCCGTTTTTTATTGCAAGCGGCCCGTGCTGATTTTTATAATCCGGTATCTCAGGCCATCGTGAAAATTACTGCTCCACTAGTAACCCCCCTGCGGAAGATGATTCCGGGCTACAAAGGTTTCGATTTCGCCTCATTAATTTTGGCCCTGCTGTTAAACATTGTTGCTACCAGCGTTATGCTCTTGGTCGCCGGAGGGCTTGGTTTGGTCGATTTGGGGACCATTATTGCCTGGTCCAGTATTGGTTTACTGGCTTTCATATTAAAAATTTATAAGTACGGTTTATTGATCTCTATAATCGCCAGTTGGATAGCCCCCTATAGCGGGAATCCCGTTTTACTCCTTATTCACCAACTATTGGAACCCATTATGAAAAAAGTCCATAAAGTCATCCCTCCTATGGGTGGGCTGGATTTTTCACCTATTTTCGTTTTTCTTGGCATACAGGTTGTTGAAACCATGTTAGTGCAAGGTCTGGCCCAAAGCTTGCGTCTGTTTCCGCCTGTTGTCATAGGTATTTAGACTAGTCATTAAATATGAACCAATCAGCTCTTAAAGACTCCGTTGGCATTGTTCAACCCCAATGTATTCATTTTGATGAAGCCTTGCCCCTGCGCAGTGGCAAAATCATTGACTCCTACGATCTGATGATCGAAACATATGGTGAATTAAATGCCGATAAGTCCAACGCTGTTTTAATTTGTCATGCTTTAAGCGGCGATCATCACGCCGCTGGCTTTCATAGCGAAGAAGATGAAAAACCTGGCTGGTGGGATAATTGTATCGGCCCAGGCAAAGCCATCGATTCCAACAAGTTTTTTATAGTTTGCCTGAACAACCTTGGCGGCTGTGCCGGCAGCACCGGGCCCACATCCATAAACCCCGCTAATGGAAAACCTTTTGGCCCTGACTTCCCGATTGTAACAGTAAGAGACTGGGTTAATAGTCAGGCACGATTAGCCGATTATCTTGGTATTGAGCAGTGGGCGGCGGTGATTGGCGGCAGCCTGGGTGGCATGCAGGTATTACGCTGGGCAATTTCCTACCCGGAACGCCTGCGTCATGCAATAGTAATTGCTGCTGCACCCAAGTTATCAGCACAAAATATTGCCTTCAATGAAGTTGCCAGACAATCGATTACTTCTGATCCGGACTTTCATCAAGGCCATTATTACGAACATGGCACTTACCCGAAAAAAGGCTTAACTCTTGCTCGAATGATTGGTCATATCACTTATCTATCGGACAGTGCCATGCGTGAGAGATTCGGCAAAGACTCTTTGACTGGAAGAAACTTTGGCAGGGACTTAAGCACTGGTAAATTAAATTTTGGTTTCGATGCTGATTTTCAGGTTGAAAGCTATTTGCAATATAAGGGGGAAAGCTTCTCCAATAAATTTGATGCAAATACTTATTTGCTGATCACCAAAACACTGGACTATTTTGATCCTTCCGTTGATTACGAAGGTGACCTGAGCAAAGCTTTTCTTCAAGGCAACTGCAAATTTCTAGTCGTATCTTTTAGCTCAGACTGGCGCTTTCCACCAGAACGATCCAGGGAAATAGTCGACACTCTGTTAAAGGCTAAGCGACAGGTGTCTTATCTTGAAGTAGAGTCTGACGGTGGTCATGATGCTTTCCTGTTGCCCGTACCTCGTTATCTGGAAGGCCTATCTGCCTATTTATCAGTTGTTGCAAATGAGTCTGCCAATAGCAGTGAGAAAAGTGATCATGCGAGCTGATGTAAGCATTATAAAAGGTTGGATTGAGCCCCAGAGTCAGGTGCTTGACTTAGGTTGTGGTGATGGTTCATTTCTAACGCTATTAAAACAGGAAAAAAATATCTTTGATTGTGGACTGGATTTAGACCCAGACAACATTACGAAATGCCTGCTCGCCGGCATTAATGTTATCGAACAAGACCTGGATAAAGGACTGGCTAATTTTTCAGATAATAGTTTCGATACCGTCTTATTAACTCAAACTTTACAGGCCGTGCAAAAACCTGATGTGCTTGTAGATGAAATGCTGCGAATCGGTAAAAAATGCATCATTACTTTTCCCAACTTCGCTTATTGGCGCTATCGATTTTATTTAATTGCCAAGGGCCGTATGCCAGTATCGCCTTATATTCCATATGAATGGTATAACACGCCTAATATACATTTCTGCACTATCAAAGACTTTGATGCTTTATGCAAAGAAAAAAATATTAAAGTTTTAAACCGTACAGTAGTTGATGAGAATTATAAGAATTCTATCTTGATGAACCTTAACTCAAACTTTTTTGGCATTAATGCCATTTACCAAATTTCCAAATAAAACGATGACTAAATATTTCAAAATAATTTCAGCATGTCTCCTTGTTTCATCATGGTTTTTTTCAGCTTTGGCTAACGCAGAGCAATCGCAGACTTTTGGTGATTACACGGTGCATTATATTGCCGTTAACAGTACATTTATCAGCCCTGAAATTGCAGATCGTTATGGCATTGTCCGATCAGCACGCAATGCATTTCTGAATATTTCCGTGATTAAAAATACCGGCAAGGCTGTTTCCGCCAGAGTAACAGGAGAAAAAGCTAATTTCTTAAGCCAGAATTCAATGATCAATTTTATTGAAGTTAAGGAAGGCGATGCGATTTACTATATAGGTCAGTTTGAATTTTCCAATGCCGAAAACTTACGTTTCAATATTGAGGTTCAACCCGAAAATAGTGGCCCTGTTTATCCTCTGAGTTGGACAGAAAAACTCTATATCAATTAAACCATCCCGACTTTATTACCATGACTAAAGTAGTACTAGCCAGTAACAACCAGGGCAAACTGAAAGAATTGCAGCAAACACTTAATTCTCTAAATCTTGAATTAGTATCCCAAAGTGAATTTAATTTTTCTGAGGCGATAGAAGATGGCTTAAGTTTTGTTGAAAACGCCATAATAAAAGCGCGCCACGCAGCTCAGCATACGGGATTGCCCGCTATTGCCGATGATTCTGGCCTAGAGATAGATGCACTTGATGGAGAACCTGGTATTTACTCTGCGCGTTATGCGGGCACCAACTTATCTCGTCAGGAAAATGATGCCGCGAATAATCAATTAGTGCTAAAAAAACTCGAAGGCATCCCTGCTGCAAAAAGGACTGCTCGATTTCAGTGTGTCATAGCATTCCTGCGTTCAGCGCATGACTCAATGCCATTGATATTTCAGGGCACTTGGGAGGGTAGTATATTGTTCGAAGAAAAAGGTGATTTTGGCTTTGGTTATGATTCCATTTTTTATGTTCCCAGCCATGATTGCGCATCAGCCGAACTCTCTCCAGAAATTAAAAACACAATGAGCCATCGCTTTAAAGCCATTCAGGAACTAATAAAGCACTGGCACTATGACTAACTTAGAGGCAGATAGCCTAAAAAAATTACCGCCTTTAAGTCTATATATTCATATTCCCTGGTGTTTAAAAAAATGTCCTTATTGTGACTTCAATTCTCACGCCTTTAAAAATTCATTTCCTGAGCAGCAATATATTGAAGCCTTGTTGGAGGATTTACGCATTGACCACGCCTACGCCCAGGGCCGGAACTTGCACTCTATTTTTATAGGAGGAGGGACCCCTAGCCTGTTCTCTGCAAGCTCTCTTGCTTATTTACTCCAAGAAATTAATTCAATTATTCCAATAGATAAGGATGCTGAAATCACGCTCGAGGCTAACCCTGGAACTTTTGAGCAAAATAAATTTTCAGAATTTCGTGCGTCAGGGATTAACCGACTTTCTATCGGTATCCAAAGTTTTGAAGCACATTTTTTAAAAAAGCTGGGGCGCGTGCACTCAGATCGTGAAGCTTTAGTTGCTCCTGATATTGCACTGCAGGCAGGCTTTTCAAATTTCAATCTTGATTTGATGTTTGGCTTGCCTGGTCAAACGCCGGAACTGGCAATGCATGATCTAAATCAGGCCCTGGTATTCAAACCATCACATTTGTCCTGGTATCAATTAACAATAGAGCCAAATACCGTATTTTATAGCCAGCCACCCAAGCTCCCTAAAACCGCATTAATTGAAAGCATGCATGAGGACGGTATCGCCTTACTTGAAAATAACGGCTTTCAACGCTATGAAATTTCAGCTTTTAGCCAGGCTGATAAACAGGCACAACACAATCTCAATTACTGGCAATTTGGCGATTATCTGGGTATTGGCGCAGGGGCACACGGCAAAATCAGCTTATTGCATGATAAGCTCATCGTTCGAACAAGAAAAACCAGACAACCCCTGGCTTACCTCGATCCAACTAAAGAATATCTGGCTGATCTAAGCCCTATTCCAGATCAGGATCTGGCCTTGGAGTTTATGATGAATGCATTACGTCTACGTGAAGGAGTAGACAAAGAGCTCTTTGAAAACAGAACCGGAATAAGACTTGAGCAAATTAAAGCGGTTTTAAGCCAGCTTGAAAGTGAAGGCCTGCTAGCGTCAGGTACTATTCGTACCACTGCAAAAGGCTATAACCTGTTAAATAATGTGCTACAGGCTTTCATGATGTGAACGCAACAGGTAATATTGCGCCATCAGCATAATAATTCATAATTAAGGTGGCTAATTAGACCCATGTCAAATGTTGCGCTTAAAAATGATACATGTTCACATGGCTTTATTCAGGCATCCTGCACTAATTGCAATTTGAAAGGTTTATGTCTACCCCTCGCTATGGATGTGAAAGACATAGATCGACTGGATAACATAATTCAGCGTGGCCGCCCCATACAGTCAGGGGATCACCTTTATCGTGCAGGAGATAGTTTTACATCCATTTACGCTGTTCGATCTGGTTCAATAAAAACCTACCTGATTGATGATGATGGCGTAGAGCAAATCACCGGGTTTTATTTACCTGGTGAAGTATTGGGTTTTGACGGTATTGATAATAATAATTATAGCTGTAAT
>JAURLP010000035.1 GCA_030831165.1 Gammaproteobacteria bacterium | reverse complement strand
TGTCACCAAGATTGTTGATGGTTATTATGCTCAGATACAAGCTAATGGCGGCAATCGCTGGGATACTTCGTCACTGATAACCTTACTGGAAGACGAATAATCTTCAACATGCTAAGAGTTCGCTTTTTATCCAAAGCAGACATTTAACTTTTTAAAGATAATAAGAATAATTAACATTTTCATTAACGTTAATAAACAGTTCTATAACAGTTAAAGCTAGTCAAATTTCAATAAGTTCGTGCATTATCCCTCCTTAAATCAAAGAACGGTTTCTTCAGCCCTCTAATTAAAAATAGCGGATATAACTTATGAGAAATTATCAATCGGTATGTTTTGTAAGATTCAAAAAAACATTACTTTCAGCAATAACGGCGAGTGTTGTGGCGAGCTTCATTCAAACAGCTAATGCTGCTGAAGCAATTGAAGAAATCATTATCTTTGGCACACAGAGCCGACTGGATAGTGTAACAGGCAGCCGCTTAAATTTAGGCATTCTTGAGACCCCAGCCACTGTCGATGTACTTGATGGGAATGCCATTCGGGCCAGGATTGATACTAGTGTACTAGATGCAGTAACGCGAAGTGCCAGCTTTATAAATGACGCTAATCCTGGTAATGGTCATTCCAGTATTACGGCACGTGGATTCAGCGGTCAGGGAAGTGTCACTAAACTTTATGATGGTAGTAATTATTTCACCGCAGCAGGCACGATTACTTTTCCATTTGATACCTGGGGAGTTGAACAAATTGAAATTCTAAAAGGCCCTTCATCAGTTATCTATGGTGAAGGTGGTATTGGGGGGGCAATGAATATCATTCCCAAAAAACCACAATTTGATCGCAGTGGAGCAGTTAGATTGACCTTGGGTGAAAATAGCACTCGATTTATTGGCCTGGACTACACTGACAAAATTACCGACTCTATAGCCTACCGCGTAAATTACAGCAACAATCAATCTGATAACTGGATTAATAACGGTGAAAGTAAGGCCGAAATGTTTTCCTTGGCATTGCAGTGCGATATTTCTAATGATCTCAGTTTAAGTGCGCGTTATGACCGTGGCGATCAAGAGCCTATGAAATACTTTGGCAGCCCGATAATCAATAACAGTTTTGTTGATGCTTTGCTCGAGTCAAATTTTAATGTCGCTGATTCAATAATAAGTTATGAAGATTCATCTGTCCGTGTCAAAGCTGATTGGTCTGTATCTGATACTACCAATTTGGTGACTGAAATATACCGCTTATCGACTGACCGTTACTGGAGCAATTCAGAATTTTATACTTACGACCCTGCTACTCAGTTGGTCAATCGTTTCGATCCTTTAGTGATTGGACATGATATGAGCCATAATGGTTTGCGTTCAAACCTGAGTTTCAAACTGGCCGATAATCGTTTAAATGTCTCAACTGGCTTTGAGGTAAATAACATATCATTTGTCCGACCAAGTAATTTTGGCTCAGCTAACCCTGACCCCTTAGATTTTAGTAATGATTTTGATACGGTTGATGCAACAAACTTTCAACCAGGAACCTTATTAAGTTTAACCAATGCTCCGGTACAAACTGATAACATCTCTGATGTGAAGCAGGCAGCCGTATTTGCCGAGGCAAAATATAATCTAACTGATACAGTTGCGTTGGTAGGAGCTTTGCGTTTTGATGACTTCTCCACTGACTATGTACGGCTGGGACAAGTCCCAATTGACCAAAATACTGATGCCTTGACTGGTCGCATTGGCGCCGTCTTTGATATCTCAGAGACTACTGCTGTTTATGTACAATATGGAACTGGAGCCACCCACCCCAGTAACTCTATTGTGACGGCATCGGCTTCTAATCGACAATCAGATTTGATTGAAAGTGAACAGTTTGAAGTTGGTATTAAAAACCAGGCCAACAATACACGCTTGCAATGGAATGCTGCGATTTTTGATATCACCAGAAAAAACCTGACCGAAGATGATCCCGATTCAGGCAATCCACTTGATCTTATTGTGATCCCGAAACAAACTTCACAAGGTGTCGAGCTAGGGCTTGATTATGGATTCAACAATGGCATTCAGCTCTACGGTAATATTTCCTTTTTAAATGCAGAAACTGCCACTGGAGTCACTCCAAACTTTATCCCAGAAGAATCTGCGAATCTTGGGTTTGCCTGGCAGTGGGATAATAAATTCAGAATAATTGCCGATGCACGTTATGTTGGGGAACGTTTCCATAGTATCAATCCAATACCTTCTTATACCGTGGTTGATGCTTCTCTGCGTTGGGATATTGATAGCAATTTGGGGCTGACCTTTAAAGCGGCAAACTTGTTTGATGAGTTATACGCATCGTCGAACTATTACTCAACAACCTGGTTAGTTGGTCAACCCAGAACCTTGAGTATAACGGCTGATTATAACTTTTAATCACATCTAAGGATGTCAATCATAATTAAGCCTGGAAGCAAGCCTTTCATTTTATAGTGTAAAGCTGGCTCATCTCGCTATATAGTTTCAATATGAATAGATTCTTGGTTCTTACGCATCGTTATTTAGGTATCGGTATTAGTCTCATACTATTACTGTGGTGCCTGTCTGGCTTTGTGATGATGTATAAGCCTTACCCAGAATTAAGTGCTGAGCAGCAACTCGAAACTTTAGCGACTTTGGATTTTACGAACTGTTGTTCTCAATTAGACCAAAGCGATCTTGCAAGCATTGGATATAGCCAGTTTCAAATTCACATGTTGAACCAAGAACCTGTCTTATTCTTAGTCTCAGAATATGGACAAATTAGCGGCGTAAATCTTAAAAGTGGAGAGCAGATTTTTGGTATTTCAGAAAGTCAGGCACAGCTTATAGCAAATGAGTTTGCAAACCGACATCAATATCCTGCACCAACACTTAAAGCAAGCATTAGTAACGATCAGTGGACAGTATATCCATCCTACAATCCGCATCGCCCACTCTACAAGTTTCAGGCTAATGACGAAGCTGGAACGCAATGGTACATATCAAGTCTCACTGGTGAAATAGTTCAGATCACTACACGTGAACAACGAATTTGGGGGTACCTTGGTCCCGTAATTCACTGGTTATACCCCACAGTATTAAGAGAGAAAGCCCAGCTCTGGAACCAAACTGTCATCTGGCTCTCAGTTCTTGGAACCTTTCTCACTGTAACGGGGATTTATATTGGCGTGAAACAGTATAAAGTCAGGAAAAATGGCAAACACTCTCCTTATAGAGGTATGGCTCTTTGGCATCACTATGTTGGTCTAGTGTTTGGCCTTTTAACGTTCACTTGGATGCTGAGTGGATTATTTTCCATGCAGCCCTGGGGCTTATTTGAACCATCAGGTGCTACTCAGGAAAGACTAGCTATCCAGGGCGGCACTTTTAACTTGGATCAAATCAATTTGACGCTAGAATTAATTAATGAACTTCCATTAGAGAATAGTCCTGTCATGTTAAGCGGTATGAACTTGCAAGGTTCATTATTTATCACCAGCATAAATACCGATCAAGAAATGAATAGATACAGAGCAGATAATTTAAGACCATCTACTCTAACGGAAAATGAATTGTATAACCTTGCAACTGCGATACTTGCTGAAGACGGTATAAAAGAAGCCTCTATGCTCTATGAAGAAGATAACTATTATTTTTCATACCATAATCAAGTCAGCTTTCCTGTATACAAAGTAATAGCAAATAATAATGAAAAAACAATTTATTATTTAAGCTCATTAGATGGTTCTATTTCAGCAAAATATGATGCCGCTAACAAAGGCTTTCGCTGGTTTCATCTGGGGCTGCATAGACTGGACTTTACTGAGCTATTTAGAAGCAGACCGCTGCGTGATTTTTTTATGTGGTTTTTACTCTCAGGTGTGACTTTAGGCGTTTTTACTGGCTTTCTCCTTGGGATAAAGCGTGTTTATCGTAGTTTTTAACTTCAAAGGATTAATTTATGAAATATTTACTTTTACTAATACCAATTTCTCTTCTTGTCTCTTGCGCTCAGTTACCTGAACCAGTGAATGGCTGGATTGATATCCCACTTAGTGAAAACACTTTCCACGAAAGTACGGTCACGTATAAAACTGGTAGCTATGAAATACCAGTTTATGCTTATGAAGCCCTTGAGTATAAATTAGGTATTCTTGAAGGGGATACCGTTGCTTATGAATGGTCTGTAGCTATGGCTAACCCGCAATTACTGGAAGTTGAATTTCATGGGCATACAGATCGCATTGGTGATGAACCAGGGTTATTGATGTATTACAAAATTCATAACGAAGGGAAAGAGAGCGGCACACTAAAAGCTCCATTTAGTGGTATACATGGCTGGTACCTGAATAATCGAAGCGATGAAGATATTGTAGTCACACTCAATGTTTCCGGGTTTTACACAGAATTGGAACAATAGTTGATAGATATAAGATAATGCCAAACAATATCTTTTAAAAAATCTCAATATCAGGCTTTGACCGAAAAGAGTATATACTGAATGTCTGCTTTCGACCCAAAGCGGACGTTAACTCTTTTAGGTTTCCTAGCCATATCGAACGACAACTTCAAATCAAATCCAGAGATAAGGGCTTTTTGCCCAATACTTAGCTACAATCTCCTTATAAAAAATATTAAGCTTCTGGATAAAATAAAAAAAGGATTTATTTAATGAAAATACAATTTTACAGTTTGACCACGGTTAAAAATGCTGTTGAAACGGTTGACGCTGGGGCAGATTTAATTGGGCTAGTGGTAAAAGGCGGTATACCGGTCCCAGAGGAAATTAGTATTAAGCAGGCGCGCGATATCTTTGCTGCCATCGATGGGCCTGCTCTAGGTATCGCCTTGTCATTATCTACGGACCTTGACACGATTTGTGAAATGGCTACTGAAGTTCAGCCACATGCAGTCCACCTAGCGGCCAGAAATCTAACTACCGACGACTTGGCGCAGGTGCGTGAACGTCTACAAAAGATTAAGATCATGGCGGCTATTCCAGTGAATGGCCCGAGCGCCGTTGACGTTGCAATTGAACGCTCCGCTTTTGCTGATTACCTGTTACTTGATTCAGTAGCCGATAGCGAGAGCACTATTACAGGAGTAACCGGCATGACCCATGATTGGTCTATCAGTAGGCAAATTGTGGAAGCGGTTTCGATACCCGTTATCCTTGCTGGAGGGCTGTCAGCAGATAATGTCGCGGAAGCCATTGAAGCTGTAAGGCCATGGGGTGTCGATTCCTATACTCATACCAATCACCCGGGAGACCGTATGAACAAAGATTTAACCAAGGTTCGCGCCTTTGTCAGCAATGCCAGAAAAGCAGCAGCTCGTCTCGGGCTCTAAGAGACTATCGAAATGAGGTGTTTGACAGCCTTTCAGATATACTAACCTTGCAACCATCCCTCTGTTTGAAAAGGCCTTTCTACACCGTTCTCCTTAATTCGAGCACCTACGTTATCTACAGAGGTTTCAATGATGCGACTGTCTGCAATCCCTTTTGACTTCAGATATTTGATCACTCGACTATAGGTCTCATCGTCACGAGTTAAAGCAAATAGAGTCGGTCCTACTGAGCTCATGCCGGTGATCTCAACACCGATTTCACGTAAGGCACTGAGGTATCCGTAAACAGGCGCACCAAAGGATCCATGGGTCTCACATTCAGCACGTTTGGAACCTAGGTAACAAAGGTCAAACATTGAATCACCAATAGTTTTTAGATCACCTTTTATCATTGCTGGCAACATGTCACAGAGCAGAATTTGCGATTTAACACCGGACTGCAAGGAATCTAGGTAACGACCGCGGCGCAATAGCAATTCTGCTTCCGATGCCGCAGCAGTATCCTTACCGGTAAACTCGTCTTCCAGAGTTGGCACATCCGGGATAAAAGCGATACATTTGGTATCCTCAAGCGGTATGCGATAGGCCATCTCCAAATCATCTGTACCTAAAATCCAGCCGCCATTAATACTGGCCATGGCTCCCATACCTGTTTCAAATCCTGGCAGCAAATATTTATCACCAATGGGGCTTTCTTCACAGTAGTTATAACCAATAATCCGGCGTAATTCTCGTCCGGTAAAAGGCCTACCTAGGACTTCATTGATACCAATAGCCATAGCTACCATTGAGCCGATCGAAGATCCCATACCAATATGGCGACGTTCGTGGTCATGCAACTCAATCTCGAAACCTCCGGGATAATTCAGTAACTGCTTGAAAAGCAGGCCATAGTGTTGCATTAATAAAGTACGTTCACCCTTAACAACAATATCCGGATTTTTTGTAGAACGTACTTTTGCATGCATATACACTTCGATGGCAAAACCGAGTCCACCACCACCAGGCTTGTTGAGATTAAAGCGATTCATATCAAGAACAGTAGGGTGCAAGCGTGAAGGTACTGTAACTTCTACTTCTCTACTTTCCACCTCACCTACACTACGCGGTTCTACGCCAAAACTTTCCAGCGGACGGATAAATTCATTCTGGCCTGGTTCAAACTCTTCAAGAACAGTGGTGATTTTGTCAAAAGGTCCTCCAATAATCTCAATATTAATTGATTGCTTTGGTGCTATTTCATTGTTTTGTGACTTATCATCTGTTTTCATTATTTTTCCCCTTCTTATAATTATCTTCGAATAATATCAAAACTTATTGTTCCCAAATGAGTCATAAAACTAAAGTGATACAAGCTTTAAGCGGCTGACTAAAATCAAACAAGTTACACAGAGCCTGTAAAACGAATTGGACTATTTTTTAGTTTAATTGAAGATAGCAGCAGTCTAGCAGTTAGTGCAATGGATGAAGGCAATTGTGTTATAGCCCCAATGGGGATAAAAAGGCTAATAGTGCTAATAACTTTTGGGCGTTTGCCTATTTAAAATTAAGCTTTTTTTATTCCGTATTAAAAAATACATTTTCTTAGACTGTTTTGATACTGTAACTCAACGTCCGCTTCTGGCCGAAGGCATACATTTACACTTGTTTTTGGAGCTCTTGGCAAACTCTAGCCTAAATAAAAAAATATCAGTGTTATGACTTCAGAAGATATAAACCTGTCTGGTTTTATTACGATTTACAACTAGTTATTAAATGGATCTGAAAATAAAGGGTTGCTTAAAAAACTCTGATCCGTGAGTGATTCCAGAAAAGCAATGAGCGCCTGCCTGTCCTGATTATTCAAACCAATATTCTGAACCCGTGGATCAGTTGTTGCTCTATTTATCGGTCCTGTTCCTGGTGCATCGGCATAAAAGTCCATGACATCATTTAATGTTGCGAGTTGCCCTACATGTGTAAAGGGGGCTGTTACCTCAACATTCCGCAAAGATGTGGTTTTAAATGAGGTAGTATCGATATTATCCTGATCCAAACCTATATCGATACGTTGCGAAAATATACCAATACCTCCGCCGGCAGCGATACCAGCATCAGGTACCATATTGAATGAAGCAACTGCTTCTGCCCGCCCATGACAGTTACTTCACTGATTATTGTTGCCGTTCTATTGATTTAAACCATTCTGAGCCTGCTGGTTTAAATTATTATTATCAAAAGGTGAATTAAAACTGAGTAAGGTTTTTTCAAATTCAGCAATCGCTTCTTGTATGCGTAGCTGAGTAATATTACTACCCGGTGTATTTTCAAAGGCGTTAATAAAGAGCTGCTCATAATAATTAACCTCAGCCAATTCAACTAACAAAGCAGGAAATGTTTCATTTATTTCATTAGTATCCTGAATTGGATTATCGGCCTGATCAATCAAGTGTTCAGCGAGCTGATTCCAAAACATTCTGCCACCGAGATGCAAAGCGACATTAGTCAACTGCGGAGATTTTTTAGCCGTGCGTCCATTAACCCCCTGACTGGTAGCATTGTTATTTCTGGCGTCACCGAAAGCGGCTTGTTGAGAATGGCATGTAGCACAGGAAACCTCATTATTACTGGATAATCTTGGATCATAAAATAATATGCGCCCCAATGTGGCACGTGCATTATTTATTGGACCGACAATATCCTGCCACCCTTTGGGAGCCTGAGCCACATAAGCAGCAAAATCCTGCACACTAAGATCAACTTCGCTAACTGTGGTTAAATCAAATGTTGCAGTGACTGCGGCTTCGTTAAGCGTAGGTGTATTCGTTATTTCAGTTACTGCGTTGCTCGTTCCGCCGCCGCCTCCACAACCACCAGCCAGAATGGAAATGAATAATAGTACTGATGAAAAATTTGATCTCATGGTGCTCCCCACATCTTGTAAATCTCAAGATAAATATGGGGAGCACATTAACCTTTAACGACTGAATTGAAACTGAATCAAAACAGTCCAATCTGAATCAAAGCTTAATTGTCCGATTATTAAAGTAATTCAACTGTAATATCACCAACACCTACTTCTGCTTCTATCGATAATTCACCCTCACCTCTGCCTTCACTTTCAGACGCAACTATCACGCGTGAATTATTGACTTGTGATGTCCCTAATATGCTTGTATCACCAACCCCCGCGGAAATTTCAATTTCACCTGTGCTAGCCAAGGGTGCAACGATATCAATTTCCCCAACACCTAAATTAATATCAAGATTACTAGCCCCTATCTCAACATCTATTTCTCCAACGCCCATATCAATATCAATATAATTCACAACTGGCAGTTCTATATACCAATCGGCCTTGATGTAATCTTCATCAATCGTGAGAATTAATTTGTCTCCTCGCCTTCTGACTTCCACATCAATGTCATCCACATCAATATTGCGTCTAAAAAACCTGTCTTCTGCTTCAATATCAACTTCCACTCTCATCTCCTTACCTTCTACCAGTCGAAGATCAATGGACCCTACCGTACTATTAATTTCAATTTCATCAACGTCATCAAGCTCAAAAGTATGAACTCTCAAGACGTTATCTCCTGCATAGACGGGTACTACATGAAAAATACCAAGAACGATTAACATCGTAATATTTATAACTTTTTTCATAACGCTAGCCTTTTTAAAATGTAAAAATGGTTAAGTTAGTGAATAAGACGCTCTAACTTAAGCAATAGTTTGCAAACTCTATGCCACTATTATTTTTTAATATATATCAACTACTTAAGTTTTATTTTTTCTGTTTTAAAATTTGAAAAAAGAGGATTTTCCAGATTATTGGTATTTTTCACCATTTGAAAAATTTTAAGCTGGGTGCAAGTTTAAAAAAGTTTTTTTGAGTAAAAAAAAAGCAGCGCCCCATATATTGGGGCAACTGCTTTTTTATTAAGTCTTGAAGTTTAAGGTTTAGGGTTTAGAGCGCAAAACAATAAAACAGTCCATACCCGCCAGTATTGATTAAATCCTGCTGACTACAACCCTGGCTATCATGTGCTGAATTCCAGTTTGGGAAGTCATGATGGCCTACTCTTGCTGTACCGTCGCCACTACTTGTCCAGTTGTTACAGGTCATATCCTGGCCAGCTGGATAAGCTGTGCCATCTTCTTGGGAACCGGTCAGTATGTCGTGACGGTTGGGTGCGAAACCAGTACCTGGGATCTGGTCACCATTTGCCGTTAGACCAGTACCCGCTGTGATTCGATGATTGGCGCTATGAAGATCTTCCACATTTGCCGCAACACGATAACCATCCGCATTAAACCAGGGGCCCTCGCCAATTCGGTCACGGGCATTAACTGCATTAGGGCCTTGCGTGCTTAGGTAAGCTCTAAAAGTTCTGTTAAACCCTGCAGCATCTGCCTGGCTTTGGCAAATTGCGTCTGCACCGGCCAATCCACCTAAGTCAGCGCCGTTACCAGAGCCGGCAGCAGTGATAAAAAAGCTGGGGGGACCAGATGGTGGCTGAGCTAAAGTCGTTCCAGTACAAACTAATCCTGTTAGAGCGAATACTGCAATTAATAACGATTTCTTATGCATGGTGACTCCTTTTTGTTTTTATAAAATTAATATTTATTTTTATATTGAAGCTGCTTAAAACCTGTAAATTGCCTTTAATCAGAGAAGCTCTGCAGCCAAACAAGCTGTCTCACCTAATGAATTTCCACATAGGTATACTATAAAGTACTTCATTTTTATCATGCAACGCAATGCATGATAAATAGTCTACATTCAATAGATGTAGTGACTTAATTGTTTGTAGTGAGTCTCCGGTATGTCCGGATCACAACCCGTTGCCACCACAGAATAAATCCAGTAATAAACATGGCGGCTGGAATCAAACTGATAAACACTAGTACCCAGGTAATCCATGCCGAATCAAAGCGCCCAAAATGTATATCAACCATGAGGTCCAAAAAGCCGGAACTTCTGTCTCCTCTAATTTCACCCAGATTCATTACAAAAGCATTTGGCTCTAATTCGCCGGAATCCAACATGGCCTGAATCACCGGATCAGGTAATCCGATTAAACCCATATTAAGAATATTACTTAAGCCTAATGTATCCGTAACTGTTCTAAATACATCTGGAATAGCTATCAACATCCCGCTGATACCCCAGGCAAACATGAAAAACAAACACCAGAAGCCAAACACACTATGCAATTGCCAAAGTGCCCCACGAGGGCTTTTATTACTCAGATAAAAACCCTGACGCCATTGTGCTTTGCCTCGCCACCAGATAAGCAAACCACTAAGCATCATGACTAAAAATACAACGGCCCCCCAGCCATTAATGCGTCGCCCGCCATTATCGATAAACAGGTCGTCATGGAAATCAATCAGCCAACGATACCCCTTGGCCTGCCAGGGTAAGGAGCTTCCTCGGTCCACTCCCCGATATTGATCGAAGTAGCGGTTCTCTGCTACACCATCTTGTCTAAGAACAACCAAAACTGCCCGCTCCGGGTCGGAAGATGCATTAAACATGAACACTTCATAATCGCTATAGACTTCTTCTATACGAGCTTCGAGTTCATCACCACGCAAAGGTTCACTGGAGGTCGGTTGCACATTACCGGGAACAAAATATCGATCAAGTCTGTCTTCCAGCAAATACACCGCACCACTGACACTAATCATCAGAATATAAAGGCCAAGCACAATGCCTGCCCAAAGATGAACTTGGAATAAGAATTTATTGAGAAAATGGGTCTTGGGAGCCGAGACCCATCTTTGCCAGGTATTCAAAAGGAGTTATTCAATATCACATATAGTCTGGATCTTTTTCAAAAATAGTCAGGTTATCTGAATCCATCCAACCATTTTCCTGCCAGACTCGGGCTCTTTCTTCTGAATTACAAACGCCATCATTGGGACGTGCAATAGAGCCATCTTCTTTTTGCACAAAGCACATGGCGCCAGCAGGTTCACCTGAATTCAATGGCAGCATAATAACTTTAACCATTTCTCCAGGCTTGAAAGTATTGCCATTAACCCCTTGGCGCATGGCATGCACCTGAGCGGCTCCTTCAAATCCCCAGGTTTGAGTATTGCCCTGCTCATCTTCAACTTCTATATAGAGCCAGGTATGAGGGTTATTGAATGCCCAGCGTTGCACACGGCCAATCACAATCTGCTCCTTTGTCACATCGAACATTGCAAAGGAATGATGTGCAGTGACCGTCTGAATCATGGTTAAAAAGCTGACCGCTAAAACAGTCCCGATTGTTAATAATATTTTTTTCATTTCTGTGTCTCCAAAAAATTTATTGATGAGCCAATGTTTACTGGCCCATGGGGTTAAGGGACTGTCCGGGAATATCAGGAAAGTCAGTAAAGCCTCGCGGATCTTTATATTCTGGATCGCCCGGCAAATAGAAAAACGTTCTGCCGTTTTCATCCTGATAGGAATTACTACTCGTACTGCATTCCCAATTGCGAATACGGGCACCAAATTCAGCCAATTCAGGAGAGGAAGTATGCACATATACAGCCGACTGAGGTGATTGCAAACCTATGGGATCGTAAAAGGTCACCTGAGTGATTAACTGCCTAAGACCTTCTTCCGTAAAAACTTCTTCCCAAGTTTCAACCATTTCCAACTGATTGCTGGTCAAAGGCATACCACGTAAGTAATCAGCGGGATTAATCCACTTGGTCCAGATGATCAACTTTTCATCATCCCAGAAACCAATGCTATCCCCGGTTGCTGAGTGCTTGCCGTCAATATTGATATGCTCAGCATTGATATAAACACGGCGGGTTTCATTCATTAAGTCATTGAGCATCCAGGTCTGTTTTGGGGTGTTAGCAAACTCTTTTACATAAGGCTCCCATAGCCAACGAGCCGTACCGGGGTACTGGCATGTCGTTAGGCGATCATAAAGTTGTTCACCATATTCTTCGATTTCTGCTCGACGCGCTCTGAATTGCGCCTCATAGGCTGGCGTTAATACGCCTTCTTTTACAACTCCTCCCGGGGACATGGCTACCGCCATTGAGCCACCCTCAAGGAAAAGTGAGGGCATGCTGTTATAGCCAGGACTCCAAAGTCCATCCCACACAGGGATGGTTGCCATAGTGTGCTGAGTGCCGCCATTTGCTTCTTCAAGCAGATAGTTATAGTGCTCCTCAGCGGTAGCAAAATTTCGGGGTGGGTACTCAACCGGCGGATCACCAGGCCTTCTATCTGTCAGCGTTTCCATTTGGCCAAAACTCGGGGCTTGAAAGCCTAAGCAAAATATTACTAGCAGAATTATATGTTTTAAGGTTCTTGTTATATTCATTATTCTCATTATTTTATTACCTGTTAATCACACAAGCCTGATCTTAACCAGTCTATTAAAAAAAGTCTAAAACAACTAAACGAGGGAAGATTATCTCTTAATAGGCTGTGGCACAAACATCTTGGCCAAAAGTTTACAGGCTTGTTCAAAATTCTGTGAGTAGTTGGTTTACTATTTTGGTAAATATCAGAAGGACTATTGACCCTTTCCAGATTTATGATACTGTATCTGCGTTGCAGAAATGACCTTAAGTTGTTATGAGATTTGATGACAGTCGTTCTCAGGTTCTTCGCTTAAATCTGGCTGGTAATCCGATTGAATGGCTTACCTGGCAGGAAGCTACTACCCTCTACGCTCGTGAACTCGTAACCTGGACGCTTGGTGACACTATCAGAACAGTCTGGGGTGGAACTTCACGTTTGAGTGGCGAACGCAGCTATATTGACCTGCAAAGCATCATCGCCTGCGCAGGAGACCTTCATCATAATTATTCTAAAAAACCGGCGCTAACCAACAAAATTTTGTTTCGCCGGGATCAAAATTTATGCATGTATTGTGGTAAGGAATATCTCGATAAAGACTTAAGTTGCGACCACATTATGCCTACTTCTCGGGGCGGTCTTAATATATGGACTAATGTTGTCGCTGCCTGTCGGCGTTGCAACCATTTCAAGCAGAATCGAACGCCTGAAGAAGCCCATATGGAATTATTGGCATTGCCTTTTGAACCCAACGCCGCAGAATATCTAGCCTTAATGAATAGCTCTAGAATTCGAGCCGACCAGATGGAATTTCTTAAAGCCCAGTTCTCCAAAAACTGTCGTTTGCAGTAGCGAATTTGCCCAAGCCTGCACCTGATAACTCTGACTCTTTCCAAGCAGCCTAATTTATTTACTTTCAAAGGTTTTAGGCCATCAGAAATTTCTCTACAACACTAAAGAACTGTTCAGGTTTTTCATTATGTACCCAGTGCCCAGCTCCACTGATTATCTGGACTTTCGCCTTGGGAAAGAACCTAAGCGTTTGATCTGTATATTCCGGCAATAGATAATCAGAATTCCCCCCTTTTATAAAAAGCGTCTCTCCCGAAAACTCTGACGGAGTTTGGTCCCAACTTTTCAATAAAGAATAGTCTTTGGCGATTACCGCCAAATTCATCCGCCATTCAAATTTACCTTCGTTATTCCTTTTAAGGTTAGTTAATAAAAAATCCCTGATGGCTTTGTTGAACACCCCATGAGTCTGTAAAACAGCATCTGCTTGTTGACGATTGGTCAAACTCCCGAGATCAATTTTTTGCAGGGCTTCCAGCTCCTGGCTTGGGCCTCTTTCATAGTTCACAGGGGCTATATCGACAACCACTAATTTATTTACTCGCTCGGGATAATTTAGAGCAAGCTGCATGGCTATTTTGCCCCCCATTGAATGACCAATAAAATCAGCACTGCGTATTTGCAGCGCATCCAATGTTTGTACAACATCTTCTGCCATTTCACGGTATGACATGCTATCGGCATGGTGAGACTGCCCATGATTTCTGGCATCTAAACCATAGACCTGAAACTTTTCGGAAAAAGACTTGGCATGCGCTGCCCAATTACCCTGCTGTCCAAAGACCCCATGTAAAATAATCAAGGGTGTCCCAGTCATTGAATATTGTTTATAAGATAGTTGCATTGAATGCTATATCTGAACAGCTCTTAAAAATTTTCTTTGATGTAAGTAATAAGGTCTTC
The DNA here is from genome assembly GCA_030831165.1 of Gammaproteobacteria bacterium. Taxonomy (GTDB): domain Bacteria; phylum Pseudomonadota; class Gammaproteobacteria; order Pseudomonadales; family Pseudohongiellaceae; genus UBA5109. The sequence goes on along the minus strand of JAURLP010000035.1, from coordinate 18,463 downwards.
GTGATGAGACTTGGTGTTCACTTTTTCCATGATGTGTTTAAGCTTGCCATCTTTATCAATAATAAAGGTCATACGATTAATGCCCATGTATTCTTTACCCATGAATTTCTTTAAACCCCAAACGCCATATTTATCTGCTATCGCATGGTCCTCATCGGACAGCAAGGTGAAATTTAATCCATCTCGTTCTGCAAATTTAGCCAGGCGTGATACAGAATCGATACTCATACCTAAAACTTTAACTCCCAATTTCTTAAGGGCTTTTTCACTATCTCGAAGGCCATGTGCTTGAACCGTACAACCTGGCGTCATGGCTTTTGGATAAAAATATACAACAACAATTTTACCTTTATAGTCCTTTAAACTATGTTTTTTTCCATGCTGATCTTCCAGGGTAAAAGCTGGTGCCATATTGCCTATTTTGGGTAGTGCCATAAATTTCTCCTCAATTTGATAACTGGATTTCTGTTAGTGCAGAATCAATATCCATATCCGGATAGCGCTCTGCAAACAATCTACGTTCCTCCGCAAGCTCGACTTCATTACCGATTTCGCTTAAACGCTGTATTTCAAGAAGCCAGGTGTCAATATCCTGACGATAATCAACATTGAAAACCTGAGCTGCTGTTTCTCTATTCTCCAGCACTTCTTGTTGTGCACTGGATTCAGCAATTCTTTGTGCTCCCCTCTCAGCTGATTGCAAGCTTATTTCAGCGGCAGCAGAGAAGGCTTCTGCTTCAAGTTGCTGATCCGGAGTCGCTATTCTACTTGCCGTGGGCTCCAGTTGCTCAGAAAAAGTACTTGCATTAGCCGTATTCTGATCTCCTACAGGCACATTATCAGCAGTCATTATTTCCAGCCTTTGCAGCATCGGCGCATCTGAAACTGGAATCGATAGAGCTTTAAGATCTGCTCCTGTTAATTCATCTTCATTGTTCAGGAACAAAGAAACAGCCAAGACTACTACACAAACACTTGCAGCAATTGAATAGACTTGACGAGGAATCCCTTTTTTCTGCACTGAATTACCGGCAACAGACTCTCGAGCAGCTTGTAAAATAGCGTCGTCAATGGCCGCAGATGGCTTTTGATCCTGTAGCGCCTTATCTGCCTGGAGAGACTGATAGGTAGCAGTAACCCTGTCGCTACCATCCAAATAATCCTGTAAATCTTTATCTTCTGACTCTTTCATAGATCACCAATGACATTCTCTGTTAAATTTTCATTCTCTAGTGATTGTCTTAATTTTTTTATTGCATAACGCAATCGACTTTTAATCGTTTCCTTACTTTCGCCTACTGTAAGCGCTATCTCTTCCAGACTTAAGCCTGCTTCTTCTTTAAGTAGAAAAACTTCAAGCTGCTCTTTTGACAAATTTTCCAATTGCGTCCTGAAGCGTTGAATTTTTTCCTGACCGCTTAAAATCACTTCGGGATCATTGGCAGCATTATCTGGAATGCTCTCTGCTTCAAACTTATCGTCAGTTTCTACCTGTGGTTTTCGATAATAATCAATCAAAATATTATGAGCAATACGATATAGCCAGGTGGTAAATTTTGCTTTTTGCTCATAGCTATCGCGGGCATTGATCACTCTGAGCCAGACATCCTGATATAACTCTTCAGCAAGCCCTTGGTTTTCGCATTGCCTTAAAAAAAAACGATAAAGTGCATCTTTATGTTTAAGATAAAGCCTTTCAAATGCCGAGCTGTCGCCTTTTGCGTACGCCAGCATCAACTGACTGTCTTTATCTGTTTTTGCTAAAAAACTTACTAAGGCCACTGTTTAAAATCTCTAAAGTCTAAATTAAATATTTGCCAGTCTAAAATCATCTGGAACGTGTTGAGCGCAGACTTGTTAAAGCAAGAGGTTAATTTAAAAACGGAGTTTACTATGACGTAAGTAAATATTTTATATTGACCTCTTGCCGAGAAATAGCTGGGCATAAAGCTTTCCTAATTAAAGGAAAGTGCTTGGGCACTTCTTACTAACTGTATAAACTCACTACGATAACCAAATTCATCCTCACCCTTTGCACCCTGTGCCAAGTCCAGCACTGTATCATAGTCTAATGAGCCAGCCTGATTACTACCTCTAAGCAGTTGCGCAAGCCCTGCTACGGCAGCAGAAAAGCGATAGTTATTTGAGGTATTGGCTATATTTTCAGAAATATCTTCTGTGAGCAAGGCTCGCTCCAGCAAGATACTTTCATCAGAATCCGGCTCTTTATAACGCAGTTTCAGAAATGCCAGCTCATCTGTATTCTCAGGAACCGCTATATCTTGCTGATTGTATCTTAAGGGATCAATACTCAGGCTTTCACTTCCAACCAAAGCAATCTCATAAATAGCTGTGACGGTATGCCCTGCCCCTATTTCGCCGGCATCAACCTGATCATTATTGAAGTCTTCTCGCGCCAGTTCACGATTCTCATAACCTACCAGACGATACTCCGCTACCACTGAGGGATTAAATTCAATTTGAATTTTGACGTCCTTGGCAACCGTGTGCAAAGTAGAACTTATTTCATCGACCAGCACTTTACGAGCCTCATTAATATTATCGATGTAGGCATAATTGCCATTACCCGTATCGGCCAGTTGCTCCATCATATGATCATTGTAATTTCCTGTGCCGAATCCAAGAGTGGTCAGGCTAATACCTGTTTCCCTTTTCTCTTTTATTAACTGCTTCAAAGCATCAACACTAGATAGGCCTACATTGAAATCACCATCGGTAGCGAGAATAACGCGATTAATACCCTCTTCAATAAAGGCTTGTTGGGCCATGGCATACGCCAGCTCAATACCTGCTGCACCATTAGTGCTGCCACCTGCCTGTAATCGGTCCAGTGCTGCACTAATTTCCCGGGTTTCATTCCCGGCAGTAGGCTCTAATACAATACCTGATGCGCCGGCATACACCACCAGAGAAACGCTATCTTCAGCGTCTAACTGTCGACTTAACATTTTTAGCGAATTTTTCAGTAGATCCAGTTTATCGGGACTATCCATGGAACCTGAAACATCCACCAGAAAAACCAGGTTACTGTGCAACTCATCTGCGCTTTCCGGTTCATTGGCCTTAATACCAATATGCAGTAAATGCTTTCCGGTATTCCAGGGGCTAACTGACACTTCTGTCACCACACTGAAAGGCACACTGGAATCACTGCCTGGGTAATCATAGGCAAAGTAATTAATCAGCTCTTCTGCTCTTACAGCATCAGCGGGCGGGAGATAACCCTGATTCAACATGCGTCTTACATTGCTGTATGCGCCGGTATCCACATCAATACTAAAGGTAGAAACTGCATTCTCAATGACTCTTTGAATACCGCTATCTTCAAAGTCAGCGTAATTTTCTGTCCCCGCTTCAGGCAAGTACATTAGGTCCTGGGCTATCCCAATCCTTGAAGCTGGCATCATTGCTGGTGAACTCATTACCGCCATCTCAAGCAACATCTCATTCTCTATAATTTCTGATCTTTGAGCCTCCTGTATGACTACTTCTTGGTTTTGTTCCACCCTGCTTGATGCAGAGGCATTATCAATAGACGGTAGCTGAGTTGGAATGAGGCCAGTATTTACAACCACATCTTCCTGGCCGGAATGACATGCCGTCAAAACAGCTCCGGCGATGAGCACGGACAATAGAGTAGGTTTAATTTTTAGATGTTTCATTTCACGCTCCTGGTTAGGCATTTAAGCTCTGATTAAAAATTGGGTTTTCAGGCTTATAAACGTGAAGTTTGAGTAAAGGGGTTAAATCAAAGAAAAATATTTTATTTCAGCAAATGATCAAGCTCTTTCGGAATAAATGGTTTGCCCCGGTCATTAACAGCTGTGCCAGTGATTGCAGCACTTAATAAAATTTTCTCTTCACCCTGGCGGTATATTTCCTGAATAAAAAGAAATTTTAATCGTGACTTTCTGACAAAGCGGGTCCTTACGATGAAAGAATCTCCACTGGTTAGAGAGCCCTTATAGTCCAGTTCAGCCCTGATAACGACCAGATTGATACCCGACTTAGCCAAGGCAGCAAAGTCTATATGATGGCTCTTTAAATATTCATGTCGGGCATGTTCAAGGTAGTTCTGGTAGACCGCATTATTAACAACTCCCTGCAGGTCACACTCATAATCCCGAACGGATAATACTAATTCACTGAATTCACTCACTTTAATTCTCCCAAAGAAATACAAACGGGCTTACTCGATTCACTTTAACTGTTAAAAGCCCCATAAAAATTGACCTTATGAAGACTTATCCACAGGATGAACTCAGGTAAGGCGAGCTGTGGATAAATCTGTGTGAAACTTGCTGAATTTACTTTTGTCAATACGGAAATTTAATTATTTTACAAAAGACACGTTTCAGATAAAACAATATAATCCTTATAAATCAATGAGTTAAAATTTAAAAATTCCAAAATAGCAAGTTATCCAAACTTCTTAATCATTATTATTACAAAATTTCGCTATGTGCATAAAATCATTAGACTTATTGTAAATATAGTTGCTTTGTATAAACAAACAGCTGATTTGAAGGTGTACATACTTTGGATTTGAGCCCGATAAATTTTAGCCAAAATTGCTAACTATCTGACAGCGTTTTACGCAACTAAAGTTAGTCAAATCGGTAACCATAAGATTGAATAATCATGCGGGCTTTGTCACCTCTCACAAAATCCATAAAATCTCTTGCCGCCTGTTTATCAATCCCGCGTCTTAACAGTAGTGCGTCTTGTCTGATAGGGCTGTGTAACTCAGAGGGCACCAGCCATGCTGAGCCCCCGACTATGTCGCCATTCCGCATAATTTGTGACAAGGCAACAAACCCGAGCTCAGCATTTCCGGAATCGACAAACTGAAATGTCTGAGTGATATTCTCACCCTGCACCCAACGTTCCCTGGTGCTTTCTGTCAAGCCAAGTGCTGCTAATACTTCTACTGCTGCTACTCCGTAGGGAGCCAGTCTGGGATTAGCGATCGATAATTTATTAAAACCACCTTGTCTTAATAGCTCGCCATTCGCCAGCGGCAAGCCGGGTGATTTAGACCATAGTGCCAGCGCGCCAATCGCATAGGTAAAGCTGCGCGTGGTTCTGTTTTCTTCCTCACTTTCCTCACCTTCCCCGTCTTCTTTTCCTTGTTCCTGGTCTTCTGCTTCAAGTAAGGCTGGCATTTCCTGGTCCGCCGAAAAAAACGCATCAAAAGGCGCCCCGTTATTGATCTGCGCAAAAAATCGTCCAGATGATCCGTAAGTTACCAGTACTTCATGCCCGCTTTCTGCTTCAAACTCATTGATCAGTTGATTCATCACAGATCGAAAATTTGAAGCTACCGCTATTGTGATTGTCTCTGCCGATACCGACAAACAATGGCACGCTAATATAAATGTTAAAAAAAATCTCATTGCTTTTTATTGTCTAATTGCGACTATCGCTGTAGATAATTCCTGAATGCATCTAGGTTAAACCTATCCACGGCCAGGGGCAAAGCACTATCGTCATAATAAGCAGTCAAATATAACCAACAAGTCCTCACCTTTTTTATCTTAAATCAATATGCTGTTTTCTAGCTTCATTAGACTTATCCGATCCACAAGATGCATTGTATTTGTCTGAGTACTGCCTTATACAACAAGGTCTAGTAAAAACTGACATAAATTTTTCATAGAGAAACAAATGAGCAAAAGCTGGTTACGCCATCCTCAAAGAATTCCATTGCGAAAATGTTTATTCCAGATTCACTTATGGAGTGGTATCAGTCTTGGTCTTTATATCTTTTTTATCAGTATCACCGGCAGCGTGCTTGTTTATCGGAATGAACTTTATGTGATGGCCACCCCTAATCCGCTTATCTCTAGCGACTCTGAATCAGTATTAAGTGATGAATTATTAATAGAGCGAGTAAGGCTTTCCAATCAGGGTTATGAAGTGACGCGTGTAAACCGGTCCGGAGACCCCACCAAGGCTGTAGAAATATGGCTTGAGCAGGATGACCAAATCAAGAAACGTTTTTTTGATCCTTATAATGGAAATGATTTAGGCAGTGCGGCCAGAACCGGCCAAATGCTGGTTATAAGCTTAATTAATCTGCATGAAAGTTTTCTTTTTGGTGAGACTGGTCGAAAGATTAATGGCATAGGCGCCATTGCCGTGCTCTTGATCGCATTCACAGGACTAATCATCTGGTGGCCCGGCATTAAGCGCTGGAAGCGCAGCCTAAGATTTCAAAAAGGCATTGGCTGGAAGCGTCAAATCTGGGACATCCACAGCATGGTCGGCATCTGGAGTTTCCTATTTATTATCATTTTTGCATTTAGCGGGGCTTATTTGTGTTTCCCTAATTTTTTCCATGACCTTGGTGACCAGCTACAGCCCATGACAGATGAGAATGCCGGCTCTCGCTTCGTAGATAAATTTTTATACTGGCTCGCTTTTCTGCATTTTGGACGCATCAATGGTATTGGTCTTATCTGCAGTGGTCCGGGCTTTTGCGATCAGTCAATCAAAGCCTTGTGGACAGCGTTTGGTTTAGCCCCGGCGCTTATGTTCGCCACTGGTGCCACCATGTGGTGGAATAGAGTGCTTCGGCGCTGGTTACGCCAAAACCATTAGCAAACGCGCATAAAAAACCCCGCTATAAAGCGGGGTTCTTGTTTGGTGCCGCCACCAAGAGTCGAACTCGGGACCTACTGATTACAAGTCAGTTGCTCTACCACGGCTGAGCTATAGCGGCTAATTCATAATAGCGAGGCCGCGAATACTAACAATCTCCATCCTATTGATCAATATTTTAAGGTAGAATTAATCAATTATGAAACATATTGGCAAGGTGTACTGATGTCTTCCCCTGGTCGTATTGAAACTAGTCATGCCTGGCAAGCTCTCAAAAAGCATCAGCAGCAACTATCAAAAAGCCGCATCAGTGATTTATTTGCTGGTGATCCTGATCGCTTTGATAATTTCAGCCTGCAGGCACCCGAACTACTATTGGATTATTCCAAGCATCTGATCAACGCCGAAACCATAGAACTATTAGTTGAATTGGCCAATCAAGCAGGCGTTAAAGCCGCCATTACTGCAATGTTTGCTGGCCACCTGATAAACAATACTGAGCAGCGCCCTGCCCTTCACATGGCCTTACGCAGCCCTCTGAATCAAAGTCCTGAGGAACAAGCTGCCCATAACACTCTAGCTAAAATTGGAGCCTTTGTTGAAAGCATTCAAAGTGGCGAATGGACGGGGTATAGCGGTAAGCCTATTACTGATGTGATCAATATCGGCATAGGCGGTTCTGATCTGGGGCCGTTCATGGTCTATGAAGCTCTGACTCCTTTTCATTCCAGTAAAATTCGTTGCCACTTTGTCTCCAGTGCTGACCCCTCTCATCTGCAACAGACACTTAAGGGCTTAAATCCAGAAAACAGTTTATTTGTGATTGCTTCTAAGACTTTTACCACACTTGAAACCCTGCAAAATGCTCAGGCAGCAAAACAATGGCTCCGACCCTCTTTATCATACGATAAGGATCTGGCTAAGCATTTCGTTGCGGTTTCCAGCAGTATTGAGAAAGCCACAGCTTTCGGAATTAATGAGAATAATGTTTTCCCAATATGGGACTGGGTCGGCGGGCGCTATTCTCTTTGGTCTGCTATCGGGCTTCCAATAGCCCTTGGCACCAGCATGCAATACTTCCTCGATCTACTAGATGGCGCGCATAAAATGGATGAGCATTTCCAAAATAGTTCATTAGAAAGCAATATGCCTGTTTTAATGGCCTTATTAAATATCTGGTATTTAAATTTCTTCGGGGTAGAGTCACAAGTCATTCTGCCCTATATCCAAAATTTACATTTATTCCCTACCTTTTTACAGCAATTGGATATGGAAAGTTTAGGTAAATCTGTCACTAAAGATGGCGACCCACTTAAAGTAAAAAGCGGGGGACTGGTCTGGGGTAGTGCTGGCACTAATTGTCAGCATTCTTTTCACCAGCTATTGCATCAGGGCACACATATGGTACCAGCAGATTTCATTGCCAGTGCCAGCAGCACTGTAGATATTGCTGGCAGCGAAGAACAACACAATCATTTACTAGCGAATTGTTTTGCTCAGAGTCAGGCGCTGATGCAAGGCAAGTCATTACAAGACGTAGAAGCTGATTTATCTGGGCTAGGCTATAGTGAGGCTGAAATTACCGCCCTGGCACCACACAAGGTTATCAGCGGCAATAAGCCGAGCTCTACTATTATGATGAAGGCTTTAACCCCCTCCGCTTTAGGCGCCCTAATAGCCGTTTATGAACATAAAGTTTATGCTCAGAGTGTCATTTTAGGCATCAATGCTTTTGATCAATGGGGTGTTGAGCTAGGGAAAGCACTGAGCAAGGAATTGTTTCAAGCGATTAGCAGCGACGAAATTTGCGATAAATTTGATGCCTCAACTAATGGCTTGATTAAATACACTAAAAAGATTTTATAGCCTATTTAATAAGCAAAGCCGAGACGCGGCAAAATATTTCGAAGCAGCGCTGTTTACTATCAGTAAATAAGCATTATAGGAAATAATTCAACGACTTATCGGCTAGCGCAATAATTTCCTTAGAAAGTGTAAACCAAACTAATACTTGTCTGAGTATCTGTTTTCTTAATGCCTACTGGCACATCTGAGTTATTTCTATACTGGAAAGCAATCTTGGTAGAAATTCGATCGATAATATTAGATTCAAGGCCAATCTCAAAAGTGGTAATGGTTCGTTTATCACCAATATCAAATGTCAGTGCTTGTGTTAGGGAAGAGGTTTCACTAATAACCCAGTCGTACTCTTCACCTAAAGTAAGAACAGCTTCGCCTTCAGTACCCGTGGTCTTTGAATCATTTTGACGATAACCAGCACCAGCAAAACCCTGTAAATCTTGACCATTCCCGCGAATCAGATATTGACCATAACCCAATGTCGCTATCGCCTGATAATCAAAACCACTAAAGCGATCATCTGTATAGGAGGCCTGTACATATAGGTATCTGTCTTCGTCCATCAGAGCATAGTCAGACTTGTTGGCGATAACATAACGTTCTGCTTTGCCTGTGCCATTTTCACGTGAAGATAAAGCATTAAACCTGAAATTATGCGTCCATTTATCATCAAAATAAGTCATTAAAAACTCCGTATTTAGCGTAGTGATATCAGTGTTACCGGAGGTGCCAACATAGCCCACGGAAGCGCTGGCATCATATGGCCGCTCTTCAGCATCTTGCGTAAAAGCATAATGGCTTATTACAAAAAGGAGGAAAAGTTTTAACCCACTATTCAGTTTTTTAATCATGATTTATCCACAGTATTTTTAAAACCGCGCATTCTAGCTTTTCTCGGCGAATAAATCATGTTTGCAGTAAAAATACGACTAACTAGTGTGTATAATTTATTCGCTCATAAGCAGTACCATCACATTTCAATTACCGAGATCCATTCATGCCTTTAGCAAAACGCATGTCCAGGCTGGGGACAGAGTCCGCTTTTAAAATACTTGCTAAGGCTAAAGCACTAGAAGCTGCCGGCCGTGACATTATCAACCTGGGTATTGGAGCTCCTGATTTCAGAACGCCGGAAAATATAATCACTGCCGGTAAAAAAGCGCTTGATGATGGCTTTCATTTTTACACGCCGGCTAAAGGCATACCTGAGCTACGTGAAGCTGTTGTCAATGACATTCAAAAATATCGTGGCATTAGGGTAGACAAAGAAAATGTCATGATTGTTCCTGGCGGAAAACCGACCATGTTTTTTGCTATCACTATGTTTGGTGAAGCCGGGACAGAAATTATGTATCCCAATCCTGGCTTCCCAATTTATGAATCCATGATTGAATTCAGCGGCGCGAAGGCTGTATCGATTGAACTGCTTGAATCCAATGGCTTTGCTTTTGACCCAGACCGTGTACTTGCGCAAATAAATGAAAAAACACGACTTATCATTTTAAACACTCCGGCAAACCCGACTGGCGGCGTGCTTGAAAGAGCTGCGATCGATCGCTTTGTTTCGGGTTTGGAAAAGCATCCAAATGTCTATTTGCTAGCCGATGAAATTTACTCTCGTCTGCTTTATGATGGTCTCAAGCATGTTAGTTTTCTGGAATATGAGTCAATACGTGATAGAACAATATTACTGGATGGCTGGAGTAAAACGTATTCCATGACAGGATGGCGACTGGGTTATGGTGTCTGGCCATCTGCATTAATAGAGCATGCAGAGCGTCTACAAATCAACAGCAATTCATGTCCTTCAGCGCCTATACAAGTTGCCGGTATTGAAGCATTAAGCGGCCCCCAGGATTCTGTGGAAATGATGCATCGCACCTTTGATGAAAGACGAAAGCTCATAGTGTCACTATTAAATGACGTGCCTGGTTTTTCCTGTATTGAACCCAAAGGTGCATTCTATGCATTCCCAAATATCACAGGGACTGGATATACATCAAAAGAACTGGAAGAGTTACTGCTTGAAGAAATTGGCGTCGCAACTGTATCCGGCACAAGTTTTGGGCAAAAAGGTGAAGGTTACTTGCGCTTTAGTTATGCTAGCAGCACTGAGAATATTGAAAACGCACTGAAAAGAATAAAAAGCTTAATGTCCAGCAGGCCCAATAATTAAGCTCAATCCATAGTTAAACCAGACGAGGCTAGAATGCATACCCTGATTAAATACCTGTTCATTAGTACTGTTAGCTGCATAATGCTGTTTAGCTTGAATGCCAAAGCACAGGACAGCTTCGATATTCTGATACTTAATGGCCACATTATAGATGGCACAGGCAATCCCTGGTTTGAAGCCGATGTCGGCATTATCGATCAACGTATAGTCCGTATTGGTAATCTTGAAAATGCTCAGGCGGACAAAGTTATAGACGCCTCGGGCTTGATTGTTGCACCGGGTTTTATTGATCCACATACGCATGCTATTCGTGGCATCTTTGATAATCCAAGCGCTGAAAGTTCATTACGTCAGGGTGTTACAACACTGCTGGAAGGCAATGATGGTAGTTCTCCCTTCCCTATCGATGAACATTATCAAGCAATAAGAAACAAAGGTATCAGCACAAACTGGTCAGTGTTTGTGGGTCAAGGCACCATTCGAGAGTTGGTGATGGGGACTGAGAACCGACCCGCCAATACGGATGAATTACAGCAAATGAAAGCTCTTGTAGCCGAGGCAATGGAGCAAGGCGCCATGGGTATTTCAACTGGATTATTTTATGTGCCAGGAAACTTCACTCCAATAGAAGAAGTTATAGAATTGTCACGAGTTGTCGCTGACTATAATGGTATCTATATCTCTCACATGCGAGATGAAGTCGCAGGGCTTATGGATTCTGTTCAAGAAACCATTCTCATAGGAGAAGAAGCTGGAATACCAGTACAAATAACACACCATAAGACAATGGGTCGCCAAAACTGGGGCGCTAGTGTCGACACCTTAAGCATGATTGATGCTGCGCGAGCTCGGGGCGTAGACATTACTATGGATCAATATCCTTATACTGCGGCTCAAAGCGGTATGGCTGCTATAGTGCCTCAATGGGCACAGGCAGGTGGAACAGACGCCCTGCTTGCAATCTGGAATGACAACGCTCGACGACAAGAACTCAAGGATGGCATTGTCGATAGAATTTTATATGACCGTGGCGGCGGTTCCCCTGCAAATATTGTTATTTCTTTTTGCGATTGGGATACATCGCTTGAAGGGAAGAGTCTTGCTGACATTGCTAATGAGCGGGGTATAGAACCTTCACCGGGCAATGCCGCCGAAATTGCTATGGATATCATCAGTAATGGAGGCGCCCAGGCTGTTTATCATGCCATGTCAGAAGAAGATGTAGAGAGAATAATGCAACATCCGGCAACCGCAATCGGATCGGATGGGACGTTAACCGTTTTTGGAGAAGGGGCTCCTCACCCACGCCAATATGGAACATTCGCACGAGTACTCGGCACATATGTGCGTGAACGGGGGATTATTACTCTTGAAGATGCGGTGAGAAAAATGAGTGGAGCAACCGCTCAGCGTCTGGGAATTCGGGACCGTGGCATCCTGCGAGAAGGTTATTATGCAGATATAAGTATTTTTAATGCCGATGAAATACGTGACCTTTCAACTTTTGAAGACCCTCATCAATATGCCGTGGGCGTGGAGCATGTCATTGTTAATGGCATTCTGGCTATTGATGATGGGCTTGTCACCAGTGCTCGCCCCGGAAAGATTCTTAATGGCCCTGGTTACATAGAAGATTAGCTTACATGCCGTCAGCATCAGATAAGCCTTTTAAACTAGGTGTCGTGGAAGGTTTTTTTGGCTCTTCCTGGTCTTGGAGTGCCCGCTTAGATTATGCAGAATTCCTCAGTGATTATGGCTTTAATACTTACCTTTATGCACCAAAGAGTGACCGTTTATTGCGGCAGGACTGGCAAGTGCCTTTTCCTCAAGAACACCTGGAAAAATTACAAACGCTGGCAAATACTTATCGGCAAAAAAGTCTTGATGTTGGCATAGGCCTAAGCCCATTTGAGTTATACAAAAATTTCAATTCTGATAATAAAAAGTTGCTCAACGCTAAATTACAGCAGATTAATGCAATTAACCCATCCATACTCTGTATTTTATTTGATGATATGCAAGGTGATCTTGATTCACTTGCCGAGCGACAACTTGAAATAAGCAATTTCATTATTCAGAATAGCCAGGCCTCACATTTTATTTTTTGCCCAACGTATTATTCTGATGACCCTGTTTTAGTCACACACTTTGGTCAAAAACCAAAGCATTATTTGGAAGATGTTGGGAATTCACTGGATCCTGCTATAGATATTTTCTGGACGGGCCCCGAGGTTTTTTCTGAAAATTTTCCACAACGACATCTTCAAGAGATTGCTGAAAAATTACAGAGAAAACCCTTAATCTGGCATAACTACCCCGTAAATGATGCCAAAAGATTGACTGACTTCTTGCATCTAAAACCCTTCCCTAATGAGTCTAATCAGAAAGCAGTTATGCAAGAATTAACAGCTGGCCATATTGCTAACCCTATGAATCAGGCCTATCTATCTCAGATTCCCTTATATTCCTTAAGCAACATTTACAGTGGCAACACTGATGGCGATCAACTAAAATTTGCTTGTGAAACGCTATGCCCTCCAGCACTGGCAAAATTAATTCTTGAAGATGCTGACTTTTTCCAACACCAGGGCTTAACTGACATAAGCGCCAACGACAAACAAAACTATCTTGATAGGTACGCGGCTTTTCAAGATTCGGCAATGGCAAAAGAAATTATAGACTGGCTTAATGGTGGCTATAGTTTTGATCCTAACTGTCTAACTTAATTTATTTTCTACTCTCAGGTATCAATATGGCTTTAACACCCGATTCTCTTTTCACTCCTTTTACCAGTCGCAAACTAAACTTGGAAAACCGCTTAGTGATGGCGCCTATGACACGCAGCCATAGCCCAGATGGTATACCCGGGCAAGATGTCGTTGAATACTATAAACGTCGTGCCGAAGGTGAAATTGGTTTAATTATTACTGAAGGTACAACTGTTGATCATCCCGTTGCCAGCAATGATACAAATATTCCTTGTTTCCATGGTGATGACGCACTTAATGGCTGGCGAAAAGTAGTCGAGGCTGTCCACAGTGTAGGCGGTAAAATTTGCCCTCAACTTTGGCATATGGGCGCTCAACGTGAGCCAGGCAAGGGCCCTCACCCCGAATTAACATCTGTCGGACCTTCTGGTTTAAACGCCAATGGCGAGCAAACCGTCAAGATAATGACCCAGCAAGATATCGATGACGTCATTGCCGCTTTTGTTAAAGCCGCTAGTGCTGCTAAAGCACTTAATTTTGATGGCATAGAATTACATGGCGCACATGGTTACTTGCTGGATCAGTTTTTTTGGAAAGAATTGAACAAACGGGATGATAAGTATGCTGGATCTATTGCGGAGAGCACCCGTTTCGCCGTGGAAATTGTTGAAGCGATTCGCCATGAAATTGGAAGTGACTTTCCTATCATTATGCGTTTTTCGCAATTTAAGATACCTGCTTATGACGCCAAAATTGCTAATAGCCCTGCAGAACTTGAGGAATTCTTAAGCCCATTAGTTGATGCGGGTGTTGATATTTTTCATGCCAGTACCCGACGTTTTTGGGAAGCAGAGTTTCAAGATTCTGAATTAACACTGGCTGGCTGGACTAAAAAGTTGAGCGGTTTACCCACTATTGCCGTTGGCAGTGTTGGTCTTGATATTGATTTTATGTCCAGTTTTGGCGGAGCCGAATCAAAAAATACTAGTCTTGATAATTTACTCACACGTTTGGATAAGGAGGAGTTTGATCTGGTCGCCGTTGGGAGAGCTTTAATTAGCGACCCTAATTGGGCAAAGAAAATTCATCAAGGCATGGGCGATTCTATTGCCACTTTTACGCCTGAAAACTTACAAACTTTACTTTAAATAAAAACCTATAGTCTGCCAAAGTCGTTATTCAGCTTATATTCATGCTGACGGACTCATAATCTATTACATACACTAATAGATAGGAGCCTTGCTATGAAGAAGCTAACTGTACTTATTACCAGTCTGACTTTTGCTTTACTGAGTGTAAATACTCATGCACATGGCTTCCAGAACAAACGGTTCGGCAGCTCTATAGGCTATTTTAATTCTTTTCATTATCCTGCCTATTCCTCTGTCTATTCTTCTGCCTATTCGAACCATTATTCTACTCCCTATTATCCTTCAACCAGTCTAATAATGGGCATCACCTATAGGAATTCTCAGAGCAGAATTGGCCTGCAAAACCGGATTTACAATGGACGTGTTTCTAATAATCGAATTTACAACAATCATGCATATAACAATGACTATCGACGTGTTTATAGAGATAGTTATAGAAACAGTTATAGAGACGCTTATAGAAATAATCGAAGAAGTCTAAATAATAATGATTACCGATCTAACAGACATTACAATAATACTTGTTATGAATATTATTACGATCGCTATGGTAACCGTGTCGAACAAAGTCTTGCTTCTTCAGCGTGCAGGCATTAATTATATTTGATCTCGACTTGAATTGACGCTCCACCCAAGGTGCTGTTTTCTACTTTTAACTCGCCACCATAGGAGCTGATAATATCCAAGGCAACAGCCAGACCGATACCCTGTCCTGTTTTACGAGTATCGGCTCTAGCTCCACGCTCCAGTACCCAGTGCCGATCTTGTTCAGCAATACCCGGACCGTCATCATCAATCAGAATTTGTAAGTTTTTATCGATATTCTGGATCTGAATTCGAACCTGCTGCTGACAATACTTATATGCGTTGTCCAACAGGTTACCCAGAAGCTCGATGAGATCACTTTCTTCACCATAAAACGTTGAATCTGCACTGACATCACTTTCAACGTTTATTTTTTTATCTATATACACTTTATTCAGGGCTGCGCTTATTTTTGCAAGCACTGGTCTAATTATTACAGGAGATAGCAGCATTCTAGTATGAGTGGATTTTGTGGCACGGTTAAGTTGGTAAGTAACAATCTGATTCATTCTCTCAACTTGCTCAGATACATCTTGCATATCTTTTTGTTCAAGTTTTTGGTCCTGCTGGATTACCCCGGAAATAACGGCTAAAGGAGTTTTCAAGCTATGCGCTAAATCACCCAGAGTGGTTCGATAGCGGCTTTGTCTCTGCCGCTCACTTTGAATGAGCATATTCATATTATGGCTCAGATTACGTAGTTCACTAGGATAATCTTCTCCAAGCTGCTCTTTATTACCAGCCTCAATTTCTGCCAAGTCATGGGCTAAACGTTTTAGAGGTGTCATTCCCCAATACAGCAATGCATATTGAGCTAGGGATAGAAATACGGCTAAGCCCCCAAGCCAAAGCCAAAGGTTGGATTGAAATTCATTTATTTCAGCATCAGTTGGGGCTACCGATTCTAATACTACAAAACTAAATTCTTGCTCAAGGCCTGACCAATAAGTCCCGTAGCTGGCAAAAGACATTGGCCCTTGTTCTTCTGTCTCCACACTGCCATAGAACATTTGTCCGGGTACTATATCCTCTGCAGTTACATCCATATCAAAGAGGGCCATGTTGACTGCTGAAGGGCTTCGCCAAGCCTCATTACCTTGTTGATCAAAGATAAAGGCATAAAGGCCAGAGTCAATTTGAGAGAAACGAGCTTCTTCCAGATCGGGCACAAAAAAACTCATATCGGCATCAGGCTCTGCAACCCCAAGCACTGCATATACCTGAAGTTGAAGACGCTCTTCTACAGATGCGGCGATGCTTTCCTGAAATGCTCGATTCAGAACTAAACCGGTCAGGCCCAAAAACAGGATCAACAGGATACCAAAAGCCAGTACTAGGCGTTGTTGCAGAGAATACTTGGTCTGAATACTAGTTTGGGGGGACATTAAAACGATAACCTTGTCCACGCACGGTATCGATTGGTTTTAACGTTTCTTGAGGATCCAGCTTTTGGCGAAGCCGTCGAACGAAGACTTCCAGAACGTTGCTGTCTCTATCATAATCCTGCTCATAAAGGTGTTCAGTCAATTCCATCTTGGAAATCACTTGTCCTGGGTGCAACATTAAATATTCCAAGACCTTATATTCATAAGCTGTAAGCTCAACAGGCTTACCTGAAACATTTAATTGTTTTGCCGAGGTATCCAAGCTCAAGTGCGCAAAATCCAAACTGGGTTTAGCAAAACCTGCCGCTCTTCTAAGCAAAGCGTTTAAACGCGCTTTTATTTCTTCTATTTGAAATGGCTTAACGACGTAATCATCAGCACCGGCATCTAGTCCTTCAACCTTATCAGTCCAATTGTCTCGAGCTGTAAGGATGAGAATTGGGAAAACCTTAGCTTCAGCCCTTATTGCTTTAATAAGGTCTATACCATTCATCTTCGGTAAGCCCAAATCTATGATTGCGGCATCATAAGAAAATTCATTTGCCTGATATAAGCCCAGTTCACCGTCTTGTACACTATCGACAATATAGTCATTATCTTCCAATGCTTTGACTAACTGGGCTCTTAAAAGATCTTCATCTTCTACCAATAAAAGACGCATGCTAGTACCTAGAGTCTATCGAATAGTTTGAGCTAATCTGCAGAACGGCTGACTTCGCCTGTGCGGCCGTCTACAAACACATTAAAAACCGTACCATTTTGGTCAATACGCACTCGCCAATTACTTCCATCCAAGCGCACACTCAATACTCTGCCCTGAAAACGGCCACGAGCCAAGTTTAATGCCTGTTGTCTTGATATAGATGTCGCTGGATCTAGGGTAGGTGGGGCCAGACTATTGCCAGGGCCTGTCTGCCTGGGTTGGCCGAAAGGCGGTGCTTGCTCAGGCCGAGGAGAAGCCTCTGAGCCATCCCGTGGAGCCTGAGCATTTGCCAGGGGTGAAAACAGTAAAATGGTCATCACTAATATTGTTATTATCTTATTTGCCACTGGGCATCACTTCTCAAGCTTAAAGTACAGGTTCTACATTTACTCTCACTCTAATAGTAGCACCTGGATCACGTTGGGTACGAACAGTATATTCACGGTTATTGTAGCTATAGACGACATCATAGCCAACTAGTCTGTCTTCAAGATAGCTATCATAGACAGTTTCGCAACGCTCCACTGTTTCGTATCGTACATTACCAGCTCTTTTGGAATAACTGATATCCCGTGCAACAGAGGCGCCTAATACCGCCCCAACTACTGCTCCAACGCGCTGATTACTCTTATTATGCCCAACCGCATTACCGATTGCGCCCCCAATAACCGCACCCAATATATTTGGTGTATGAGAACGGTATTGAGGACGACTTTCTCGAACGACCTCTTCCAACCAGCATTCTTGCCTTGGTGTCGATGTTTCCACTGTACGATAAATAGCCGTGCTTTGGAGCACATCTGCTTCATAGTAGCTAGTAGAAGCATAAGTAGTAGACGCCAATCCTAGTCCTAATAAAGTTGCAAACATACTCACAGTTACATTCTTCACTATCTTCATGATGCCCCCTTTTTTCGCTTCAATTAAAGATTTCATCTCTTTCTTACCATGGCTGAAAGATTACCAAGGTCAATATGAACTAGGGCTTAACACCATGAAATTTCAGTAAAAGTGAGACCCGGGTCAAAAATACTTCATTGTATTGCCAAAAAAATGCAGAGATAATGAAATTGACCAGCTGTTCAGAATGTTTTTATTTACACTGAAGCATTAAATTTACAGCAACTATAAAAACGAGAACTGAAGATGGAAGTCATTTCAATTCTAGTATTAATGCTAGCGGGTCATTTTGTAGGAGACTTTGTTCTACAGCCTGGCCCTATGAGTTCAGGCAAAAATAGAAATAAAACTCGTGAACAGTTCGATGATGG
>JAURLP010000009.1 GCA_030831165.1 Gammaproteobacteria bacterium | reverse complement strand
GTTTAATAACAGGCTTACCATATCTGCTTCTTCATGGTATACGGCCCAGAATAATGCACTCATGCCATCTGCTTGAGCGGCATTGATGTCTTCTGCAGAGATTGAGGCTGCTACACCATCCCAGTCCTGATATTCTGCCATATCGACAAGAGCAGCATATCCAGATTGGGTTAATCCAAGCATTAAGAAAAAAGCAACAGATGTTGTTTTAACGCTTTGTAGTATTTTCATTTTTTACCCCTTTAAGCGGTGATATTTCCTACTGAGGAAATGTCTAAATTATTGTTAAGACTATCCTGACACGACCTACTTGATTACTAAAAATTTTCTAGAGCTTTATCAACAACTCACTAAGAACTAGCTGATATTACTCTTATTTTATGTTGAGCCATAGGCATTTCAACAGAGATACTAACATTATAAGTCCGCAGGAGTTAACGTTAAATTGTGCAACAATTGAGATAAATTAAACTTGTTTGTTTGTGCCACCGCAGCAACAGCAAGCAAGTCTAAGCAGCCTGAATTTGTTGGCTTTTGCTTAAACGGGAAACCAATAAAAAAGACCAAATCCCCAGTATAAAGAAACCTGTGATCAGAGGGTTAACTGTTCCGTTATAGAGATAGCCAATGGTCGCCCCAAGGCTAGCTGATAGCAGGGTTTGAATACAGCCGATAACAGAGCTGGCAGCCCCTGCAATATGGCCAAGTGGGTGAATAGCCATAGTGTTGAAGTTGCCAAACATCAAGCCGCAGCAGAAAAAAACCACTGAAAAGTAGAGAAGCAGCAAGAAAAGAGGCGGATTTCCGCCGAAGAACAGGCTGATTGGTAAAAAGACGCTTGTAGCGCCCACCATCACCAGTAAAGAGGTATGGCAGATTCTTTCCATGCCAAATTGATATACCCACCTTGAATTAGCAAATGAAGCTATGCCTATAGAGAGCGCGAGGAAGCCGAAAACTATCGCGAAAGAGCCACCTAAAGCGTATTGTTCCTGAAGAATTTGCTGGGCCGAATTTAGATAACCTACAAACGCTCCAAAAATGACGCCTGAGGCTATTGTATAACCACGGGCGACCCTATTGTTTAGGGTTTCATGTACAGCATGAATTATAGGCTTTATTCTAAAGGGGTGCCTATTCTCAGGTCTTAAAGTTTCTTCCTGTGCAACGGCTAGCCATATAAAAGAGCCGATCCCGATGAAAAACATGACAATGAAAATGACCCGCCAGTGGGCAAATAACAAGATTATCTGGCCCAGAGAAGGCGCCAAGGCGGGGCTCAGTATAAAAATGATCATGATAAAGGACATAATTCTGGCCATCGCATTGCCTTCAAATTTGTCACGAATCATACACATCGTCGCTATGCGACAAGACGCGGTACCAAAACCTTGAAGGACTCTGCCAAACAACATAATTTCAAAACTGTTTGAAAAAATAGAAGCCAGGCAGCCACAGAGGAATATACCGATACCTAGATAGACTGTTTTTTTTCTTCCAAACGAATCAGCAAATGGGCCAAAAAAGAGAATCCCTATTGCTAACCCTATAAATAAGCTGGAAATGATAAATTGAACATCATTGGGATTTTGAATAGCCAGATCTTCTCCAATTTGACCCAGAGCAGGCATCATGGCGTCAATTGATATTGCAGTCAGTGACATCAGAACTGCCATTAGCGCAATAAAAGATAAAGAAACTTTTTCAGGCTGTTCTTGTTGGTTCATTAGGTAACTGCTTTTGGGTCAATAAAGACTGGATTTAAATAAAGGCAAAGCTCCACAAATTAAGCAGTCTTCTGCCCTATTGTTCAAAAGGCGCGGCATTATACCCTATTGTTTGAGAATGTTTCTTTTAAAAAAATACGAATGGTTAGTTAATTTAATCTCCATTCAAATTTATGGTGCCTTTATTTAACATGGCTATGGAATTAGACTGGCGATCAAATAGCCGTGTTTAACAAGGCAATCTTTTATGAATTTTGCTTCTCCTCTTTTTATTACTTTTTTTATTTATCTCATACTGATTTTATTTCTTGGAGTTGCAGCCTATCAGCGCACTCACAATCTTGGCGACTATATATTGGGTGGACGTAAGCTGGGCTCTGTGGTCACTGCACTAAGTGTTGGCGCTTCTGACATGAGTGGTTGGTTGCTGCTGGGTTTGCCAGGCGCAATTTATTTATCAGGCCTCAGCGAAATATGGATTAGCGTGGGCTTGCTCTCAGGAGCCTATTGCAATTGGTTTTTCATATCTCGACGCTTACGCGTATATAGTGAACACGCGAGAAACTCTTTAACCTTGCCAGATTATTTTGAAAATCGATTTAATGATGAGACAAAAATATTACGAGTCATTTCAGCGCTGGTGATTCTCCTTTTCTTTACCTTCTATACGGCTTCAGGTTTGGTTGGAGGCGCCATACTGTTCGAAACCAGTTTCGGCATAGACTATTCCACGGCATTGATATCCGGAGCGCTTATTATTGTCAGTTATACTTTTGTCGGAGGCTTTCTAGCAGTTGTCTGGACTGATACAATTCAAGCAATCTTAATGCTGGCTGCACTGATAATAGCGCCAATTACAGTGATTCATGGTAATGGAGGAATTGGGGCGGTATGGCAGCAAATTCAAGTTGTTAATCCTGAAAGCATCCGCTTGTTTGGCAATCTTAGTACTATAGGTTTTATCTCACTTGTGGCTTGGGGGCTCGGTTATTCAGGTCAGCCGCATATTTTGGTGCGGTTTATGGCGACAGAGAATAAACAAAAATTAGTATCAGCCAGACGCATAGCTATGCTTTGGATGCTACTAGTCTTATCAGGTTCAATAGCAACCGGTATGGCAGGGATAGCTTATTTTGGAGAGCAGGCATTGGGAAATCCCGAAACAGTTTTTATTGTACTAAGCCAGCAATTATTCAATCCCTGGATTGCAGGCGTTATCACGGCAGCGATTCTATCAGCAATAATGTCGACCATTGATTCTCAATTGTTGGCTTCGTCATCGGTTATCACTGAAGATTTCTATCGAGTATTTGTCAGACCGAAAGCCTCAGAAAAAGAGTTATTAATACTTAGTCGTATTGCCGTCATGATTATTGCCATATTGGCTTTGGTTATCGCTATTGATAGAGAAAGCAGGGTGCTAGATTTAGTGAGTTACGCGTGGGCGGGTTTTGGGGCCTCTTTTGGCCCAGTTTTGGTATTTTCACTATTCTGGCGGAATATGACCGCCTTGTCAGCGTTAGCCGGGATGGTTGTTGGCTCGGTAACAGTTCTAGTCTGGTCTAATTTAAGTGGGGGCATTTTTGATCTTTACGAAATAGTCCCCGGTTTTTTATTGGCTTCAATCGCCATATTCACAATTAGTTTACTGAAGCCAATGACAAATAAACAAACGCTTGATTGCTTTAAAGAAGTTGAGCAGATTTTAGATAACTAAATTCAAGAGAAGCAGTTTCATTGATATAGAATCTTGTAAGGTGTAGTCTTTTTCGTTATTAAGGTAGTTCTTAACATGCAGCATTTGTTGCTGACATTGGCAGAGGAATATATTTAATTTCCCTTAGGGCTCTTAGCTTAAATTGTCTACATATTATCTCAGCGCATGAGAATTCAGTCATGATCTATCTTAGCAGCAGACACTACTTATCAATATTAGGCTTATTAATGATCCTGGTAGCAGGACCTAATATCGCCTTTTCCCAGGGAGATGCGCAGAGAGTAGTGAATAGTTTAACTGCTGGTAATCAAGCCAATGCCCAGTTGTACATGGATCGATTAAGTATGGTTGAGGCGAATAAAATACAATGCCGCCTTTTAATCAACTTCGGTTTTGTTTTTGATTTTGAAAATAAGCTGTTCAATAAAGTAAACATGGAGTGGTTGCTCGATAACTTTATAGAAAAGGGCTACAGCTGGCCATCATCCTGTGAATATCTTGGTCATATATACGAATCAGAATGCTTGGTTTATGGTGGTGACCTAAGCCCTAATCAAGCTAATTTATTAAAAGAGATCTTTGAGGGATTAGATAAGTGTTCAACGCTTAATTTAAATTGTACTGATGCTAATAATCAGTATAAGAATGCAGAGTACACCGATATTTATTTGTATGTGGTAAAGCGTTTTTTTTCCGAATCAGATTTGGCCGATGGCGCCAGAAGAAATTGCGGAGAAATTGACTCATGGGCAAAAGCTATCGTTAAAACACATACAGATTATTTTAAGTTAGGCTGGGCCGTTTATAGCGACTTGCAATTAGAATCTGGTTCAGTATCTCTTCAAACATCGCTGGATGCCATGCTAAATATTGTTGACCTTAATCAGAATGATTTAAGAAATGAATATAGAATTCTGCTTGAAAATATGGCCAATACCGACAGCGCTGGCGCCAGAGCGAAATACAGTATGCTTATAGAAACGTTAAGGCCTTATGTTGAAAACTAAGGCGAAGATATAAACCAGAATTGGCTCCGGTGTTATAAGTGGAGTTACGAAAAAAAACAGGGGGTTATAATAATTTTTTTCTATCGAGGGATCTGATGGCGTTAAATGGTGGGCCCAGTAGGACTTGAACCTACGACCAATCGATTATGAGTCGACTGCTCTAACCAACTGAGCTATGGGCCCTTTTTAATCT
This sequence comes from Gammaproteobacteria bacterium, assembly GCA_030831165.1. Taxonomy (GTDB): domain Bacteria; phylum Pseudomonadota; class Gammaproteobacteria; order Pseudomonadales; family Pseudohongiellaceae; genus UBA5109. The sequence continues at coordinate 60,069 of JAURLP010000009.1, read as the reverse complement.
TCGCTAGGTGCTTAAAATCTTGGATTATGGCTTAGCTTGATGCCTTTTCAAAGATTTCCCAAAAAGAAGGGGCGCATTATAGTGCGCCCCGGAGGTTCATACTAGTCTTGCTTAATTATCGTCCAGGAAGCTTCTTAAGTGGTCTGAGCGGCTTGGATGTCTCAATTTCCTTAAGGCTTTTGCTTCAATTTGTCGAATGCGTTCACGAGTTACGTCAAATTGTTTGCCCACTTCTTCCAATGTGTGATCAGTATTCATATCAATACCGAAACGCATGCGTAACACTTTAGCTTCTCGAGCTGTAAGACTGCCAAGCACATCTTTAGTCGCTTCCCGTAGGCCCTCATCCAAAGATGAATCTACTGGTGAATCAATATTCGCATCCTCGATAAAATCACCCAGATGTGAATCTTCATCATCACCAATAGGTGTTTCCATTGAAATCGGTTCTTTAGCAATTTTTAAGACCTTGCGGATTTTATCCTCTGATAATTCCATGCGCTCACCAAGTTCTTCTGGAGTTGGTTCGCGGCCTTTCTCATGCAGCATCTGTCTTGAGATACGGTTCAGTTTATTGATTGTTTCAATCATATGAACAGGGATACGGATGGTTCTAGCCTGGTCAGCAATTGAACGCGTAATCGCCTGACGTATCCACCATGTAGCATAGGTAGAAAATTTGTAACCACGACGGTATTCAAATTTATCTACCGCTTTCATCAAGCCAATATTACCTTCCTGGATAAGGTCAAGGAATTGCAGCCCTCGGTTAGTGTATTTTTTGGCAATTGAAATAACCAGACGCAAGTTCGCTTCCACCATATCTTTTTTGGCGCGACGAGATTTGGCTTCGCCAATAGACATCTTGCGGTTCATGTCTTTGATTTCGGAAATGGTTAATCCGGTTTCAGATTCAACTAAAGATAATTTACGCTGAGCCCTGATTACTTCGATCTTAACTTTTGCCAAGGATTCGGAATAAGGCTTACCTTTTGAGTAAGGCTCAATCCATTTCTGGTTAACTTCATTGCCCGGGAATTCTTTAATAAAAATTGAGCGAGGCATTTTGCCTGTCCGAACGACCAGATTTTGAATATTTCTTTCATGCCGCATTATACGGTTTAATATTCCTCTGACATGTTCAAGCAAGGGGTCGAATTGTTTTGGGATCAGTTTGAAATATTTGAAGACTTCACCCAAGGCTTCTAGGGCAGCGATTCCCTTTTCATGATTGCGGCCATATTTTTTAAGGGCACGCTCACTGGCACCATAGGCTTTTTTCAGCTCGGCAAATCGAATCTTTGCTTCTTCAGGATCCGGGCCAGTACTCGCGTCATCTTCATCTGCAGTAGCGGCGACGACTTCAACTTCATCAGTATCATCATCATCTGCTTCTTCGTCCGTTTCAGAATCTATTTCAATAGTGGCAGGAATAATGTCATCGTCAGTGGTGTCCAGATAGCCCGTCAGGATATCGCTGAGTTTACGTTCTTCTTTTTCATAAAGAGCGTATTCGTCCAGGATGTATTGAACAGTTCCCGGAAAAAAAGCCATGGCTGCCATTAACTCACGGATGCCTTCTTCAATACGTTTGGCAATAACGATTTCACCTTCTCGGGTCAGTAACTCCACTGTTCCCATTTCTCGCATGTACATACGAACAGGGTCTGTTGTACGTCCAGCTTCGTTTTCTACCGCAGCAAGCGCAGCTGCAGCTTCTGCAGCAGCAAGTTCATCAGTTGATTCATTTTCAATCATGAGTAATTCATCAGCATCAGGAGCGGTTTCATAAACCTTGATGCCCATGTCATCAATCATTTGAATGATGTCTTCAACCTGGTCGGGATCAGAAATAGACTCTGGCAAATGATCATTCACTTGCGCATATGTTAGGTAAGATTGCTCTTTTCCTTTTGCAATCAATGCCTTAAGGCTGGATTGTTGAGTGCCAATATCGCTCATATGATTAAGTTACCTATGATATATCCTGTGAAATGGATGGAATATTTGATGCTTGGAGACTAACCCTGCATTATAACTAAGCTATTATTTTGATTCTAGTTTTTACTTGGTCTTAATGTGTCTTAAATAAGGCCAAAATACAAAAAATCAAGCTTTTTGCATAATTCACAATTTTTTTGCTGCAAAGGTTTGCTTGCCTCTAGCGATAAGCGCTTCTCGCTCTGCTATTTTGGCTAAATATTGCATAATTTCTTTAAATTCTTTTTCAATACCAGTAGGTGGCGTAATTTGTTCACGGTCTTGTAATTGTATTAATTGAGAACCTATCGGGGTGTCATAAACCCTTCCCAGGAGTTCGTGTGTACTGTTGGTAGGAAATTTTTTTGCTAGGTCAATCACTTCAAACAGTAAATCGATGTCATTGCTTTTTAATTGTTTGATAGCTGTGTCATCTACCTCAATACTGTTAACAATTCCAGGTTTAAGCAGGATTAGGTTAACAGCTTTTTTGCAGGCGGAATGAGTCGATTTATTGCGAGTTGTTGAATTGCTAGTGTCTGGATGTGGTTTAACAGGAACGGTTGGCTCAGAAGGTGCATGCTTTGGTGCATAAGGGTGTAACTCCCCGGCTGAGATGGAAGTTCCACTCATTTTATTCAAGGTAACTAGATCAACGCCGGTGGTCTTGGCAAGCTGGTCAAGTATCAGCCGACGTAATAAGCCATCGGGAAAGAGCTTAATTAGGGGCATCGCAATAGTTCCCAGTTTAGCCCTGCCTTCAAGAGAATCCATATCGACTTGAGAACACAGGTTTTCAAAAAAGAATTCCGCTAATTGAGTTGCTTTAGTAATTGAATCAACAAAGGCTTTAGAGCCAATTTTTCTAACCTGACTATCTGGATCTTCTCCATCTGGTAAAAATAAAAAACGGGCGCTACGGCCATCCTCCATGAGGGGTAGCGCTTGTTGTAATGCTCGCCAGGCTGCATCGCGGCCTGCATTATCACCGTCGAAGCAGAAAACAATTTCAGGGACTAACTTAAATAATCTTTTTAGATGCGAAGTGGAGGTCGCCGTTCCCAAAGTTGCAACACAATAATTTATGTCATTTTGAGCCAAGGCAATGACATCCATATAACCCTCTACTATTAAGATGCGTTCCAGTTTTCGCACTCTTTGCTTGGCTTCATAAAGCCCATACAGCTCTTCTCCTTTATGAAAAACTGGAGTTTCAGGAGAGTTAAGATATTTAGGTTTGTCATCACCAATGACTCGTCCACCAAAAGCGATGACCCGGCCACGCTGATCACGGATTGGGAACATAATGCGATTTCTGAAACGGTCGTAGATAGGATGCCGTTTGTTTTCAGGGTTTTCAATTAAGAAACCTGCATCGAGCAAGTTTTTTTTGGCGGCTGCCGTGTTACCAAGCTCTTCGAGTAAATTTTGCCACCCCGGTGGTGCAAAACCAAGTCGAAAATCACGTGCTATTTCGCCACTTAATCCTCGGTTTTTTAGATATTTGATAACAGAATCTTTATCAGGATGACGGCGTAGCTGTTGTTGATAATAGCTTGACGCCTTTTGCAAGATATCATGTAGCTCTTGGTTTTTTTCCCGTTGTTGCTGTAACTGTGCAGACTCTTCCCTTGGTACTTCGAGACCCATACTGTTTGCAAGAGACTCTATTGCTTGGGGGTAATCAATGTTCTCGTAATCCATGACAAAACCGATAGCATTGCCGCCTTTGCCGCAACCAAAACAATAATAAAACTGCTTATCGGGCTCAACTGAAAAAGATGGTGTTTTTTCCTGATGAAAAGGGCAAAGCCCACTATAATTTTTGCCTGTTTTGCGGAGGGTGACACAAGCTCCTACAACATCCACTATGTCTGCTCGTGAAAGAAGATCGTCGATAAAAGATTGTGGGATGAATCCTGCCATTTCAATGTTTTCTGCTATTGCGCTTGCTCATGCTTCGTTAACAAATAAATTTAATTCAGTTACATACATTCGGCGTGTGCATCTTCAATAAATTTAATTATTGCCTTGTCTGTGCTGCGCTCATGACGCGGTTATATTTTTATTTGATGTTATAAATTTATGTACTTTAACGAACATTCGGGGTGGAAAAGTGCGGGCGTTAAGAAAACATCTTAGGCACGGATGCCAGAGCCGAGAGTCTTTAACATGTGTTTATATGCATCCACACAATTACACCAGAATTCTATGGAAGAATAACTTAAAAATAAAAAAAAGTGTTTTAAAAAGTAGTAAAGAGTCAGGAAAGCTTGGTTTTAATAAGGGCGCTCACTTGGCCCATATCGGCGCGCCCCATTGCTTTTGGCCTAACGATATTCATAACCGCTCCCATATCTTTCATGGAAGCTGCTCCAGACTCTTTAACAGCGTCATCCACAATACTGATTATTTCTTCTTGAGTGAGTGCTGCGGGGAGAAATTCCTGGATGACATCAATTTCAGCTTGTTCAACATCGGCCAAATCCTGACGTGCTCCAGCTTCGTACTGCTTTATAGAGTCTCTGCGCTGTTTTAGCATTTTGTCCAGAATTCCGAGGATACGGTCATCTTCTAGCTCAATGCGTTCATCGACCTCGATTCTCTTGAGCTCTGCAAGCATTAGACGAATAGCAGAAAGCCGAGGCTTATCTTTAGCGCGCATGGCATCTTTCATGGCCTCGCTGATTCTGAATTTTAAGTTCTGCTCAGTCATGTGAAGGGGTTCTATCTAATTGAGGCTTAGTAGAGGCGTTTAGTTCTTCGTGAGTCGCGTGAAACTTTCTTCGCATGACGTTTCACAGCAGCTGTAGCTTTTCGTTTACGGATCGAAGTAGGCTTTTCATAGAATTCACGGCGACGAACTTCAGCCAGAATGCCGGCTTTTTCGCAAGAACGTTTAAATCGACGCAAAGCGACATCAAATGGCTCGTTTTCTTTTAATCTTACAACAGGCATTTATGCTCCGAGGTTTTGTTGTACATATAATTAGGGCGGCGATTCTAAAGCCTAATGTCCTGAAATGCAAAGTTTATCAACAAGAAGGTAAATTACTTAAATAGCTTTTAAGCGCGATGCCTTGATAAATGATAACTAGCGTTTATCAACAACAAACTGGCCATTTTTAATCACCAGATCAACGTTAAGCAAATCGAAAATATCAGCTTCAGGGTCGCCGTCAACTAACACAAGGTCTGCGATTTTGCCGGCTTCCAGGGTGCCTATCTCATCTTCCATCGCAATATTGATTGCAGCATTTTGCCCCATGATTCTAAGGATGTCCTGCTCCGAAAACACCAGAAATAGCGATTTCAGCTCATGTTTCAAGGTCAAGCTAGGCTCATATCGGGTATCAGTACCAAAGCCATAGACAACACCTGCTTCCCATAACAATCGGGCGTTAACGGGCCCCTGCCCAGCACTCGAAATTGTATCCCAGGGGAAAGGGAGCTCATCTCTAAAGATGGGCTCATTGTTCTCGTCAAAAAAGGGTACAAAAATACCAAGTGTTGACGTCATCGGGATATTGGAGTCAGCTATTTGTTGGGCTTCATCTAGGGTCAACATACCAATATGCGGTGTATGTACTAACTGATCAACACCCGCCCTCATTGCAGCCAGGGTATCAATTACTGTGACAGCGTGGGTAATGGTGCGAATCCCTAAGCGTTGCGTTTCTTCTACAATCATAGAGAGCGCTTCTTCTTCAGGCCCTCCCGGAGAGACATTAATGACGTTTTTTGCGGCATCAAAGCCTCTATCAAACAAAGCTTGAACTTGGCCTCGTACGACTTCTTCAGGTAGAGCTGGCATGGCTTCAGTTGCTCTTAGAGGAGGGCGAGCATTATCAAAACGAGCTGGATCACCTTCTATACCAGCCATACCGTTTGCTGCAGCCAGACCCGTAAATTGCGCTGCAACAATACGTGGCCCCAAAATATTACCTTCGGCTGTCATACGCCTTAATTCAAGAATCTGGTCTGGGGCATCACCGGCTGATAGAAGAGTGGTAAAACCAGCCTCAAGAAATGCCTGCATATCAGTTTCTGCCTGGTTTTCCAGCCAGTCTGCAGGGTTGGCACCAGTAATAATATGGCGATGGGCATCAATATAACCAGGCATAAGGGTTCTGCCTTCCGCGTCGATGGTTAATGCTCCTGCCACATTAGAGTCGCCATCATTAACAGAAATAATTCTGTCGCCCTGGACAACAATTGATCCATGCTCAATCACACCACCCATACCGTCAAGTATTTTTACGTTATTGATGACAAAGCCATTTTCAGGAATAGCTGCAGTAGTAAGGTTAGTCATTATCGGCGATGGCACACTATCTGCAGTGACAGGACCTTGCTCGGCCGCTTCCTCAGAACAGGCAGCAATCGTGAGCGAGAGAATGAGAGTCAAGATAATTTTTTTCATCATAAGCACCTGTTTGGATTTGTTGGAAAGATTAATAATTTTTTACGCAACATTTACTGCATGTGTATCTGAAGGTTCAGCCCACCAGATTTATTAGTTTATAGAATTCAACATCTATGGAAGATCAATAAGAATAATAGTATCGATACTCAATTGATTCCAGAGGCTCTAATTCCCCAGCTCTTAATAAAGGTCGGAATTTGGTCAGGTTAATTTGGCGTTCCAGGATATTTTGAATACTTGAGTTGCCGTTTTCACTACTTCCTAAAATTGTAAGATCGCTGGTATTTCCTAACTCATCTATAGAAAAACGTATATCCATATAACCCAGGTAGTTTGGATATGGGACAAGCCCCAAACTCCCTGAAGTTTGATGCGTTGCAGGGAATGCTGCAACTCTGGGGATAGTGACAGGAGCAACTGGAGTCAAGGCCCTATCAATACTTGCATCGTTAAAGCCTTCATCGCGCAATATCTGATAACCAGCCTGATAACCTTCTCTTGCAGGCTCAACTCTACCATAGGCCAATTCCCAGTCTGCCAAATCAAATAAGGCCAATGCCATCTGTTCAGCGCCAACACCTTCAGCTGACTGTATCAGGTTGGATACATATTCCAGCGCTACTTTACCCACAGTGTAACTTTCATCTCGGCGCTGATCCGAATTGCGCAGGGCTTCTTCACGTGAATTGTTATAGTTGGGATCAAAAATGTTGCCTTCTCTTTCGAAATCCATTTCCTGCTTAGCATGATAAGACAGGCGTGCAATTCTTCTTGCTACATCAACGACTATGTTAAGGGTAGTATTGCTACCGTAACTGGCCTGGTACTCCTCATATAAGTTTTCAAGTTTTCGCAAACGAAGGTCAATAACATCATTAATATTGACATCACGAGCACTGCCATTGGCTATTGCTTCCATCAGATTGCCTCTATTGCCAATGTTTGTATCACTGCCATCGTTTGAAGCACCTCCTCCGACACCTACTTGACGAGTCACGCGCTGGGAGGAGCTTACTCTTGGAATAAAACCTGGATTTTGAGACAAGTAACCTTCTTTGAAATAGGCAGAGGTATACCAGTTTGCCAGGTTAGTCATCGCTGAGTACATTTCCGATGAATCGGCAGCAAATTGCACAGATCTAAGTTCATATAGTAATTCTTCAATTTCAGTGATTTCAGATATGTTGTTTAATTTCAAATGACTAAGAATAGCTTGCTCAAGCATAGGTGCCTGCTGCAGGCTATCTTCTCCAAAAATATCCACGGCGACCGCTGCAGATTTGGCAAAAGTGGCAATGGCGTCTTCATGTAGATCAATTGTTTGTTGCGCTACTCCAAGGGTGTTGAGTTGTGTTACCAGCTCGGGATCATTGCGGTTTTCGGCTTCCATAGCGCTTATTTCTGATTGAAACCTGGGGATTGCCGCTGCGGCTGATTGTTTGTCACTTTCTGATGCGCCGCCAGCATTGAGGGTTATTAGATCAGCTTGATCCAGTGGAACAGGTGTAAAGAAAAGGTTTGCTAATTCAAAATTCTGGGCATTTCCTGAGTTAGGAATAAAAGAAGCAAAAATAATACACAAACAATGCAGGGCTGAACTTCTATTTGGGTGAATGCGAAAAATTTTCATGGACCGTTCTTCTTATTATTTTAATCACTATTTTTATTAGCCTGTCATCCAAGCTATCATGCTTAAATATTCGTAATGACCTATATAGCAAAGCTTGTAGTAACAGGCACTCAGCTGTTTAAATATTAATCTGCAAAAGCGTAATAATAGCGAAGCTTGACCTGCCCGGGGCTAACCAGGGTCTGCTGATTAAAATAGGGTCGGAATTTAGCCAGCTTTAGCTTTGATTGAATTAAACTTTGTATTCGCCAGGTGAGATCTTCTGTGGTGTCTTCTTCATTTTGAACGTCATCCATATTGCTCGCGAGAAATACAATATCATCAGCATTACCCTGGCTGTCAATGGTAAAACTTACATCAAAATAACCCTGATAATCCAGATCAATATCATTTGAAAGCCCCGCACTCCTTCTTGTGAACATATGGGTTGCTATTCGGGGAATTTGATAGGGCACAGGGTTGTTGAAAGCTTGGTCTGCAGCCTCTGCTGATAGCCCCATGTCTTCTACCATTACCCTATAGGCATCCTCATAGGCAGTTTGAGCAGCAGGGATTTTTCCATAAGCTAGGTGCCAGTCACCTAATTCAATTAAGGCGGAGGCCAGGAAGCCAGGGCGGGCTTCGACAGCTCTCAACAAGTTAACTATATATTCCAGAGCGTTTCTACCGCTGTTATAGCTTTGATCCATTCTTTGTTGAGAATTTCTATACGCTCGGACCCTGGAATTAGCGTAATTTAGATTAAGATTAGGGTTTTGCCTTTCAAAATCCATTTCTTGCTTGGTTATAAATGATAATTCGGCTATGCGCCTTGCCGTTTGGACGATAGAGCCTACATCGGGTTGATCTGCAGCATAGATATTTTCTTGTAGATCTTCATAAATACTGCCCACTTTCAACAAGAGAGGATGCTCTATGTCTCTTGGCGTCACCCCTCTTATATTACCATTCAAAATATTTTCGAACTGGGCATTATTAGGGTTCGCCATAAAGCTATTAATAAGCGAATCATTTTCATTCATTGCAGACGTGGCTCTAGCTGTACGTGATAACTGGTTTTCCACCATTTGCAAATTTTGATTGGGGCTTTGAAAGTTACTTCTGAAAAAATTAGCGATATACCATTTTGTCAGGGAAAAAGTTGCATTCACCATTTCAAGATCAGCTGCATCATAATTTTCCAGGTGTAAATAGTGGCTGTACTCATGCCACAGCCCAGCATTATCCATATCGCCCAAAGCTAGATAACTTTGAATGATTTTTTCCAGTAGAGGTAGCTGATCCAGGTTGTAGAGGCCGCCATTAATTTTGCTAATCTGAATGGCGCTGTCATAGTGACTGATGGCTTCTTCATGTTGCCCAAGGGATCTATAAGCATCTCCCAGGCTAGTATATTCCTCGAGTAATTCAAAATTATAAGGATCGTTAACTGTCAGCTGAATATTATTGATGGCTTCTTTATAACGGGCTATTGACTCAAGCAAGGCTAGATTTTCTTCATCAGACGCTTCATTGTCTGTGAAGAGCGTTATTGAAGTATCTGTAGGTAAGGTGATTTCAAAAATCAGATTCGAGGAGTCGAACAAGACTTGAGCAAATACTGAGCCGGCAAAGATTGTCATAAACAAGCTTATGACTAATCTGAGTGATGCGATGCTGACCTTATATATGCTGGTGCGGAATAATTTCCACATTGGATGTTAGCCCCGGTATCTCAAGGTAACTAACTACAAAAAATAGTTACGATTCTTTAATTTGTCTTTTCCAGACGATGCTTCGTCAAAGAATAATCCTGTTTTCCTGGGAGGTCTAGGGTATTTGCAGAGATTTCGGCATTTTATTATGGCGCTTCTAACTGATTGTTGGCAGCTGCAACCGTAATTGACCTTGGTCATTTTATATGCATAATCACCAGCTCAATAGTTTTATGGCACTTTCCAGTAATCGTTTATATACTGTGCGGCTGTTATAATAAGGAACATTTAGTTGGAGTTTAAATAAAATGAACAGATCAATATTTAAAGCAACAGCTTTCACCCTGGCCTTATCTTCACCATTCAGTGCTTTGGCACAGGATTTTGTAGGTTGGCTGGAATATGGTGAGGGTGATGCTCAGTGGCAAAATAACAAGCAACGCCTGCAGGCATTTGGCGAAGAATTTGATACCGCTTTTGAAATGTATCAGTACCTGGAACGACAGGCTAGCGGTGGTGACCAGTTGACCTGGCAGGATATGGCTCGACCCGAATTCGATTGGTCAGGTATTTACACGAGAACCAGGGGTGGTCTTTCTTTCGATCCGGATATTCCCGCGGATCAAACAACTGCTCAATTGACAGAAGTTGGTATGGCAGCACGGCAAGCTAAAATTGATCAAATAGCCGCTACCGGTGGTGAATATGATCCTATTTCAGATTGTCGTCCACCAGGGCACCCGCGCTGGGCGAGTGAACCCTTTTTACATGAGTTTATAGTCACACCTGACCAGACATGGCTAATCAATGAGATGGTAAATGATGTGCGCAGGGTTTATACCGATGGTCGAGCACATACAGCACCAGAAGATGCTTATTCGACATGGAATGGCGATACTATTGGTTTCTGGGATGATGATATCCTGGTCACTCACACTACTTACCTTAATGCAGGCCAATATCAACGTGGAACCCAGCCAAATTATTCAGACCAGGTTGAAGTTGTTGAACGCTGGCGCAAGGTCAGTGGCATTTTACTTGAAGCTGATTTCTGGGTGTTTGATCCGGTTAATTTGGCAGAGCCCTGGTACTCTCGTCAAAGCTGGATAGAACTCGAAAATGACGACACCTTACTGAGAATTCGCTACTGGTGGTGTGGAGAGAATGTGAATAACGAGATTATTATTCTTGAAGATGGTACTAGCCAATTTTCAGAATTTGATTTTCTAGATGGTTTATAATGTCAGGGTATAACGTTAAAATTGTAGAGTGAGATTAAGGAGAAAGATTATGAAAAAACATTTAATTACAGGCTTGGCCCTGCTGTCTTTTTTGAGTTTACCAAGCTTTGCACACCATTCTGGTGCAATGTTTGATTACACTCAGCTGGTTGAAGTTAGTGGTGTAGTAAAGCAGTTTCAATATACTAACCCACATTCATGGCTGATTGTTGATGTCACCAACGAAGATGGTTCAGTAACAACCTGGGGTTTCGAAGCAGAAGGACCCAGCTCATTGCTGAGAGCCGGGATAAAACGCAGCGATTTACCAGCAGGTACGCCAATTACTATTCGAGGTAATCCTCTAAGTGATGGACGTCCAGCAGCTGCATGGTTTGATGCTGTTGTTAATGGCCGAACGATGAATCCTTTGAATGGATTTGCCATTAATCCAGCTGATGAGTGATCACTAGTACAAGCCCTTAGTAAAAAAGACCAGCCATGTGCTGGTCTTTTTTTATGTCTATGGGAAGTTGATATTGGATAAATCGACTTTCTAAAAGATTGGCAATTGCGCCTCAATGAAAAAAAGAATAAATTCGCCCCCTATAATTGATAAAAATACATCCAAGAACATCTGAAAGATAAAAATGCTCGTGTATAAATTTTTCCTAAAAAGCTATTTTTTCTATTACAAACTTTTTCGTTTTAAATGTTTGATTCTGCTTATTAGCTGTTCACTTTTACCATTAAGTATTTATGCCGCTGAATCTGAATTGGAGTCTGCATTATTGGCATATGAATCCGGTGATTTTGAAGCAGCTTTGGCACAATTTACTGAGTTGGCAAACCAGGGTATTGCTGAAGCCCAAGTTAGATTAGGATCTATGTATGACAATGGAGAGGGTGTCGAGGAAAATGTTGTTGAGGCTGGCAGGTTGTTTCAACTGGCCGCTGATGCAGGCAACGCTGAAGCACTTGTAGCAATAGGAGACAGGTACTTTGCTGGCCTACAGGGTGTACCTAACCCTGAAGAAGCATACCGTCTATACCAGGAAGCTGCAGATCAAGACTATGCTCCAGCTCATATGAAACTGGGGAATATGTATTTTAATGGGCAAGGAGTGGATAAGGATTTAGATGAAGCAGTGAGTTTTTATTCGACAGCTGCAGACTTGGGTGATGAACAGGCTTTAGTGGCTTTGGGTAATCTGTATTTAACGGGACAAGGCGTGGGTTCAGATTTGGATGAAGCTATTCGCTTATATCAACAAGCCGCCGAAAAGGGCTATGCTCCCGCTCAGGTAAATCTAGGAAATCAATATTACACAGGGCAGGGTGTTGAGCAGAATTTTGACACCGCCATTGAACTCTATGAACTTGCGGCTGAACAGGATTATTCGCCAGCCCAAGTATATTTAGGCAATATCTATCTGGAAGGGTCAGTAGTCGCTCAGGACTATGATTTGGCGAGAAGTCTCTTTACTGAAGCCGCTGGCCAAAGTGATGAAGATGCTATCTATATGCTGGGAGTTTTATTCGAGTTCGGCTATGGTGTGGAAAAAAATTATGATCAGGCTTTAAGATTGTATGAAAGAGCCGCTGACTTTGGCAGCGCTGAAGCACAATTCACGCTTGGGGTTAAATATGATACGGGAGAAGGTTTTCCTCAAAATTCCACTATTGCAGCCAGCCTGTATCAACTCGCTGCTCAGCAGGATTTTGTTCAAGCCCAAGTGGCTTTGGGCAATAAACTATATTTAGGCGTTGGCGTTCCTCAGAATTATGGCGAAGCCGCTAGATATTTCGGCTTGGCAGCTGAGCAGCAAAACCCGGAAGCACAAACCAATCTGGCTGTTATGTATATTAATGGGCAAGGGGTTGAGCAGGATATTGAGCGAGCTATAAGCCTGTATAGCCTTGCTGCTGAAAAGAATTATTCCCAGGCATTTTTAAATCTTGGCTGGTTATATTCCAACGGCCTTGGTGTTGAACAAGATCTTCGTGAAACTATTCGCTATTATCGTTTAGCAGCTGAACAAAATAATGTACAAGCGATGTTAAACCTCGGCATTATGTATGCCAATGGGCAGGGAGCAGATCAGGATCACGACGAAGCGGTATATTTTTACAGGTCTGCTGCAAGCCTGGGCTTTGCCCCTGCACAGGCTAATCTTGCCGTTATGTATGTGAATGGGCTTGGCGTGGAAGCGGCATCCTTGTCTACTGCCTATATGTGGGCATGGTTATCTGCTGAACAAGGTTACGCTCAAGCTGACATTTATGTTCAGGCGCTTGAACAGGAATTAAATGAAGAAGAAATAGTTGCAGCTAAAGCAAGGGCGCAGGCTTGTGCTCTCAGTAATTTTAGTGATTGTTGATCTAGCGTAAGCTGCAGGGAGTCGGATTCCATTTTGAATCGTCAACTTCACGCTGAAAGTTGGTGCTTGTAATATGGTCAACGAGTAAGTTTATCGGGTCATGTATCACGGCTGTTACAATCAGCCACTCTGTTCCATCAGGTTCACTTAAAGTATTGAAATATTCCTTAAGCTTGGCTTCCTCGCTGTAAGGCACGCCATTCTTGCGCAACATTCCAGGGCTTAGATTAGTGGTTTCTACATAAAGTTTGCCTCCCATCATTTCCAGCGAGGGACCGCGAATTAATCCACGACTGCCTGTTTGACCAGGATTCAATACGGCTCTTTCCGGATCAAAACCGCCGGCATATTGCCATTGTGCAACAGAAAGTCCTTGTAGGCTTGGCGCACCAGGAGCAGGAATATTATCAAAGTGTAATAAGCGGGTCTGCTCTCCGGCATCAGTATCTACTCTTAAGGTGTCCCCATCGGCCCAGGAAATTCTGAGCCGGCCAGGTTCGCGCATTATTCTTCCAGCACCAAAAGCCTGGCAGGCCTGGCCACTGTTTTCAATTTGTTCAAGATCAATATTCCGTGCAACTTCCTGAGCTCTTTCGGTTAGAGGTAGTCCATCAAAATTTCCCACTGGTGGTGTGATCATGCGTATATGCCAATCTTCGGTAACGACTGAAACCCATGAGCCGATCATATCTATGGGGGCAAACTGCTGATACATAGATTCGCTTTGGGACTGAGCAGGGATCGACAAAGCCAATAATGTACCTGACAAGCAAAAGCTGATGGCTGGTTTGAAACAAGCACTGGCAAATATTTTTGGTAAATTAATTTTCATCATATATATTCAGATAAGTGCTATTGAAATTCGTGATAAACAGCTTCTAGGAACATATTAACTGTCCATTCAGGACGATTATAGCGGCTCTCCCAGCCCAAAAGAGGTCTGGCTTCTATTACCTGTTCAAGGTTCAAACCATCTTCAACAATTAATTTTTGTAAGCGGTCACGGACGATATAAGTCATATCCCGATATTCGACAAGATCAGCTTCATCTGAAATATAACCATGCCCTGGAATTACATAGGTGCCGCCTTCCGCCAAATCATCTGAAATGGTAATGTCCAGCATTTGGTCCAGTGCAGCTATAGTGCCACTCAATGATCCACCTTTAGCATAATCAATCAGAGGCAGTCCGGTATTGGCAAAAATATCACCACTGACTAAGACATTTGAACCTCGAAAATAGACAACGCTGTCTCCATCACTGTAGGCATTGGGCATATGAATAATATCGATAGCTTCGCCATTAAAAATCTGCCCTCTTTGAGGTTCATAATAGCCATCGGTCGGCCAGGATAATTGAGGATATATTTGCTCGCCATCCGGATTTCTGGAAACGCTCATCCTGAACAGCACATTTTCCTGAGAAATCACGTTGATTCTTGAGCCACGTTCAGCGCCACTAGTAGACCCCCCGGGTAATATGGCTATAGCTGAATTACCGCCAACATGTTGGGCGGCAATAGAAGTGTTGACGATATAACGAATTGGGCGGTCTGAAATGGTGGCTATGGCAGTAATGACATCTTCACCAAAGCCGTTGGCACCAGTATCGACAACAAACACGCCTTGATCGCCAGCCTGCACCGCGATATTGCCACCAACACCCGCGATCAGCCAAACATTACCCTGTACATGAATAATTTCCAGTTCTCCTGATACTAGCGGTTCAGCAGGAACCGGTTGTGCTAACAGGGCTGATGTCTGAATTAGGCAAATAAAGCTGAGTAATAGTGAGCCAGCCTTTAGGAGAAATTGGTTGTTAGTCGATGTCATCTTATAACTGATCTCTAAATTCAGGATAGGCGGTTTCTTCTCCGCCAAAAGTCGCTTCGACAGGTACCCCAATTTGATTAGCCCATTCCCCAATAAAAGGGTTTTCACCGGGAAGGTAATGAGGGACATAATGTTTTTCTGGTCTGGCAATTTCTGCTCGATTTAAACATTCTGCAAACACGTCTTGAGCAGTGTCAGCAGCTTCAACTCCAAAGCTTGTTGTAGAAACTCCCCGCGGTGCAATTATGAAATCGGCAGATTTAATATAAGTATCTGTTAGATAGTGTGGGTCCTCCACAAACCAGGTGATGGTTAGAACGTCATCGTTTCGTTGATAGTAGGTATACACGGTCGCTTGATCACTTGAAGGCACTCCGTTGCGGCGGATCCAGCCCCATTTGAGATGCGTTGTTTTAGTGACCAAGGTCCCGTTTTCCCAATGCCCGGTAGTGAAACCAGCCCAGGTATGAGGAGCATATTCAGAAGGGTGCTCACGGCCATCCATCCAGATGGTTCTGTCTGCCCGTCTAAAAGTCCCACCCACTGTGTAGGATATGACATCGAGATTGTAATCCAGCTGTGCAGCGATTCTTAGATTTGCTGGTCCCCAATAGGAATAAGTTGAGGGATGTCGCATGCAGACATGTTCTGGCACCCCAAGCAAAGCGCTGTCATAGGCCAGTGCTCTTGAAAGCGCTTCTTCATTGAGCGGAATGCCTAAAAAGTCTACTACAGGGGGGCCATCAGCTCGTTCTATGGCATCTTCGATGAAGCCAAATAATGCAGCGACACCTCCCAAGGAAACACCAGGAGCAGGTTGATTCCAGAACCCTACAATATCTGATTCCTGAGCATTCAGGGATACTGTTTGGCACAAAAGTGCCAGGAAGATGACTTTTTTAAACATGAATTATCTCGTTTGCTCAATCAATCGCGAAGCAATAATAACGACCAGTACCACCAGTATTAATTAGAGCCTGCTGACTGCAACCGGAAGAAGGATGTGCAACACTCCAGGGCGATAAACCCGGGCCTAATGTGCGACGGTCGATATGGCCCAACATTGCGCTACCTTCGTCGTCAGAGGTCCAGTTATTACAGGTACGATCTTCTCCAGCCGGGAAGGCCATACCATTAATATCTGATCCTGTTAGCGCATCATGTTCAACGTTGGGAGTGATTTGGAGCTCTAATGGCAATGGCACACCATTATTATCAACCCCTACATATGGAACTGGAGCACCATGTTCATCAAGTGCGTTTTCAACACCAAGTCGGTTGGTTTCTTCAGTGTGCAATTCTTCCAGATTCCTGGCAATCATTGTCCCCTTGGCGTTGTACCATGGGCCTGAACCAATTCGATCACGGGCATTAACAGCATTTGGGCCTTGTGTGCTCAAATAGGCGTGCCAGGTTTTATCCCCAGCTCCGGCTACTGAAGCTAAGGCCTGACAGCGTGCATCGGCCCCAGCGAGCCCACCAAGATTGCCACCATGGCCTGAACCTGCGCTGGTGACGAAAAAGTTCATTTCCTGAGACATAGCACTTGCGCTGGAAAATAGAATACCAGCTGCCATTATCAATTTTAATTTGGATATCTTCATTACAAACTCCTGAGTGTTATTTTTTTAATTATTTTCTGATTTTTTAGGGCTCAGAATCCCCCATACTCTAAAAAGGTAGAATAAACATCTCCTTGCTAAAGGTCTATACTCTTTTGTGTAAGCAATATGGAAGCAGAAGAATAAATCAGGGAAGTAACACTAGCTAATAATGAAATAATACGCTACTTGTTTGATGCTAAGGAAAGATTTAGTTCAGCTGCAAATCCTGGCCAGGGAAGATCAAATCGTTGTTTAAACCATTAAGTCTTTTAAGGTTATCAACAGTCAGGCCGAAACGGCGCGCAATTGCAGCAAGGTTGTCCCCCCGTTGAACCTTGTAAAGTTGCGGGCTTGGAGCGCTGGCAGCGGTATGCAAGGTCAATTCTTGTCTGGCGTAGATTGTCGTTCCTCGAATATTATTCCAGTTTTGAATGTCCCGAACAGACACATCAAAGCGTTCAGCAATTTGGCTTAGGGTATCGCCACGACGAACCTGATAGATTGTAGGTACAACTAGTTCATCAACAACATCATCACTTAGACTAACTGCCATTAGTATGTTGTCGGGTGTAGATCCCGCTTGTTCCACCAATTGAAAACCTTCAGCCAGCCTAATTGGTCGATAAATCGAATCACCATAATGGATGGTCCCAACGACGTTGTCATTTGTCGCTACAGAAATACTCGTATTAATTCCTCTGCCTGGAATCATTAATTTTTGCTCAGGAAAAATCAGATGATTGCGGATATTATTGATGGCTTGTAATTCTGCCACTGAAGTTTCAAATCGCCGCGCGATGCTGTCCAGAGTATCTCCGGAGCGAATGGTGTACTCAGCAGGTGCTATTTTTTGTTCCTCCGGCAAGGAAGAAAATGCATTAATAAAGCGTTGATAACTGCCTGCCGGGATTTTTAAGGGGAAGGGTTTGGAACTGTCAGGCAAGGTCGCTTTTCGTATGGACGGGTTCAAGCTTTTGATAGTAGCCAGATCAACCCCTGCCAGAACGGCAGCGTTTTCAAGGCTTAACATGCCATTGATCAGCATGCTATCGTAAGTATATTCCTGACCGAGATCTTCTACATGGATACCATAAAGCTCAGGATCTGAAACAATCAATGCAGCTGCGATAAATTTAGGAATAAAGTTACGTGTTTGCTGGGGCAAATATGGATAGATTTCCCAGAATGAGGGAGGATTTTCTATAGAACCACCGGCACGATTTACAGCTCGAGAAATACACCTGTAGCTACAGTTGTAACCAGCAAGTGCAAGGTGCCAGTTGCCACTATAAGATTCATAAAGTGTTTTTAAGTGTTTTGCAGCTGCTCGTGTTGAAAGTTCCGGGTCTCTTCTTTCATCCACCCAGCTATCCACTCGCAAACCTTCACCTCTGGCTGTTGCCGGCATAAATTGCCACATACCTGCTGCCCCCACATAACTTCTTGCATTGGGGTTAAGAGAACTTTCTCCAAGTGCTAAATATTTCAATTCATCTGGGATGCCTTCTTCAGCGAAAATGGTTTCGATCATGGGGAACCAGATGCGGCCACGCTCAATCCATAATTTCAGGAGGTTTCTACGGTTTTGCAGGTAATCATTGATTTCAAGTTCTACAACTCGATTGGCGGTCATAGCAACCGTGGGTTCAATTGGCTGAATTATTTCAGGTTCCACTACAGGATACAGGGGAACGCCTTCCAATAAAATATTTTCAATATCTTTATCGCCAGAATTGCCGGCAGAACTTACCAGGCCTTCTACAACTTGTTCATTATTTTGGACTCCCGGTATAGCCAGGTTGGCTTGATTATTATTCTCTGGAGCTCCAACTGAGCTACAGGCAGCCAGCATGAGACTGGAAACCAGAACCATCGTACGGGAAGAGAGGCAAGCCGAAAACCGCCATTGCAGAAAACTATTGGGTAGTAACATAAATGTGTCCAAACTACTTAGAGCGCTCAATTATCCATATTTCCCAGGAAATGTATAATGGTAAGCGTTTAAGTTTGAGAGAGATCACGTTTAGAACTCATGAAAGTGCTTGGTATCGAGACTTCCTGCGATGAAACAGGTATTGCTATTTATGATAGCGAGCAGGGATTACTTGCTGATGCGCTTTATAGCCAGGTTGAGATTCATCAGCAATATGGAGGAGTGGTGCCAGAGTTAGCATCGCGTGATCATATACGCAAGACCTTGCCTTTAATTCGTGAAGTCATGAATAAAGCCAATTGCAGTAAAGATGAAATAGATGGACTGGCTTATACAGCTGGCCCTGGCCTATCTGGCGCCCTGCTGGTTGGGGCTTCCATTGGACGTGCACTAGGTATGACCTGGAATATACCTACCATTGGTGTTCATCATATGGAGGGTCACTTATTGGCCCCTTTACTGGAAGACAAGGGGCCGACTTTCCCCTTTGTGGCCTTATTGGTTTCAGGTGGCCATACCCAGCTAGTGGAAGTCGAGAGAATCGGATCTTATCGACTGATTGGCGAGTCACTGGATGATGCTGCCGGTGAAGCGTTTGATAAAGTTGCTAAAATGTTAGGCTTGCCTTACCCAGGAGGACCGCATATTGCCCAGCTTGCAGCAACAGGCGAAGCAGGGCGTTTCACTTTCCCAAGGCCGATGACAAATCGACCAGGTTTGGATTTTTCTTTTAGTGGGCTTAAAACATTTACACTCAATACGGTTCTGGATTTATTGGGTGGCGATACCGATACCACAACAATTGATCAGCAAAGTAAGGCAGACATCGCACATGCTTTTCAGGAAGCAGTGGTTGATACAATGCGTATTAAATGCCAAAGAGCCTTTCAATATACCGGGATGCGCACCCTGGTCATTGCTGGTGGTGTTAGTGCAAATAAAAGATTAAGGGATGTGCTGGCTATCATGGCTAAGAAAGAAGGTGTTGAGATATATTATCCACGCTTTCAATATTGCACCGACAATGGTGCGATGATTGCTTATGCTGGTTGCCAGCGTTTACTGGCTGGCCAGTATGATGATTTAACAATAAGGGCAAAACCTCGCTGGCCCCTAGATCAGCTTAGGGCTCTTTAGAAACGCTAAAGGTAACGAAAAATTATGGATATTGTTTATATAAAAGGTCTGGAAGTAAAAACTGTAATAGGGATTTATGACTGGGAAAAAGAAATAAAACAGAAAATTACGATTGATCTTAAAATGGCCAGTGATATTAAAAAAGCAGCAAAAACTGATCAAATTGTTGATGCTCTGGATTACAAGGCAGTTTCTAAACGGTTAATTTCCTTCGTTGAAGAAAGTGAAATTCAGTTGATAGAAACCCTGGCTGAAAAAATTGCTGAGATTGTACTAACGGAATTTGGAGTAAGCTGGTTAAAACTTACACTTGGCAAACCTGGGGCTGTTACCGGATCTAAAGATGTCGGCGTGATTATTGAAAGGGGGGTCAAACAACCTTGACCTGGGTCGCCCTGAGCCTTGGTTCTAATATAGAGCCCGTTGTAAATTTTCAGTCCTGTCTGGATGCTCTGTTATTAAAATTCAATGATCTGAGTTTATCGTCAGTATTTGAAAGTGAAGCAATTGGGTTTGAAGGAGATAATTTTTTAAATATGGTCGTCGCATTTGATACCGAGATGCCTTTGGAAGCCTTAATTAAAACTGTAAAAAAAATTGAAGATGATTGCGGCAGGGATCGCACACAACCTCGTTTTAGTGGCAGGACTCTGGATATTGATGTACTACTATATGGAGATAAAATCGGTATCTGTTCTGGTATTGAATTACCAAGGCCGGAAATTACAGAAAATGCATTTGTGCTATGGCCTCTATCTCAACTTTCGGAGAGGCGAAAACACCCGGCATTGAAACAAAGCTACAAACAGTTATGGGAAAGTTACCATAAAGAAACGCAACACTTATGGCCTGTCGATTTTGAATGGCATGGCCGAAAAATCTCTACAGAATTGAAAGGGTAAAAATGATTTCTGCAGTTTTAAATCCAGACGAAATATCGACAAGACTTAAGGCCTTGAATAAAAATGCAGGTTCGGACTGGACGCTTAATTCAGGTAAGTTAAGCAAGACATTTGTCTTTAGTAATTTTATTGAGGCCTTTGGTTTCATGAGTAAAGTTGCGCTTTATGCTGAAAAGGCCAATCATCATCCCGAATGGTTTAACGTCTATAAAACAGTTGAAGTTCATTTAACTACGCACGAGGTGGGGGGAATTTCTGAAAAGGATTTTGATCTGGCCAATAAAATGGAATTGTTAATTTAACTCAGTTGTTCAATTCATCTTTCAGCACAATTCTGGCTTATTAAAATTTCAGACGTCTGCCCCCATCGACATTAAGAACTTGCCCGCTGGTATAAGTATTGTTGATTAAAAATTCAGCAGCATAAGCAATATCTTCAGCTTTACCTGGATAATTCAGACAACTTATCGACAGAGGATCGGGGTCATTAGCGTTATAGCTAGTGCCTGAAGTTGAAAAGTTTGGTGGTAAAATAGCGCCAGGAGCTATTGCATTTACCCGTATATCAGGGGCTAGTTCTCGGGCAAGTGATCGTGTTAAATTATTTAATGCGGCTTTAGCCATGCTATAGAGAAGAAAATCCTTGCGGCCAGTGCTCGCGGCTATATCACTGATATTGATAATACAACCTTTGGTATGCTGCAGGGCCGGGAAGCAGGTTTTACACAAAAACGCAGATGCAACAGCATTGGTCCCGGCTAAATCATCCCATTGTTCCTCAGTAATTTCACTTAAAGGTGTTGGATAAAAGCTGGAAGCATTATTGATAAGAACATCCAGTTTCCCCCAATGATGAAGGGTATTATTTGTCAGTTCTTGTATAGCGCTAATATCTCTTAGGTCGGCCTTTAAGCAATGTGCGGAGTTAGCTCTTAGCTTATTTAATTCATCAGCTAAGGCCTGGGCGGTATTTTCCGAGTGCTTGTAATGCAGGGTAATATTGAAACCTAGCTGGTGAAGGTGCCTGGCTATACTGGCACCTATTCTTGCAGCACTACCGGTAATCAGAGCGACCTTTCCTGTATTAATATTAGATCGTTCAGTTTTCATTGTTTAGGCTTACTAGATAGTCATCTATGGTCTCCAAGCGTAATATCCTCAGCTGAATACCAAACTCTTCATTTTCATAACCTGCATCTCGTATTGCGCTTGTATCAACATTCAGACAAAGATTCAGAAGATGCAACAGGGTCTTATTTCTATAATCAATATCTGCCTCATTTTCTTCTGCGGCTCTTCGTATCGCTTTACATGCAGTTAGAAAAAATTGAAAACGTTCAGGGCGGCGTATGGCATCGCAATTTTCAAATAATGTTAATACGGGTTCAGATTCATGCAGATTTAATGAAGAGCAACTATCCCAATAGAGGCAGGTAATGGTTGCCAGATCCTTATAGTCATTTGGAATTTTTAATCGCAGACATAAAGACTCAAGTTTTCTTAAATTCTTAACGAAAGAAAAATCATGAGTGACTGGGAGTTCGTAGCACAATGCAGAAAATCGTATGGCAGTATCGCTTGTTAATTCAGCGGCTTTGGTTAAGGCCATTAAGCTGAGACGAGCTTTTTCCTGAGAGATGCCAAACAAACTTTCTATTTCTTGCATCACTACACCCAATGCATAACAATCTCTGAGGGTTAGAAAGAAAAAAGCAGGAGTTTTTTCCCCAAGGGCGCGTCTTAATTCTTGCCAGACACGTTCAGCCGGAAGCTCATCAAGTTCACTGTTATTAACCAAATGTTGCATGAGACCTAAAGTCTCCTGTGCCACTTCAAAACCTAAATGAGCAAAACGTGCTGAAAATCGTGCGACTCGCAGAACCCGCAAAGGGTCTTCAGAAAATGCAGGGGAGACATGTCGGAGAATTTTATTTTTTAAATCTTCCTGACCGCCGTAAGGATCGATTAAATTACCCTCATCATCCTCGGCCATGGCGTTAATAGTGAGATCTCTGCGCAACAAGTCATCTTCAATTGTAATGGTTGGGGTGATATCGACACTGAAGGCAGAATGACCTAGTCCGGTTTTCTTTTCTGTTCGTGCAAGGGCATATTCTTCTTTGGTTTCAGGTTGGAGATAAACAGGAAAATCTTTACCGACTTGCTGGTAGCCCAGTTTGATCATTTCTTCAGGAGATGAGCCCACTACTACCCAGTCTCTGTCTTTAACGGCAAGACCAAGTAATTTATCGCGGACGGCGCCGCCGACAAGATAGATTTTCACAATAATTTATAAAACCTGTTTAATTACAGTCAGTACAGAATATTTGTTTATCTTCAAGTCGTAAAGCTGTCAGACAACGACCCCAGACACAACCAGTATCCAGCGCAAAAACATTTTCTGTGTCAGTCACTCCATTGAGCGTCGCCCAATGACCAAATAAAATAGTCATGTCATTACTTAATTTTTGGTATTTATACCAGGGTTTATAGCCTTTTGGTGCTGTAGATGCACCAGTTTTTATTGCAAGATTTAATTGAGTTTCCTTATTACAGAAACGAATACGGGTGAAGTAATTGGTCAATATTCTTAATCGTTTCATGCCAGTAAGCTCTTCATGCCAAATATCAGGATAATCCCCGTACATTTTACTTAAGAATTTTGTGTAGGCTTCCCCTCGCAGGACATCTTCTATTTCTTTAGCATAGCCCAGAGCCTGATCAAGACCCCAGCCAGGCGCTAAACCTGCATGAACCATTAAGAAAGCTTGTTCGCCATTATTTGTTGCGAGGTTCTCATAGTGCAATATTGGAAAATGTCTAAGCCACTCACAAAGTTCTTCACAATCGGGTGCAGCCAGTAATTTTTTTAAAGTTTTCTTTTTGCCGCCATTAAAAGCGCCAGTGGCCAAGGCCATGAAATGCAGGTCATGATTGCCGAGAACGGCAGTGAAAGCCGGCCCAAGTTGTTTTAGAAAGCGTAAAGTTTTTAAAGAGTCAGGGCCGCGATTAATTAAATCACCTACGCACCATAGACGATCTTTAGCAGGATCAAAATTAATTTTATCCATTAACTTGAGAAGGGGTTCATAACAGCCTTGAATATCGCCTACAGCGTAAACTGACATTTTTCTAATACTCTTGCTCAGTTATCGCATGGTATTCAGTGCAGCATATTAGGAGTCGCGAGGACAAACAGCGGAATTTCAGCCTGGAAATTCTCTCCATTTTCTGCGCGCATTGTGTAACTACCTTTCATATCGCCGATACTGCTGTTTATTATGGCGCCACTCGAATATTGGTAACTTTCACCAGGTTTTATAAAGGGTTGCTGGCCAACGACGCCGGTTCCTTTGACTTCTTCAATTTTGTTATTTTGATCAGTGATGATCCAATGTCTATGCAAGAGCTGCACCGTATCACTGCGGTTGTTTTGGATATTTATGGTGTAGGAAAAAGCGTGGTTATTCGTGAGAAAATCAGATTGTTTATCCAGGTAGCGAGTTTCTACACTGATGATAATGCCGCAATTTGTTGCTGATGTCTGACTCATGGCATTTAATTCAAAGTTAGTAGTATGGATTAATGTAGATGTTTGCAGATTCTAACATAGTCATCAAGAGAAAGGTTTTCGGGTCTTAAACTAGGATTGATCCCCAAAAGTTCTAATTCTTTTGCGCTAATTAAACTGCTCAAATTATTGCGCAAGGTTTTTCTGCGTTGTGCAAAAGCCTGGCGTAATAAGTTAGTGAGTTGTTCAGGTGAATTCAGTTGATTAGTGGCTTGTTGATTAGGTGTGAGTTTTACAATCGCAGACTCTACTTTTGGTGCAGGCGAGAATGCGGAAGATGGCACATTAAATAACTTTTCAACCTGACAGTAATATTGCACCATAATACTGAGTCGGCCATAGTTTTTGGAGCCAGGCTTAGCTGCCATTCTTTCCACAACTTCAAGCTGCAACATAAAAAGCATATCTTTGATGCTGGGGAGATATTTTAGTAAGCGAAATATAAGAGGCGTAGAAATGTTGTAGGGCAGGTTGCCAATAATGCGCCCTGGTTGGGCCGGCGACATTAAAGAGTCGAAGTCCACTTTTAAGACATCGTTTTCATGCAAATGAAAATGGCTGATATTGGCATATTTGTCACGTAAAAAAGCAGCCAGGTCTCGGTCTATTTCAATAGCATGCAGGTCAACTTCGTTAGCAAGTAAAAGCTCAGTAAGTGCACCCTGGCCAGGGCCAATTTCAATAATTTTTTCAGATGGTTTAGGTGAAATCGCTTTAACAATTTTTTCTAGAATAGATGTATCAGTCAGAAAGTTCTGTCCGAAACGTTTTCTGGCTCGATGGCTGAATTTTTCACCTGACATGTTATTGGGCGCTCATGCTGGCGGCCATTATATATGCTGCCAACAAACTGCTCATGCTAGCCTTGCCGCTGCCAGCAAGATCCAGAGCAGTACCATGGTCAACTGAAGTACGGATAATAGGCAACCCAAGTGTTATATTGACGGCTTCGCCAAAACCCTGTGATTTCAAAACGGGCAATCCCTGATCATGGTACATGGCAAGAACAGCATCAGCGCTGTCTAAATATTTAGCTGTAAATAAAGTATCTGCGGGTAAAGGACCTATCAAATTGAAGCCTTCATTGTTAAGCGAAGTCAAAACAGGTTCTATTATCTCAATCTCTTCCCTTCCCAGATGCCCGCTTTCTCCAGCATGAGGATTGAGCCCGCATACAAGAATTACAGGCTGTTTGATAGCAAATTTCTGTTTAAGATCCTGATGGAGTATTCGGATAGTGGTTTCCAGATGCTGTTTTGTAATTGCAGCAGGGACAGCACTTAGAGCAAGGTGAGTTGTAACCAGCGCCACTTTTAGTTTGCTGCTGGCAAGCATCATAACCACTGTATCCCGCTCACAAGCTTCTGCAAGGTATTCTGTATGGCCACTAAATCGGATGCCGGCATCATTGATAATGCTTTTTTGTACAGGGCCAGTCACTAAGGCCTTAAATTCATGGGCCAAACAACCCTTAATGGCTTGGTCCAAACAGGCTAAAACATAAGCGCTATTCCTGCTTTCTAACACGCCACATTGTGAAGGTTTTGCAAGTGGCGTCGTTACTACCCACATTGCTTTTTGCCCAGGTTTGTAATCAGAAAAAGGTTTTATTGGAATGTCTAATTGTAGTAATTCAGCTCTTTCAGACAGTAAATTTTCATCGGCGATGAATACAGGTGTACTGCACCTAAAAACAGCAGATTTGTCTTCAATATAGGCTTTTGCAAGTTGTAAGCAGATATCAGGACCGATACCTGCAGGTTCTCCAGGCGTGATGGCAATAAGGGCTGTCTGGCTAATTGTTTGCTCCAAGCTTGATATTTACGTAAGCAGTGTCCCTGATTTCTGTAAGCCAGTTTTGCAATTCATTATCATATTTGCGTTGCCGCAAAATTTGTTCTGCTTGAAAGCGTGCATTTTCTTCAGTGACATCTTCTATGCGTCTATCCAGTAATTGAACAATATGCCAACCGCCATCTTCATTTTGAAAAGGCTCAGATAGTTCCCCGACTTCTAATTCACTAACAACAGACTCAAAAATTGGTGGAAGTTGGCCTTCAGTCATCCAGTCGAGATCGCCACCAGAGACCATCGTACCTGGGTCATCTGTATACACACGAGCTAGATCGCCAAAGTCTTCACCATCTTTTATTCTTTGATAAAGTTCATGGATAAGTTGTTCTGTCTGTTCTTCCGTGCGGATTTCATTGGGCCGAATAAGGATATGGCGAAGTTGGTTTTGGTTAACTTGTAGATCTGCGCCACCACGTTTTTCAACTAATTTTACAATATGAAATCCGCTATCACTGGTAAATGGCTCAGTGATCTCACCAACTTTCATAGACGGTACTACAGGTCGAAACATGGTAGGTAAAGCATCAATCTTGCGCCAGCCAGCCAGATCTCCTCCCCCCACGGGAATGCCAAGAATTTGTCTGGAGGCAGCAAGTTCTAGTATGTCAGCACCATCTTGCAGTTGCTGATAAATAAGCTTGGCAAGCTCTTCTTGCTGGTCTTTTTGAGCAGGATTATCGACCGGCACCAGAACATGTTGCACACGGTATTCAGGAGAAATATCAGCTTGTGCAGCTTCAGAGCGAAGATAATTTTCAATTTCCTGACGGGTAATCGTAATACGCTGATTGATAGAACCGTTTTGAAAATTATTGATAATCATATCCTCGCGGACTTGCTCTCTGAATAACTGGTACTGGCCAGTCTCATTCAGCGTGGCCCTGAACTCATCAAAACTCATATTGTTTTGTTGTGCAATCGCATTTAGTGTTTGGTTCAAGCTGTTGTCATCAACCCTTATCCCTGATCGGATTGCCAACTGCATTTGCAAGTTCTCCATGATAAGCTGCTCCAGAACCTGATCTTGCAACTCATCAAGGGTAAGCCCTCTTGGGATAGCGCCGTTAGCCCTGATAGTCTCCAAACGATTATCAAGCTCACTTTTTAAAATGACGTCATCATCAACAATTGCGATAACTTTATCACTTAGCTGAGCTTGAACTGGATAGATAGCCAGCAATAAAGCAAGTGGAAATAATATTTTAATAGTTTTCAGCATAAGATCTAAAACCTGTGACACTTTGCCCAATAAGTGAATCAATACTACCACCAAAGATATTGCCGAGCCCTTTTAATTCAAATTGCAAAAAAATACCGGTGTTATTCTCAGTGTAGGGCCGGGAAATTTCGGTGTTATCTATCCATCTACGAGCAACTACTCTCATATCCCAACAGCAGTTAGAGTATTCCAACCCGACAATAGTTTCTAAATCCTGATTATATTCATGATCATAATTCCAGCGACCAATGAATTTTAGGGTATCGCTTATAGGCCATATTGCAGAAATATCCGTCTGCTTTATGAGCCCTGGCAAGTTGGGGCTCTTGCGATAGCGATAGCTCAAATTTAGGATGTGATTTATATCAGATTGATAGCGAAATTGAAAATTGCCATTGTTGAAATTATCGTTGTCAGTATTCCATTCATTAAATGCTCTTATACGCCAGTTGTCGTTAAAATAATAACTAAAATCACCAACAATTGAGGCGCTTGACTGTTGCAAAGGTGCGGTTGCTGGAGTTAGCCCAACCCTGCGGTCTTCAAAATAGTATATTTGACCAAAGCTAATGTTGGCTTTTTCCTGACCCTTGTTATTAAGAATTCGGGAACTCAGCGCCAGAGTGATCTGGTTACTGTCGCCTATTCTGTCTTTCCCGCTAAACCGATCTTCACGAAATAATTGGTTATAGCCGGAAGTTAAATTGGCTGTATCAAAAAGTGGAATATCACTTTGGTCTTCATATTCGCTGTAAAGATAAAAAAGTCTGGGTTCCAGAGTTTGGGTATATTCATTTCCCTGAAAGTCTAGTGTTTTGTCAAAAATCAAACCGATATCGACCTTACCAACAAAAATACCACGTTCTGGTTGCTCAGGTTTGCCTATAGCTTGTTCATCTAGTTGATAGCTAGCATATTTATATTTGAATTCAGGATTAAAAAATAAGCCAGGAGTTTCCTTTCGCCAGGCAATTTTGGGCTCCAGATAAAAGCGTTGCCCTGAAACCATAACGCCATTATCGATTTGTACCCGGTTAAAAGTGTTCGCTTCAAAATTGCGATCGAAATAAACATATTCTGCATCCAGTCCATAAATTAAACCGGTGTCTGTTTGCTTGTTATAATCAAGATTAATTCTGGGTAGGCTTGAATATGGTTTATCCAGAGTATTCAGAGATTGATCAATGAGTTGATAGCTTTGCAAGGCGGCTTGCAGGTTCCAATTTGTTTGCCTGTAATTAACCTCACCTTGACGATATAAATAACTCCTGCTGTTTGAAGTTAAACCGTTATTTCCAAAATCTTGATAATAATCCAGATCGCTTATTGCTGAATAATTAGCAGACGCATCCCACGCGTTATTCAGTTCGGCAGTTCCAAGATAGTTTATTTGCCAACGTTTAGCTTGTGGGGGGCTTTCAGAAAGAGGCTGCGAAACCGTTGTAGCGTCAAATTGTGAGTCGTCCGGCAAATAAGAAAGTTCAAGTGTGTTATTGGAATTTTTTCCAAGATGACGCGCTTCCACGCTCAACATAAGTCCCCGTTCAGTCATTAGACGAGGCGTTAGTGTTGCGTCATAGTTTGGAGCAAGGTTGAAATAATAGGGGGAAGAAATGTCAAAGCCACCTTTCTGGGTATTACCAATGCTAGGGAAGAGCCAGCCAGAGCTGCGCGTATCATTAATGGGAAAGCTGATATAAGGGATGGGTAAAATTGGAATGTCTTTAATGTGCAAGACAACATTTCTGGCGACACCGCGTCCAGTTTGCTGGTTCAATATTATATTTTGACCGACTAACAACCAGCTATTATCGCCTGGTTCACAAACTGTATAACTTCCTTCTGTAATACTTAAGGAGCCATCAGCATTGCGAAATATAATTTCCTCAGCAGTCCCGCGAGCAGCCTGTTCAAACAAGACATAGGAAGTATCCAATAATACAGCACTGGCACCAGAGTGATTAAAGTTTGCGCTATTTGCGCCTATTGCTAACCCGGATTGGCGTAAACGAATATTCCCTTCTAATTCAACGATTGCTTGTAGTTGATCGAATACACCATTTTCAGCCTGCAACCATATATTCTGGTAACGCAGGTCTATACCATTACTAATGGTGACTTGTTCTGTGTCACTATTAAATTCACCGTTACCGGCATTAATGATCAAACTGCCGTCAGTAATTGCTGGAGGTAAATCGGTATCCACATAAAGGCCACAACAAGCATAAGGCAGCAATGAAAGTTGATCTGAACCCAGGTTTTGCAGGCTTACCCAGTTTTCCTGTGCGACATTTGATATTGAATTTTGAGTAATTTGCTGTGCTAATGAAGAATTGGAAAGCGACAGAGAAATTAACAAAAAAGATAAACTGGAGAGGAGCTTGCTGAGTACTCTGGAAGGTCGCGTGGATTGAATCGGGATGGGTAGGGCAGTAATGGGCAAAATAGGTATAAGCATCAGGTTTGGAGATACAAGCCACTTGTTTTTGCTACTCACTTCTAAAATCCAGGTTGTATAGGCATAATTGATTTTAATTACTCTTATCTAGCTAAACAAGGGAAGCTCAGGGCAAGCATGTCTGAGAGTTCAACTAAAGACAATAACCAAGCTCGAATTAAACTGCTAAAGGGTTGGTTTCAGTCTGTGTTAGCAGAAATTTCCCCAAACGCTCAGTTTGATGATTTTATTGTTAATCTGATTCAGGGAGATGCTAGCTTTCGGCGTTATTTTCGAGCGCATACTCAAAATGAATCTTATATTCTTGTAGATGCCCCTCCAGATAAAGAAAATAGCCAGGCTTTTGTTGACATCGCCAAGGCCTTCAGCAAAAAGGGCGTGCAGGTCCCTTCAATTTACCAACTCGATCTTGAACAGGGTTTTCTTTGTTTGTCAGATTTTGGAGATACCCTTTTGTGGTCACAGTTAAAACAGGCACAAAGCCTTGGTGTTGATGCTTCTCCACTTTACCGTAGCGCATTCAGGGAGTTGCTTTTAATACAGCAGGTTCCAACTGAAAAGCTGCCTGTATTTTCTAAAAACTTATTGCATCAGGAAATGGAACTATTTCGCCACTGGTTTTGCGAAGGCATTCTTAATTTAACGCTCAGTGATCATGAAAATACAGTATTAAACAAGGCTTTTAATTATTTAGGCCAGTCAGCCATATCCCAGCACCAAATCTGCGTGCATCGAGATTATCATTCACGTAACTTGCTCTGCATTGAGGATGATGTGACTGATGAATCTCTTACTGATTCCCATGCTGGGTCACATATTGGTGTTATTGATTTCCAAGATGCGGTTAATGGGCCATTTACCTATGATCTGGTTTCATTATTGAAAGACTGTTATATCGCCTGGCCTGTGGACCAAGTAAAAAATTGGGCTTTGGAATATAGAGAGTTGGCCTTAAAGCAGAAAATATTACCTGTCGATGATGAAAATATCGCGCAAGATAAATTTTTAAAGAGTTTTGATTTAATGGGAGCACAAAGACATTTAAAAGCCATTGGCATTTTCTCACGTTTGTATTTGCGTGATAAAAAAATTACCTATTTGAATGATATTCCACGAACTTTATCTTATCTGTATCAAACGGCTGCAGACTACTCTGAGTTGGATGAGCTACATGCTTGGCTTGGAGCAAATGTTATGCCGGATGTGGAACAAAAAATATTGGCAGCTAGTACTAGTCTCAGTAACTTAAATAGTAGCAACAAAAGCGTGGAAACATAGCCATGAAAGCAATGATTTTGGCTGCCGGAAAAGGGGAAAGGATGCGTCCTCTGACAGAAAAGACGCCTAAACCCTTACTCCATGTGGGAGGTAAACCCTTAATTGAATATTTAATTGAGAGTCTGAATAAATCAGGATTTACTGAACTGGTTATTAATCATGCCTGGCTTGGAAAGCAAGTAGAGGCTGTCTTGGGAGACGGCAGCCGTTTTGGTTCTAGCATAGTTTACTCAGCTGAAAATGAACCTTTGAACACAGCGGGCGGAATCATAAAAGCCTTGCCGTTGTTAGGAGATAAGCCCTTTCTAATAGTGAACGGGGATATTTGGACGGATTATTCTTTTTCCACATTAAAAGCCTATTCCAACCTAGAAGAGTTGGCACACTTGGTGATGGTTACTAACCCTCCGCAACATCCTTCAGGTGATTATGTACTTGATTCAGACAATTATTTGTCTTTAAAAGATCCAGATAATGCAAATGAAGAAGCCTTAACATATTGTGGTATAGCTGTGCTGCACCCCAAATTATTTCAAGGTCTTGCAGTTGAAAAAATTCCATTAGCGCGTTTATTTAAAACGGCAATAAAACAAAAACAAATCAGTGCAGAATATTATCAAGGGGAATGGTTTGATATTGGTACAGTAGCTCGTCTGAAAAAATTAAATACATGCTTTCAATAAAAATTTTGATAAAGAGGTAAAGGTGAAAAAAAAATTTCAGGACGTGGATCGTGAAAAACGGCGCAAGCCAGGCCATTTATTTCATGATGCAGCAGAAGATAGGTTTCACGCTCAGCACAAGGATATGCCAACGCAAGCCAAGGCTCAAATTAACTCGCCAGCTTATCGCCTAGCCTACGATGATATTGATTATTTATTGGCGGATGATCAGCGTCCGATGCGATTATTGCTAGAGCTGGATAAGCCAGAGGCTAAATTAAAAGCGCATGGGATTGAGCATACAGTCGGTATTTTTGGTAGTGCACGAATCCATGAAAATAATTCGTATTATCAACAGGCAAAAGAGCTTGCTGCGCTTATTTCTTCAAAATCAGGTTGTGATGGTTGTCCGGATTTATATGTTGTAACTGGCGGTGGGCCAGGGATTATGGAAGCGGCAAATCGAGGGGCAAATGAGGCTGGGTATGAATCTATTGGTTTGAATATTGTATTACCACATGAGCAATATCCTAACGCTTATATAACGCCCGAACTTTGTTTTCGATTTCACTACTTCGCAATTCGTAAAATGCATTTCTTGTTAAGGGCTCGTGCAATTGTCGCCTTTCCAGGGGGCTTTGGCACTATGGATGAAGTTTTTGAAGCCTTAACCTTGGTTCAAACAGGTAAAATTGAACCATTACCAATTTTGCTCTTTGGAAGTGAATATTGGCAGAGGTTGATTAATTTTGATGTGTTTATAGAGGAGGGGATGGTGAATTCTGATGATCTCGACTGTTTCGCTTTTGTTGATGACGTTAAGGAAGTCTGGGAAATCATCAGGCAGTCGATGGTAGATTAGGATTAATTGTATCTTTTTGTCTCTTCTCAAAAATCAACAATTCCCTGCGGCAAGTCTTTGTTGTAGTTTGAAAATCCTAATTGCATAAAACATAACGGGGACAGGTTCTTTTTTAAAAGAAGAACTGTCCCGTTATTATTAATTTTCCAGGTTGTTAATTTTTTAACCGGGGACTATCTTGTGGCGGGCAATTGCGAACCAGACAAGTCATCTGGAATGCTTTGCTCCATCCTTACCGTGTGGTGCAGAGTCCCAATCCCTTCGATGCTTGCTCTGATGGTTTCGCCATCAACCAGATATCCGGAGCCACTAGCCCGCTCAACTCTGCCGGCTCCTGTACCGCCAGAGGTGCCGCTTTGTAGAACATCTCCTGGGAAGATAGTAATCAGGGACGAAGCATATTCGATTAATTCAGGGATATTGTGAATCATATCGCCAGCTCGGGCTTCCTGAACTGTTACCCCATCTATGACCAGAGTCTGATGCAGGCGTTCCATTGGGTCACCATAAAATTCTTTTGGAACAATCCAGGGGCCATGCGGGGCAAAAGTGTCATGACCCTTACTAACGAACCAGTCTGTCCCGCCGTCAAAGCCACCGCGCGGACGGCCTCCACGATCAGAGATATCCATCGCGACCATGTAGCCGAACACATAATCATATGCTCTGCTAGCTGAAATGTACTTACCTGAACGCCCAAAGACGATGGCCATTTCAACTTCCCACTCAATGCGGTCTCTCCCATAGGGCATGATGATGTCATCACCATCGCCGATAATTGCGCCTCGAGTAGGCTTGAGAAACAAATAAGGAACACCACGATTGACCTGTCGTTCGCGATTCATAGCAGCCTGCTCATCATCGTTACAACCTTCGCAGGCATGAGTGTAAAAATTGACAGCAGCGTTCATGAGCTTACTTGGGTATTGAATCGGCGCCATGATATCTACAGATTCTACTGGGTGGACGAAATTTCGCTGAGCATTGCCGCTTAGCAGATTATCATCCACGAGCCAGTTTACGATCTCATAGATCCGATATTTTAGCCCATATTCGTACTGTGCAATTAGACCCAACATATCCTCCGGCATGCTTATTCCACTATATTGTGGCATCAGTTCCAAGGCGCGGTTGGCAGCAGCAAGATCAACAATCAGCTCATCATTCTGCACAACCAGACCGACGGTTGGTATGTTATTAATTGCAAAGGTTCCAACCTTGAATGGCATGACCGGCTCCAGGTCCTGGGCTGAGATTGGATTGACGAATACAGCCATCGTGGCAACAAGCGTCAATGTAAATAGGAATTTTCTTATCATTTTTCACTCCCGTGTAGGGCACTAATAATATGAGCAGGTTTTTATATTTAATTTAGCTGCTTAAAAAGACAGATAGAAGATATCTCCTAGCTTATGGGCTTGTCCAGTATTTTGGGGATACTTATAGAGCAGCGAAAGTCTTGAGGCGCCGTTTAAGCTGCTGTCATTATCCAGGCAACGGTTTTTACTAGCTGTTAACCACTATCCTTCCTTGCACATCTGCTGCTAAGGCCTTGAATAAGAGCTCATTGTAAAACGATAGGAGACTGGCTTAGTTGGTTGGAGGCTTTTATACTTCTTGTATCTGTTTACCAGTCTAGGTCAGAGTCATGCAAGATACGTTATTTTATGTTCATGATCCGATGTGCAGTTGGTGCTGGGGTTTCGAGCCCACGCGGCGCAAGATTTTCGAGGCACTTGCGGGGAAGCTGCAAATTCGCAGCTTGTTAGGAGGGCTTGCACCGGATACGGATTTGCCTATGCCTGAAGCAATGCAACAGATGTTGCAGCAAACCTGGCAACGAATAGAGCAAGCAATACCCGGTACATATTTTAATTTTGAGTTTTGGGAAAAGTGCTCACCCAGGCGTTCTACCTACCCGGCAAACCGCGCCGTTATTGCCGCACGCGCTCAGGGGGCTGAATTTGATCAGAAAATGACTGCGCGGATTCAACAGGCATACTATCTGGAAGCCAGAAATCCATCGGACAAAGATACCTTAATAGAATTGGCAGCAGATATCGGTCTTGATGTTGGGCAGTTTTCAAAACAACTTGTAGAGGAATCAACACAGCAGCTTCTGCTAGCTGAAATTCAAGAGTCACGGCAAATGGGTATGAATAGTTTCCCCAGTCTTGCAGTGTCAAGATCAGGCAAGCTACATCCCATTGACTTAAAGTATACCGATCCGCAGCTAATGATAAGACAGATCGAAAGCGTATAAACATTGCTTTGAAAGTTTGTCATATTTAGGCTGACTCAGGCTCCCGTTTGCGACACTATCAATCAAAGTGTGAGCGGGACACTCTTCATTAAACCTTGTACAATGCGCCTCTATAGTTAATCAGCCTGTTACTAAGTAATGAACAAACAAGATTTTTTAATTGCTCCATCAATACTTTCTGCCGATTTTGCCCGTTTAGGTGAAGAGGTTGAAGCTGTGCTGACCGCCGGTGCTGATGTGGTGCATTTTGATGTCATGGACAACCATTATGTGCCCAATCTCACGATCGGACCAATGGTCTGCAAAGCCCTTGTTGAATATGGAATCAAGGCCCCAATCGATGTACATTTGATGGTGTCGCCGGTGGATGGTCTAATTAATGATTTTGCGGCAGCAGGCGCTAGCTATATTACTTTTCACCCTGAAGCCAGCAATCATATTGACCGTTCCCTTGAGTTAATTAGGTCTTTGGGCTGTAAATCGGGTTTAGTTTTTAATCCTGCAACTCCGCTAGCTTACCTCGAACATGTAATGGATAAGCTGGATATTATTTTGCTAATGTCAGTTAATCCCGGATTTGGGGGCCAGCGTTTCATACCATCTACTCTGTCAAAACTGGCCCAGGTTAGGAAACTCATCGACAAGAGTGGTCGCGATATTCGTCTCGAAGTCGATGGTGGTGTAAGCGTCGACAATATTGGAGAAATTGCTCAGGCTGGAGCGGACATGTTTGTCGCTGGCTCGGCAATATTTGGTAGCGAAGATTACCAGGCAACAATACAAAGGATGCGCGCGGAACTTGCTAAGTCATGAATATCAAACAGTTCAACGACCTTGTAAGCCAGGGTTATAACCGTATTCCTCTGGTTCGGGAAGTTCTTGCCGATCTGGAAACGCCGCTTAGTGTCTATTTAAAGTTAGCCAAAGGGCCCTATAGCTATTTTCTTGAATCCGTTCAGGGTGGAGAAAAATGGGGGCGTTATTCAATTATTGGTTTGCCCTGCAAAACCATATTAAAAGTCAGCGGTAATGATTTCACCATCGAAAAGAACGGGGAAATAATTAAGCAACTGCATAGTTCAGATCCCTTTTCAGATATTGAAGTTTTTCAGCAGCAGTACAAAATTCCAGAACTGGAAGGCTTGCCACGCTTCAATGGTGGCTTGGTCGGCTACTTTGCCTATGACACTGTTCGCTATGTCGAGCATAAAGTTGCTAACAGTGCTCCGCCAGATAGTGTAGGAACACCGGATATCGTGTTAATGGTTTCTGAAGAAGTTATCGTATTCGATAATCTGCGGGGAACGATTTCATTACTGGTTTATGCCGACCCTTCTCAGGATGGAGCTTTTGCCTTGGCTCAGTCGCGTTTGGATGCCTTGACTCAGGAACTCCATAAACCAATGGACCCAGCGCTATTTCGCCCTGTTCCACAAAGTAGCGAAGTTGATGAAGCTAGTTTCATATCCAGTTTTGGAGAGGAAGCCTATAAAGAGGCCGTAGAAAAAATCAAGGAATACATTATGGCCGGCGACGTTTTTCAGGTTGTGCTGGCACAAAGAATGAGTATTCCTTTCGAGGGTGAGGCGATCAATGTTTATCGCGCCCTGCGTCAGTTAAATCCATCGCCTTATATGGTTTTTATGGATCTTGAAGATTTCCATATTGTGAGTGCCTCACCTGAAATTCTGGCACGGGTTGAAGAGGGGCATATCACCGTTAGGCCATTGGCAGGCACGCGTCGTCGGGGCCGCACTGAAGAGGAAGACCTGGCACTTGAGAAAGATCTGCTCGCCGATGAGAAAGAAAGGGCAGAGCATTTAATGTTGATCGATTTAAGCAGAAACGATGCTGGACGCGTATCCAAAATTGGATCAGTAGAGGTTACGCGCAAAATGTTTGTTGAACGTTATTCGCATGTTATGCACATAGCGTCAAATGTAGAAAGTGAAATGGCTGAAGGTAAAACGGCGCTAGATGTGTTGAAGGTGACATTACCTGTGGGTACCTTAAGTGGTGCACCAAAAGTGCGGGCCATGGAAATTATAGATGAATTTGAACCGGTAAAACGCGGTATCTATGGTGGCGCGATGGGTTATTTATCCTGGAATGGCAATATGGATATGGCTATAGCTATCAGGACCGCGGTCATTAAAGACAATACGCTTTATGTTGAAGCGGGAGCTGGGATTGTGGCTGATTCAGTCCCCAGCCTGGAGTGGAAAGAGACCATGAACAAAGCCAGAGCGCTCTTTCAGGCGGTCAAATTGGCGGAAGAAGGAATGCAATAATGCTGGTTATGATTGATAACTACGATTCTTTCACCTATAACCTGGTTCAGTATTTTGGTGAACTCGGGATGGAAGTGGCTGTTTATCGAAATGATGAAATTAGCATAGCCGAATTAGAGGCTATTCAGCCTAGCCATATAGTTGTTTCTCCAGGGCCCTGCACCCCTCAGGAAGCAGGCATATCCGTAGAGGTGATAAAGCATTTCGCTGGCAAGGTGCCTATTCTGGGGGTTTGTTTAGGTCACCAAAGCATTGGTGAAGCCTTTGGTGCAAAAACCGTTAGGGCAAAGCAAGTCATGCATGGCAAGCTCTCGAATATTCACCATAATAGGCGTGGTGTGTTTCATTCTTTGCAGACTCCTTTAGAGGCAACACGCTATCACTCTCTCGTCGTCGAGCAAAAATCCTTACCAGACTGTCTCGAAATAAGCGCCTGGACGCTGGATGAAAAAGGTGAGCATGAAGAAATTATGGCTATCAGGCACAAAGATCTGCCAATAGAAGGTGTACAATTTCATCCAGAGTCTATTCTTACTGAACATGGCCATGCTTTACTGAGAAATTTTCTGGATAGCAAGATCACGAATATCCAACAGAAACCTTAATTGCGGTAAGTTATAAATCTGACATGGATAGTGTTGGATAATTTGAAGGAAGCTTAGGTGGAAAAACCAACGATTTTAAAAAAAATTCTGCAACGCAAGCAGGAAGAAGTCATTGAGCGAAAAAAAAAACGTTCGTTATCCGAACTGGAAAAAAGTATTTCTGCTCAGGGTGAGCTTAGGGGTTTTACTGAAGCTCTGGCTCAGCAAATTGGTCGCAAACGTCCAGCAGTCATTGCGGAAATTAAAAAAGCCTCACCTAGTAAAGGTTTGTTACGAGAAGATTTTCAGCCTGAAATTATTGCCCAAAGTTATGCCGAAAATGGTGCCACATGCCTTTCCGTATTAACGGATGTAGACTTTTTTCAGGGCCATGATGATTATTTGCTAGAGGCCAGGGCAGCCTGTTCTTTGCCCGTCATCCGTAAGGATTTTATGATAGATACTTATCAAATTGTTGAGTCACGTATGCTCGGTGCAGACTGCATATTATTGATAGTTGCGGC
Source organism: Gammaproteobacteria bacterium (assembly GCA_030831165.1). Lineage (GTDB taxonomy): Bacteria > Pseudomonadota > Gammaproteobacteria > Pseudomonadales > Pseudohongiellaceae > UBA5109. Next base: position 21,764 of record JAURLP010000009.1, on the reverse strand, counting down.
CCTAGACGAAAAACAACTTCATGAATTAGCTGCATGCGCTAAAGATTTGGGCCTGGATTATTTAATTGAAGTTCATAGCCATGCTGAATTGGAGTTGGCGCTTGAGCTGAAACCAGATTTAATCGGTATTAATAACAGGGATTTACATAACTTTAATACCAGACTGGATACCACCTATGACCTGTTAAATGATATACCTGAAGGGACCTCTGTAGTAACAGAAAGCGGTATTCTTGCAAGACAGGATGTAGATGAAATGATGCAACATGGTGTTTACGGGTTTTTGGTAGGGGAGACTTTTATGCGTGCCCCTGACCCCGGGAAAAAACTACAGGAATTATTCTTTTTTGGTTAGTTGCTGAAGTTTAGCGGGTGCCAAATACCACGATAGTTTTTCCATGCACTTCGATTAAGCCTTGCTCTTCAAGATCCTTTAGTACCCGTCCGGCCATTTCTCTAGAACAGTTCACTATCCTGCCTAATTCCTGCCGGGTGATTTTTATTTGCATGCCATCGGGGTGTGTCATTGCATCAGGCTCTCTGCTAAGTGTCAGTAGCTGACTGGCTATGCGGCCAGTAACATCCAGAAAGGAAAGGTCTGCGACACGCTGTGTAGTGTTACGTAAGCGGTGAGCCATTTGCTCACCGATTGTGTACAGAATTTCGGGATGCTTTTTGGTATATTCACTAAAATTCGAATAGCTAATTTCAGCGATTTCTACTTCAGTACGGGTTCTTACGCAAGCGCTACGGGATTCCCCGATTTCAAATAAACCCATTTCTCAAAAAAAGTCACCCGGGTTTAAATAAGTAATAATGGCTTCCTTACCTTCTTCATCTTCAAGAATGACAGATACTGAGCCACTCACAATGTAATAGAGCGTTTCGGATCTGTCGCCTTCATGGATAATCATGGTCTTGTTTGGAAATTTTCGTCGATGTGAATGACTTAAAAAGTTTTCAAGATCATGGATATGAGGTGTAATTGCCATCAACGCCATGAATAACTCCTAATCTTCATATTAATTAAATAATTGACCAGCCAAGGATAAAACATTTCTCAGAGCTATTGTACTGCCATTTTTATTCTTTGTGCTGATACTAGAACGTGGTTCAAGCTTCTGTAAAGAGGCTATGAGATAATGCGGGCATAAATCAGATTTGGACTGGAAATTTATGAAAGCAACAATTAACTGGTTAGAAAATGCCCTTATGCAAGGGGAATCAGGCAGCGGTCACACTGTGATGATTGATGGCCCAGAATCCATTGGCGGGCTTAATCAGGGCATGAGGCCGATGGAGCTGATGTTAATGAGTGTGGGAGCTTGCTCAACCGTTGATGTGATCAGCATTCTGAAGAAAGCTCGTCAGGATGTTAATGATTGTTTTGTTGAAGTTGATGGCGTACGGGCCGATGCGGTACCTGCTGTATTTGAAAAAATTCATTTGCACTTTAAAGTAAGCGGTAAAGATCTTGACGAAAATAAAGTTAAAAGAGCGGTAGAATTGTCAGCAGAAAAATACTGCTCCGCTTCCATAATGCTTAAGAAAGCTGGTGTTGAAATATCACATAGTATTGAAATAATTGCTGTCTGATGCACGGTTTTACGATCAGGTTTTGTCAATTTAAAAACCTGAATTGATGGACAATATTCATAGTTCATACTTGGGTAACCAATAGAGAATAATATAGTTTTAAAAGAGAATAGAGAGTCAACTATGAATAAACTAAACACACAGACTGTCTTATGGCTTAGCTTGTTGTTAACAGCTTGTACTTCAAATCAAGGGAGTATTGCTGAAAGGCAACAAGCTGTGCAGGAAATGAAAACCCAGGTTCTTACGGAGTTATACGAGGTCAAACCTGATGTACAGGGCCAGGTTTCTCAGGCTGCCGGGTATGCGGTTTTTAGTAACGCTAATATTAATTTGATCTTTGCCAGTTTTGGTGGAGGCTATGGTGTATTACAGAATAATCTAACAGGCCAAAACACCTATATGAAAATGGGTGAAGTGGGTCTCGGCATTGGTGCCGGAATTAAAGATTTCCGAATTGTGATGGTTTTTCATACACAAGATGCTTTAAATCGTTTCATGGAAAACGGCATTGCTTTTGGCGCACAGGCAGATGCTGCTGCTGTTGCTGACGATCAGGGCGTCGCATTTGGCGGAGAAGTAACTGTAGACAATATTACAATATATCAAATGACAAAGGCGGGTCTTGCTTTACAGGCAACAGTTAAAGGAACTAGATTCTGGGAAGATGAAGAGCTTAATTAGAGTCGGTAGGCTGTTTGTTTCATGACCATTGACATGAGTGTCATGGATTTTTTCACGACCTGAGGCAAATTAGCTGCACCTGCTTGCTTCGCCATAGTGGCATGCTGGCCTTCATCAATTAACATCTGCTCAAGAATGGCTTTACTCTTTTTATCCTGCTCAGGTAGTTTTTGTAAATGCTCGTTTAGATGCTCACATACCTGATGCTCAGTTTCAGCGACAAACCCCAGGCTCCATTTATCACCTAAAAGTCCTGCTGTAGCACCTATTCCAAAGGACATGGCATACCAGACAGGATTTAATAGGCTAGGGCGATCATTGAGTTCTGACAAACGGTCTTCACACCAACTTAAGTGATCGGTTTCTTCATCCGCTGCCAAAGTCATTTTTTCTCTTACATCAGGTAACTTTGCTGTAAGTGCTTGCCCCTGATAAAGCGCTTGAGCGCAAATCTCGCCTGTATGATTGATGCGCATTAAGCCCGCACTGTGTTTGAGTTCACTTTGGTCTAAGTCATTTTCCTTAGAAGAATCGGCAGGGTTTGGTCTGCGGGCAGAAGCAGTGCCCGGGCTAAGAGTTCTCAAGGCCTGATCAAAATTGCCAATCAAATTATCTAAAAAATTATTTTGGTTATGCTGCATGGTCTAATCAGGTTTTGTCCAAGGCTTCTCGTTTGATGGCGCGATGCGCAATATCTGTTCGGTAGTATACTTCATCCCAGCTAATTTGATCGACTAAAGCATAAGCTAATTGTTGGGCTAAGGTGACTGTATCAGCTACTGCAGTGGCGCAAAGTACACGACCACCATTGGTAATGATGTTGCCATTGCTTTGTGTAGTGCCAGCGTGGAAAATCTTGCAGTCCTTATTCAGCTTGCCATGATTGGCATCTAGTCCATGTATCACTTTACCTTTAGCGTAAGAGTCTGGATAACCTCCTGCAGCCATTACAACACCTACAGCGGGACGAGAATCAAAAGCAATGGTGGCCCTATCAAGTTCACCTCTCAACGCTGTTTGACAAAGTGCTACTAAATCACTTTTTAGTCGCATCATCACCGGTTGCGCTTCCGGGTCGCCAAATCGGCAATTAAATTCCACCACTTTGGGTTCACCATCTGGAGAAATCATCAATCCTGCATACAGAAAACCAACATAGGTATTGCCTTCCGAGGCCATGCCCTTAACGGTAGGGATAATGACCTGCTGCATGATGCGCTCATGAATTTCGTCACTCACCACAGGTGCAGGTGAATAAGCACCCATGCCTCCAGTGTTGGGTCCAAGGTCGCCATTGTCACGCGCCTTGTGATCCTGAGAGGAAGCGAAAGGTAAAGCGGTCTTGCCGTCCACGATAGCAATAAAACTGGCTTCTTCGCCAGACATAAACTCTTCAATTACGACACGGTGTCCGGCGTCACCGAAGCTGTTGCCAGAGAGCATGTCTTTAACGGTTTCAATTGCTTCATCCAATGTTTGAGCAATGATGACTCCTTTGCCAGCTGCCAGCCCATCGGCTTTTATTACGATAGGCAGGTTTTGTTTTTCGAGGTATGCAATGGCAGGCTCGATTTCAGTAAAGTTTTGATAGGCCGCAGTTGGGATATGATGACGTTTTAGAAAATCCTTACTAAAAGCCTTTGAACCTTCGAGTTGAGCTGCTCCTTGACTAGGGCCGAAACAAAGGAGATTTTCTGCCTGAAAATAATTGGTTATTCCAGCAACTAAAGGGGCTTCTGGCCCAATAATTGTCAGTGCAATATCGTTTACTTTGGCAAATTCGGCCAAAGCTGGAAAGTCCATAGGGTCAAGAGCTACATTTTCTAAATCTGGTTCAGTCGCTGTTCCGGCATTGCCAGGGATAACATAAACTTTATCTACCTGTTGGGACTGGGCAGCTTTCCAGGCCAGAGCATGCTCTCTTCCACCACTGCCGATAATCATTATTTTCATATATTTGCTCTTAACTAAATTAAGGATTTATGTGCTAGCGCCAATAGATCGCTGCTCCCCTAACTTACTGAATACCCCTGCCTAGCTAGGATTTCAGAACATGCCTAGTGTCTGAAATGCCTCATGCCAGTAAAGACCATCGCCATGTCAGCAGCATCCACAGCATCTATAACCTGCTGATCATTGACAGAGCCACCGGGCTGTATAACAGCGGTGATTCCTGCTTTTGCCGCGGCTTCAACACCATCACTAAAAGGGAAGAAGGCATCAGACGCCATGACGGAGCCTGCCACTTCAAGATTTTCATCGGCAGCTTTAATACTGGCAATCCTGGCACTGTAAACCCGACTCATTTGTCCGGCGCCAATGCCAATAGTCTGCTGGTTTTTAACATAAACAATCGCGTTAGATTTAACAAATTTGACAACTTTCCAGGCAAACAACATGTCTGCTATTTCAGTTGGGCTTGGTGACCGCTTGCTGACGACGGTCAGATCAGATTCATTGATAACACCGGTATCAAGATTCTGTACTAACAAACCCCCTTTGACTTTTTTGTAATCCAGACTGGCACTAACCGAGTCATTCCATTCACCACAGCTGAGTAATCGTAAGTTAGGTTTGGAATTGATAACTTTTACAGCCGCCTCTGAGACAGATGGTGCAATAATGACCTCAGTAAACTGGCGCCCAGTGATAGTTTGCGCAGTCTTTTCATCGAGCTCTCTGTTAAAGGCAATAATTCCACCAAAGGCCGATGTGGGGTCAGTTTGATAAGCTTTTTCATAAGCCTCCAGGATGTTTTCTGCAGTGCCAACGCCACAGGGATTGGCATGCTTGACTATCACGCAGGCAGGTTCAGTAAAACTTTTTACACACTCCAGAGCAGCATCGGTATCTGCAATATTGTTATAGGAAAGTTCCTTGCCTTGCAGCTGGACGGAAGTGGAAATACTGGCTGTACTATTATTCTCTTCCACATAGAAAGCGGCTTGTTGATGAGGATTTTCACCGTAGCGCATATCCTGTTTTTTTATGAACTGTGAGTTATAGGTGCGTGGAAATTCATTACCGGTTTTTATTTTTCCAAGATAGTTAGCAATAGCGCCATCATATTGAGCCGTATGCTCAAAAGTTTTAACAGCCAGAACAAAGCAGGTGTCAGCACTTAAGTGTTGATGTTTATCTTTAAGCTCAGTGATGATTTTATTGTAATCAGCAGGATCAACAACAACTGCGACATGAGCATGATTTTTAGCAGCAGCTCGCAGCATGGTCGGGCCGCCAATATCTATATTTTCAATAGCGGTTGCCAAATCACAATCGGGTTTTGCAATGGTTTCCTGAAAGGGGTAAAGGTTCACAACCACCATATCTATCGGCGGGATCCCATGTTCTTGCATAACATCATTATCAGTTCCGCGTCTGGCTAATATGCCACCATGGACTTTAGGGTGCAGGGTTTTAACCCGTCCATCCATCATTTCAGGAAATCCTGTGTAATCTGAAATTTCAGTAACAGCAATACCAGCATCAGCCAGCAATTTGTAGGTGCCTCCAGTCGAAATTAATTCAATGTCCTGCTCTGTTAGGGCAGCGGCAAATTCCTTGATGCCTGTTTTATCTGAAACACTGATGAGGGCGCGTCTAACTGGATTAGCGGTGTTTGCTGTCATATTAGATAAATCTTCCTATGCGCATAGTTTTGGTTAGTCGAGTAAATTATATTGCCTTAATTTTTTTCGAAGGGTGCCTCTGTTAAGTCCAAGCATGGCTGCCGCTTTACTTTGGTTGCTGCGAGCATGTTTCATAACGACAGCCAGCATTGGTGCTTCTACTTCGCCTAAAACCATGTTGTAAAGTTCACTGATATGTTCCTGATCTACCTGGCTTAAATATTCTTCCAATGCTTCGCTGACACATTGCTTTAGGGTTTGAGGCTTATTATCAGTATCATCACTCATGCGGCGGCCTTTTTGCAGAAACAGTCTTCTAATGTTGAAAAAAAGATTTGCAGGGCATTTGTTTGTTGCTGAATATCATCCAGAGTATTAAAGTAGGCTCTGAAGGCCAGGTGCCCAGACAGGTTTTGGCAATACCATGCGACATGTTTACGCGCAATTAACACCCCCTTAAAGCTACCATAAAAATCATAAAGATTTTCGAGATGAGTCAGGATTAAAGTTAGTTTCTCATTTAAGGATGGCTCGGCTAACAGCTCCTGGTGCTTGAGATAATGATCAATTTCCTGGAAAACCCATGGGCGCCCCTGAGCTGCCCGGCCAATCATCACCCCATTAGCCCGAGTGTGGAATAGTACCTCTGCAGCCTTTTGTGGACTATCAATATCGCCATTGGCAAATACCGGTATTTCAACTACTTCCTTGATTGCAGCAATGGTGTCATATTCCACCTCACCTTTGAACATACACTCTCGTGTTCGTCCATGGACAGCGAGAGATTTTATTCCAGTATCTTCTGCGATTTTGGCAATAGTTGTTGCGTTTCGGTTTGCAGGGTTCCAGCCTGTACGGATTTTTAAACTTACCGGCACGGTGACGGCATTAACCACAGAGTGAAGAATGTCTTTTACCAGTTTTTCATCTCTCAACAATGCCGATCCCGCGGCCTTCCTAAGCACTTTTTTTGCAGGGCAACCCATATTGATATCGATTATCTGGGCACCTTGTTCGACGTTTAAACGTGCTGCCTCAGCCATCATTTGTGGATCGGAACCTGCTATTTGAACGACTCTAGGTGAAGTTTCACCTGCATGCTCACGCCTTAGCCGGTTTTTTTCACTGTTCCAAAGCTGGATATTGCTAGTAAGCATCTCGGAGGGCGTCATTGCTGCACCATAATGTCGGCACAACAATCGAAAGGGTCGATCAGTGACACCCGCCATAGGCGCTAGTACTACCTTAGAGTTAAGAGTGTAGGGTCCGATTTGGATCACTTAATGAGCAGCCTGTTAGAGAAAAGCGAAGCCAGCTATTCTACTAAAAAAGTTGAAGCGTTTAAACGAAGAGTTATTTAAACATCTTTTTGCTAGGGAGTACGCAAGGTGAGTGAGTAATTTATGGCTTCAGCACCTGGATCGGCTATTTCAAGTCGAATTTGCACGGAAGAATTAGGTGGCATGTGAGTGAATTGCTTAAGATCCTCATCAAGGTATTCCTCAGGTTTAAACAATCTGTTGGCAAGCAGTCGGCGATTGAGGTCAGAAAAATTTAATTCAACAAGAGGAAATGCCTGTTCGAAATCAGCTGTGTTGCGAAAGATAAAATCAATCTGCAGTGCATCAGGTATCGAGGGATGAGTATTTACAATTAGCTCATCGGTGGAAAATAATCTTAAATCAAAGCGCCTGACATCAGGACAATCAGCATAAGTGCATACAAAATCGGTCAGTCCGATAAATCGGGATTCTCGTAGATAGGTATCAAAATTAGCCCAGGCATATTGGGCGCCTAATGCGATCATTAACAATAGATTGCAAAAGAATAAAAGCAGGGTAATAGACGTCGGGCGAATATATTGTCGATAAATAGCGATGGGTTCTTCACTTATCGAGTTAACAGGGATGCTGCCATCTTTATTTAAGGCCTCATCATCATAAAGCATCCCCAGGCTTTGTAATTCATCCTTTCCTTTTAACCTTTTAGGTGAACTGATGGTAATTGAACTGGTTTCTATTTCCAGCGACTGTTCTTTTATTGTTAGTTCTGTTTCCTCTACTGCTTCAATTTTTTTCTCTATTTCCTCGGGTTCTTCTTCTAAATTTTCGTCTGGATCCGGTTCTAACGCTGTTAGTTCCGAGAGGTCTTCGATGAAGCTTGATTCCTCAGGATCCCTGTACAAATCTTCGTAGTCTTCTTCAGCGGCTGGCTCATTAGGTTTATCTTCTTTATTTGGTGCCGCCTTTATCTCTTCTTCATCTCTTGCTGCATAATTAAGAGGCCCTATGCTAAGTTCCAGGTCTTTACTGTCGTCATCAACTTCATCTTTTATATCTTCTTCTAAACCCGCTATCCGCTCTTCTGTTGTCTCATATGCCCTGGTTTCATTTTCGTCTTCCTGGGTATCGTTGGTAATGTCATCCTCATGAAGCTTTGCAAATCCCTCAGTAAGCTCTTCGCTTGCTTCAGCACTTTCGTGGGAAGTCTCCCTGTGCTCAAGCAGCAATGTCTCCAATACATCGTCTTCTTCACTATCAGGTTCAGTGAGGGAAACAGGGCCATCATATTTTTCTTCAAGGAAGTCTTCATTAATCTCGTCAGGAGTACTTTTTAAATTTTGATCGGATGCCGGTTCTTCAATGTTTTCATATCCATCCATAGGTGTTACATGTTCTCGTTCAGGCTCTTTGTCAATTACTTTAAAAAGCTCTTCATCTGATTGTGCTTCATCCTCAATAAATAATTGGTGCTCAAGTGCAGAGAATGTTAGCAAGCAAAATCCACAACGCACCTTACCCTTGGCAAGTTTCAACTGAGCCTGAGTGATATTAAAAGAGGTTTCGCACTTAGGGCATTGAGTAATAAATGCAGACATAGATTTACTTATGTAATACGACGTCCAACAATTCTAACCCAATCATCTTGGGATGTGATGGTTTCTAATCTGAACCAGGTCTCATAAGCCTTTATTACCGATTCTGCTTGTGCTTCGAGTATGCCTGAAAGCAGGATTTCGCCATTGGGTTTAACCAAAGCAGAGAAGTAAGCCGCTAACTCTATTAGCGGGCCGGCTAGTATATTTGCAAGCAGGATGTCGGCAGGTTTTATGAGAGAGAGCTTAATTTTTTCCACAAACTCTTTGGGTAAAAAGAAAGGAAATTTTGCAAGCTCGATTTGATTTTTTTCACAGTTACTTCTACTGGCTATTAATGCCTGAGGATCATTATCAACAGCGATCACTTTTTTAGCGCCCAAAAGTAACGCGGCAATACCTAAAATACCGGAGCCACAGCCATAATCAATAAGCTCTTTCCCATCTAATTCTTGCTGATCAAGCCAATTCAAGCACAGTGCAGTGGTAGGGTGAGTACCAGTGCCAAAGGCCAGGCCGGGGTCCAGCATAATATTGACGGCATCTGGGTTTGGTGCCTTAGTCCAGCTTGGGCAAATCCATAATTTTTCACCAAAACAAAGAGGTTTAAAATTATCCATCCATTTACGTTCCCAGTCTTCATCTTCAATTATTTTAAGTTCGATAGGGGGTAATTTATTGGGTAAATAACTTAGGCGTAGTTCTTTTATGAGCTTTTCAGGATCCAGCTCGACCGGGAAAAGAGCAGTGAGGATGATGCTATCCCAAAGCGGGGTTTCTCCCCTGACAGGTTCAAACACAGGCTGATCTGCTGCATCGACCAGAGTGATAGCAAGAGAATTATGTGCTTCTAATAGAGTTTCCAGATCGGTAGCTTGATCAGGGGTGGTACTCAACTGCAATTGAATCCAGCCCATAAATTTTATCCGTGAATCTTAAAGCTTAAGCTTTTTTTCCAGATAGTGAATGTTGACGCCGCCGGCTCTGAATCCTTCATCTCGCATAATATCTTGATGCAAGGGGATGTTGGTTTTAATGCCATCAATATGCATTTCTTCAAGCGCGTTGGCCATTTTTAGCAAGGCCTCATTTCTGTCGGCGCCGTATGTAATTAACTTGGCAATCAGAGAGTCATAAAAAGGAGGAACGGTATAGCCGCTATAAATATGCGAATCAACTCTGACTCCATTACCGCCCGGAGCATGGAAAATATTGACCTTACCAGGGCTGGGCAAAAATGTAGCAGGGTCTTCAGCATTTATTCGGCACTCAATGGCATGCCCTTTAATCATGATCTCATCCTGAGTGACAGATAAAGGCAGTCCAGAAGCTACACGTAGTTGTTCCTTGACAATATCAATGCCAGTAATCAGCTCTGTAACGGGATGTTCTACTTGGACCCGGGTATTCATTTCGATGAAATAAAAGTTTCCGTCTTCATAGAGAAATTCAAAAGTTCCAGCGCCGCGATACTTTATATTTTGACAGGCCTGGATGCATGCCTCCATGATGTTTTTGCGTTCTTCATCGGTGACACCCGGTGCAGGAGCTTCTTCAACGACTTTTTGGTGTCTCCTTTGTAAAGAGCAGTCCCTGTCGCCCAGGCTGATAGCATTTCCCACACCGTCACCAATAACCTGTATTTCAACATGGCGTGGATTTCCCAGATATTTTTCCAAGTACACCATGCTATTGCCGAAGAAAGATCCGGCTTCATTTTGCGTGACAGTAATCGAACTTAGTAAGTCTTCTTCTTTCTCAACCACGCGCATTCCGCGACCACCACCACCAGCTGCTGCTTTTATCAACACTGGATAGCCAATTTCACGAGCAATTTTTAATGTGCGGGCATTATCATCGGTGATAGGTCCATTTGAACCTGGCACAGTTGGTACACCAGCTTTAATCATGGCGTCAATGGCAGCTACTTTGTCTCCCATGATACGAATGGTCTCTGCTCTTGGGCCAATAAAAATAAAGCCACATTTTTCGACTTGTTCAGCGAAATCTGCATTCTCAGATAAAAATCCATAGCCTGGATGCACAGCTTGAGCATCGGTCAGTTCCATGGCACTGATAATGGCCGGTACGTTAAGATAACTGTCGGCTGATTTTGGGGGGCCGATACAAACCGATTCATCTGCCAGGCGAACATGCATCAAATCTTTATCAACAGTTGAGTGGACAGCGACAGTTTTTATACCGAGTTCTTTGCAAGCTCGTAATATACGAAGAGCAATTTCGCCACGGTTAGCTATAAGTACTTTTTCAATCATAATAAGACGGAGTCAGCTTTTTAGTTGTGGAAAGTAGATTTTTAAACAATGATGACCAGGGGTTGATCAAATTCAACAGGCTCACCATCTTCAACCAAAATAGCTTCTATGACGCCAGCTTTATCGGCCTCTATTTGATTCATCATTTTCATGGCTTCGACGATACAAATAGTATCTCCCACCTTGACCTGTTTCCCGACTTCAGCAAAAGCTGGAGAACTTGGGGAAGGAGAACGGTAAAATGTACCGACCATGGGTGATTTAACAGCATGGCCCTGGGATCCAGCAGACTCTTCCACTTTTGCTTCTGTGGATGGACTGGGCATAGGCACAGCAGGAGCTGGTACTGCTGTTGGATAAGCTGGAGCAACGGGCAGGTGCTGTATGCCAGCACCACGGCTTATTCTAACGGATTCTTCACCTTCCTTGATTTCAATTTCATTAATGCCTGACTCTTCCAGTAATTCAATCAGTTTTTTTACTTTTCTTATATCCATTACGTTCTCTCTGTGCTTGATGCTTTGGTTATTTGTGTCTTTGATTTAACTTATTTGCCGACATGCTGCCTGTAGTGCTAACTCGTAACCCTGCGCTCCCAATCCAACAATGCAGCCTCTGGCGACATCTGAAAGATAAGAGTGCTTGCGGAAATTTTCTCTGGCATGAACATTTGAAAGGTGGACCTCAATAAACGGGATTTGTACACCAAGTAAAGCATCCCTTAAAGAGATACTGGTGTGAGTGAATGCGCCAGGATTCAGGATAATGAAATTAACACCGTCTTTTTTAGCTCGGTGGATACGTTCTACCAGCTCATGCTCAGCGTTGCTTTGTAAAAAAGCAATCTCAAGCCCCTCGTTTTTGGCTTGTTCCTGTAACACGGCATTAATATCTTCCAAGGTTTGTGAGCCGTATATTTCAGGCTCCCTCTCCCCAAGAAGGTTAAGGTTCGGACCATTTAGGACAAGAATAGAAGCCATGTGTCACTGCTTGTATAGTTAGCAAAATTATAAGTAGCACATTTTACGAATTTACCAGCAAATGTCAGTAAATTTAGCAAAATATAATAATCTGCTTATTTTACGATTTTAGCAGCAAATGTCAGCAACTTTTGCCATGTTTTGCCAAATATATCTAAGAAAGGGCTGGTTGAATGAAAAAACTAATCTAGAAAGCTAGTTGTAAAGCTGGTTTAGCACTTACTTTGTTAAATATTCTGGAAATAAAGCATATATGTAAAATCTAGTTATCTCATTAGTCGCGACGAAGTTTGCTTGAAATTGCAATTGGCGTGGGGCAGAAAAGCACGATGATATAGGATGAGATTAGGAAGGTGACGATAGCGGCACCTTGAATCACTAGAGAAGCAACTTCACCAATTACTCCGGATTGGATAGCGACAAAGGCAATCAATAATGAAAACTCACTAATTTGTCCCAGTCTTAATCCAGCATCCCAGGCTAAATTATCTCTTTCACTAAATTTTTTAAGCAGAAAGTGGAAAACAATCGGTTTTATGGTTAATGCTAAGACGGCTAACAATAATGCTGGCCAAATAATTTCACTGAGTAGTGAGATATTGAACTGGGCGCCCAGTGAAAAAAAGAAAAGTATCAGAAAGAAATCGCGCAATGGCTTTAAGTTGATAGCGATATAAACAGCAATTGGGCTCGTGGCCAGAGAAACGCCAGCTATAAATGCACCAATCTCAGCCGATAAGCCTAATAGAGCTGAAAATTCAGCGACGGCCAAACACCAGCCAATGGCCAGAAGAAAGATATACTCCTTGAATTGATCAAAGCGAGCGATAAGTTTTATTAAGATGTACCGGGTGGCTATATAGGCGGCGAATATCAATAGAGGTAAGGCTAATAATACACGCAGGGCAGTTGCTTGTTCAAAGGTGCCAGAATTCAGGAAAACCAAAATAAAGATAGCGATAAAATCCTGTAATAATAGAATTCCAACCATGATTTCGCCCATATGTTTTTGATGCAGCACGGTTGTTGGTAGTAATTTTATGCCGATAATTGTGCTGGAAAAAATCATGCTAAATCCGATAACCAGACTTTCTATGGTGGAAAAAGCAAAGACCAGTCCAGTACCGAAACCGATCAATACAAATACCAGAGCACTCGCGATGGTTACCAGAAAGGTTTTCTTCAAAGTGGCTAGTAATTTTGCTGGCTGCATATCAAGACCAAGCAGGAACAAAAGAAATATTATTCCGAATTCTGAAATATCCGTTAAAAGCGTAGGATCTGAAATATAACTGAGACCATAAGGGCCTAATGCAACTCCAACCACTATGTAGGCAACCAACAGTGGTTGTCTTAAAAACAGCGCCAGCGTGCTCAATAGCGCAGCACCGCTGAAAATGAGAAAAAAAGGAAAAAGCAGAGATTCTGGTTCCATTACATGAACCTAAAGTACTCAAGCATTTAATAACAGTCACTCCGACTATAGACAGTTAAAGCTATCCTAACAAGAGCATACAGGGTTATGAAAAGTGAAAGGCGCTTATGTAACTAGATTATTTCCAGATTGAGTTCTTTGTATTGCATCGGGTAGCAGTAGCTAGCCTCTGCACATCCCTGATAATTGAGTTGTAAAGAAATATTGTCACCAACCAGAGCTGAATCGAAGGGTATACGAATGAGTAATTGTTGATAATAAACTTCGACTTCACCAAAAAATTCATCTTCAGTATAGACACCCATTGGGATGACAGGACTCTGTAAGCTGTTATTGCTGATTTCGATAAAATTCAAACTTTTTCTATAGAGATAGTAGCCTGCTTCGATATCCCAGCGAAGAACCAGAGTGTTGGGGGCTTCTATATAAGCACTTAGGCTAAATGCTGAGTCAGCAGGTAATACGGATTGCATGGCAGAAGTGCTTAAGGCTGAATTATTATTGCTGAAAAGGTCTCTGGAAGAATTGTTGAGTAACTGAGCGTGAAGATTTGCCGACGCCAGAATCAGAATGGTAGAAAATATGGTGTTTTTAAGTGCGGTAAGCATGGGCTTCACCTCACAATTTAATTTAAGAAATATAATTAAGCCCTGTAACGCTCAAATATCAACGTAGCGTTTGTTCCCCCGAAACCAAAACTGTTGGACATAACAGTATTGAGTTCGACATCACCCATTCTCTGTCTAACCACCGGAACACCTTCTATTTCCGGGTCAAGGTTTTCAATATTGGCGGAAGCCGCAATGAAGTTGTTTTCCATCATCAGCAAGCTATATATTGCTTCCTGAACCCCTGCTGCACCCAGTGAATGGCCGGAAAGTGATTTAGTGGAATTAATGGCTGGTATGTTCTCACCAAAGACTTCTTTCACTGCTTTGATTTCCTGAATATCGCCAACCGGGGTGCTGGTGCCATGGGCATTGATGTAATCAATATTATTATTAGCAGTTGCCATAGCCATCTGCATACATCGAACGGCTCCCTCACCAGAAGGAGCCACCATGTCATAGCCATCAGATGTCGCACCATAGCCTGTTAGCTCTGCATAGATCTTTGCACCACGAGCAAGGGCGTGTTCCAACTCTTCAACGACGAGCGTGCCTCCACCACCGGCAATGACAAAACCATCGCGATCGGCATCATAGGCTCTGGATGCTTTATCAGGGGTGTCGTTATATTTGGTTGAAAGGGCGCCCATGGCATCGAACATACAGCTCAGGGACCAATGTTCTGATTCACCTCCGCCGGCGAATACCATGTCCTGCTTGCCCAGTTGAATCAGCTCCATCGCGTTGCCGATGCAATGTGCGCTGGTTGAGCAGGCTGATGAAATGGAGTAATTAACGCCTTTAATTTTGAAGGGGGTCGCCAAACACGCTGAAACAGTACTGCCCATGGTGCGAGTCACACGGTAAGGGCCAACTCTTTTCAGACCTTTTTCCCTGAGGATATCAACGGCTTCTACCTGGTCCTGAGTGGACGTACCACCAGATCCCATAATAATACCAGTGCGAATGTTTGAAACCTGGTCCTCAGAGAGGCCGGCGTCAGCAATAGCCCTGTCCATGGAAATATAACCATAAGCTGCAGCAGAGCTCATAAATCTTAAATTTTTGCGATCGATATGCTCGGAAAAATCAATATCCACGGCGCCAGCGACATGGCTGCGCATACCGACTTCTGCATAATCAGGACGATAGCTAATACCACTTTTGCCTGTTAAAAGTGATTCGGTGACAGACTCTTTATCTGTACCAAGACAGGAAACAATTCCCATACCTGTAATGACAACACGACGCATTAATCCAAACCCTCTAAACTATCTTTAAACAATCACTATTGTCAGGATAATGACTCATCAGGTTTAAATAAACCGACTTTTAAACCTTTGGTAGTATAAATGACCTGCCCATCTACTGAAACAGTTCCATCAGCAATCCCCATGACCAATTTTCGTTCGATGAGGCGCTTGATATTCAATTCATAAACAACTTTTTTGTGATGTGGCAAAATTTCGCCTGTAAATTTCACTTCTCCGCAACCTAATGCCCGGCCTTTACCATTGTTGCCTCGCCATCCCAGATAGAAGCCAACTAATTGCCACATGGCATCAAGACCCAGACAGCCCGGCATGACAGGGTCGCCATCAAAATGACATGCAAAGAACCAAAGATCCGGTTTAATATCCAGTTCGGCAATAATATGGCCTTTACCTTCACTGCCTCCATCTGAAGAAATCTCAACAATCCTGTCCATCATCAACATATTGTCGATGGGAAGCTTAGGGTTGCCTGGGCCAAATAACTCTCCATGGCCACACTCCAAAAGTTCTTCTTTTGTGTAACTGCTTTTTGGTAAAAATTCAGTTGTCATAAGTTCTCAAGTGACTCTTGCAAACGCCAGTCGTGAGTTAATACCGACAAAAGGCCGCTATTATAGAGATAAGTGGCCGGAAACGATAATAATTTAACTACATATGCAGGTATAATGAGCAACATTTATTCCAATTAAAAAAATCCACTGATAATTCTTAGAATTAAGTATTTATTTTATTCTGATGAAATTGAGGCTTATTAATAATGAGTAAGCAAGTTATAAAAAAATGTTTATTTCCTGCAGCGGGTTACGGCAGTCGTTTTTTACCTGCGACAAAATCTATGCCCAAAGAAATGCTGCCAGTGGTGAATAAACCGTTGATTGAATATGGTGTTGAAGAAGCCATGCAGGCAGGGATGGATAATATGGCGATAATAACAGGTAGGGGTAAACGTGCTATAGCCGATTACTTCGATACCAACTATGAGCTTGAACATCAAATTTTAGGCACTGGTAAAGAAAAATATTTAGAAGATATACGTAGAATTATTAATGGCTGCGTTTTTTCTTATACACGCCAGATAGAAATGAAAGGCTTGGGCCATGCTATTTTAACGGGTGAAACCTTAATTGGTGACCAGTCATTTGCTGTGGTACTAGCGGATGATCTCTGTTATTCGCCGGATCAGGGGGTATTATCCCAAATGGTCGAGCTGTATGAAAAGTATCAGTGCAGTATTGTAGCCATTGAAGAAGTCCCAAGGGATGAAACTTATAAATACGGTGTTATTGCTGGTGAAGAAATTGAACCAGGTGTTTTGCGAGTGAGTGATATGGTTGAAAAACCGGCACCGGAAGATGCGCCCAGTAATCTGGCCATAATTGGTCGTTATATACTAACACCGGATATTTTTGAAATCATTCGTCAAACCCCTCCAGGCAGAAATGGTGAAGTACAAATCACCGATGCCTTAATGACACAAGCAAAACGAGGGGGAGTTCTGGCCTATAAGTTTAAAGGCAGAAGATTTGATTGTGGTAGTGTAAGTGGCTTTATGGATGCCGGCGCTTTTTATTATAAAAATGTTTATAAAGCCTTAGATTAGAATTATCGAAAAGAGGGAAGGTGGTGTTTCAGGAAATAACATGTTTTAAAGCTTATGATGTCCGTGGTCGTATTCCTGACCAGCTCAATGAAGAAATCGCTTACCGGATTGGGAAGGCTTACGCTGCTTTTTTAAAACCAAAGCAAGTGGTAGTGGGTTATGACATTCGGTTAAGCAGCCAGCAAATATGTCAGGCCTTGGTAGACGGCTTAACTGATGCGGGTGTTAATGTCAGTAATATCTGTCAATGCGGTACAGAAGAAATCTATTTTGCGACCAGCTATCTTGATATGGATGGAGGCATCGTAGTGACCGCAAGTCATAACCCTAAGAATTATAACGGTATGAAGTTTGTGCGTGAGAATTCCAGGCCAATCAGTAGTGATACCGGTTTAAAAGAGATCAGGGCACTGGCTGAAATTAATGAATTCCTGGCCCCTGAAAACAAAGGGAAAGTGACAGATATTGATGTTAAGCAAGCCTATATCGAGCACTTACTTTCTTATATTGATACCTCTTTATTAAAGCCCTTGAAAGTTGTTTGCAATGCCGGCAATGGTGGCGCAGGTTTAGTGATTGACATGCTTGAAAAGCATTTGCCAATTGAGTTTATAAAAATCCATCATAATGCTGATGGCAATTTCCCCAACGGAGTACCTAACCCTTTGCTGGAAGAAAACCGTCAACCCACTATTGATGCCATAGTCAAACATAAAGCAGATCTGGGAATAGCCTGGGACGGTGATTTTGACCGTTGTTTTTTCTTTGACGAAAAGGGTGGCTTTATTGAAGGGTATTACATTGTCGGTTTATTAGCCGAAACATTTTTAAAAAAACAAAGCGGCGAAAAAATTATTCATGATCCCCGCTTGAGTTGGAACACATTAGCAGTTGTCAAAGAGTTTGGTGGCGAAGCTGTTCTGTGCAAAAGCGGCCACGCGTTTATTAAAGAAAAAATGCGTGAGGTGGATGCAGTTTACGGCGGTGAAATGAGCGCGCATCATTATTTTAGAGATTTCTTTTACTGTGATAGTGGCATGATTCCCTGGTTATTGGTCACTGAATTACTTTCGGTGAGTGGTCAAAAACTTTCTTCACTGGTTGAAAAAAGAATGGCTGCATTTCCAGCAAGCGGTGAAATAAACCGTGAGGTTAAAGATGCGAAAGCCGCTATTGAAAAAGTTCAAGCGGTTTATGCCGGTTCAGCCTTGGCAACAGATTTTACTGATGGGCTGAGTATGGATATGGGGCAATGGCGTTTTAATTTGCGCATGTCAAATACTGAGCCGGTGATTCGACTTAATGTTGAGTCCAGAGCAAACAATAAATTAATGCGGGAAAAAACAGCAGAAATACTTAACTTGTTGACCTGATAAGCTGACAAGCTGTTTCTGTGATAAAGACTTATTTATTTATATTGCAAAACTCATCATAAGGAAAGTCAGAACCAAGGTCTTTAAGCTCTTGTATAAAGTGGCTGTCTATCCTCAGCTGTTGTTCTCTGGATATTAATTCAGAGGAATTGCCGGTCTTGCCCTCTCTAACCATTTTGAAATCTGTACCCCATGGCAAAGAAGATCCTCCCATAGGGTTAAATTTATGATTAATACCCTTCATGTATTGAACAGAGCTTTTCTCCAAAACCTTGGCAATTTCATCTTCGTTAAGGCCTACACCCATTTTTTCGGCAACTTGACGTATACCTGCATCAAGATCCTGCTTTAATTTGCTATATGATAAAATCAGGACATTGGGCTTATTTCTTAATTTCCAGTAACTGTCTGTATGTTCTGCCCAGGTGTTGCCAAAATTCATTGACCAATGTTTTGTTAGAAACATATCCAGCCAGTCATCCACGTCAGGCATTATTGGTCCAGCCAGACTTTTTACAAAAGGGTAACTGGAAACAAATACTTCTTTTGGATCACGAACAACGACTAGATATTTTGCTTGTTCATTAAAAGGTACATAGTGAGCGGATAAATGGGTTTTTATTACACGCAAACCGGAAGGGCTGAGTTGCTTGATAAAGTCACTATTTAGTGGAGTCATCATTTTTGTTGCACCTCTATTTGGCGTGTCAGGCCAGGCAACCACATCATGGATATTTTCATACTCCCCTTCACCGTGCCATGCAATTTGATGAGCAATCTGCATCATCCAATTGGTGCCACTTTTGACAAAAGTACTGACAAAAATATCGTCAGCATTAGGTTCGTAACCTTTAAAGGGTTTCGCCAGCTTTTTTGGATTTGCTCCTCTCTTACCCATAAAGTTAGATAAGGCCCCTGGCTTACCGATTAATTTCATCAGCCAGTTAAAAGGTAACAAAAGTAAGTAATAAGGAATGGCAGCTAAGTAAAGCATTAACTTGGGAGCTTTTCTTTTTATGACGGGGATACTTTTTGTGTTCATGTTAATGCTCAAATTATTGGTTAATTAAGGGCCTTAAAAATTAAATGTACAAGCATTTCAAGATTTTATTAAAAAGACCAAAGTCCCCAAACTATATATTCTAAAAAAGGCTTATTAATTTTTTTCAAAAAAAAAGGCCATCGTAAATGGCCTTTTTTAGCGTTACTTTTAATTAATCGGGTAAAGCAAATACAAACAGATTGTTGGCATCAGTAGCCCCGGCATATAAAGACATACCAGTGCTCACTGCCAGATACTGTTTACCATTAACCATGAAAGTAGCTGGGTAGCCGCTGACTGTAGAACCCAGGTTGATCTCCCATAAGATTTCTCCTGTATTCTGGTCCAGAGCTTTCATCCGGCCATTGTTGTCACCCCCGAAAATGAGTCCACCGGAAGTAGAAAGCAAGGTCATCATGGTCGCTTGCTGCTCATAGGCCCATAAGGTTTTACCTGTTTCGACTGAAATTGCAGTAACAGAGTTTGGTGCAGATTCCTGCCCGGCCGGTAATTCACCAGCACGGCCAAAGATGCCATAAAGATTTTCCAATGTAGGTTCAGTCAAAGTTGCTGTCACTGTCTGGCACTGTCGTGCCAATGGAAAGTACATGACATTATTATCTGGGCTATAGGTGCCTGAAGGCCAGCCACGGCTTAAGCCGCCACAGGCAAAAACCGATTGCCCGACTTCAGTGAACAGCACCTCCGGGTTAATGGATACTGCACCAGTATTTACATCAATATCCGATACCAGGTTTTGATAAACCGCAGCAGTGGCCCAGAGGAATTCTCCAGTTTCTCTGTCCAGGGTATAGACCAGACCCGGTTTACCAGGAATGCCCGTCAGTACTTTGCGGACTTCACCCGGCTCGATGTCAGGGTTAATCCAGCTAACACTATCAGGATCAGGCGCCACAGCGGTATCAACTAATAATCTTTCAAATGGGAAGTCATAATCCCAATGGTCAACTAAATGCTGGTAATACCAAACTATTTCACCAGTATCGGCATCAAGCGCCAAGGTGGAATTATGGTAAAGGTAGTCGTACTCATTACCGGCCATTGTGTATTTAGGCGCTGGTGAGGTAACCGAGGTACCAAAATAAACCAAGTTCAGTTCCGGGTCATAGGAAGGCACCAACCAGGTGCCGACATGCCAGCGTTCGCTATCGAGCATGTCACCCCAACTGTCACCATTTTCCTCTCCCATGCGGGCGATGGTGCTGGTGCGCCAGATTTCACGGCCAGTTCTTGCGTCATGAGCCGTCATGATACAGGCATCCGGGCTGCCTTCAGGTTCACAGCCACGGCCTGAAATGGCCATGCCGTTCACAATAATGGGGCCAGAGGTTTGCTGGGCACCGGCGTGATAATCCAGTATCTGGGTTTCCCAAACCAGCTCTCCAGTACGCGCGTCCAGCGCATAAATAAAATCATCGGCACTGGTGTCAATGATCAGGTTTTCATAAATAGCCAGATTACGATTGATATCCGGTACCGGGAAATAATCACGAAGGTCGTCCGGCAGGCGACGATTATATTCCCAGATCAGATCCCCTGTTCTGGCATCTATAGCCTGAATAACATCCATGGGGTTGGGGAAAAACATGATGCCGTCGTGTACCAGAGCCGTGCCTTCCTGAATGCCATCATCTAGGCCGCGGGTCCAGACCATGCGCAGTTGGTCGACATTATCGGCATTGATCTGATCCAGAGGACTATGACCCCATGAGTTCAGAGTGCGTCGCCACATTAACCAGTCTGCAGGATCAGGATTTTGGATCATCTCATCGGTGACCGGTGTAAAGTCGCCCATAGCGGCCATGGCAGTATTAGCTTTACCAGGTGCAATCTGTTCAGCAGCCATAGCAGTGGTAAGTAATAGTGGGCTCAATAATGCCATGCTGGCGAATTTAAGAAGGCTAGGATTGTTTTGATGTATACGCATGATTTGTCTCTTTTTTGTTATAGATTTTAATTTGATAGGTTTAAATTTAGTCAGCTTCTACTTGTTGTTTGGTAATAACTTTCTGACTTAGTGAATTGTTTCACTGGCTAATATATCACTTAAACTCACTTGCCAACCAGCTGGATTGTTGTAAAACCTTTGGTGATTCAATATTTTTATTTGACCATTTTTCTCTAGGGCGAAAGTGGGAAAACCTTGACCACCAATAGATTGTAATAAGACCCGACTGTCATTAATGTGTTGAGCAAGTTCTGCTTCTTCGAGTGAGCTGAATGCCTTCTGAAAATCCGCAGTGTTAATGCCACATATAAGGGCAATTTGACTTAAGGTCTCTTCTTCAACAACAGGCAATCCGTCCATAAAATGCGCTTTAACCAGAGCCTGGTAATAACTCAGGATATTGCCGCCGGCTTGCTCTGCTGC
>JAURLP010000034.1 GCA_030831165.1 Gammaproteobacteria bacterium | reverse complement strand
CTCTCTTAGCCAGTCCCTTTATGTAATTTTTGACCCGATTAACCGTCTTTATGCTTGAATACTTAATAAATTGGCTCGAAATAACGTATCATTGCATCCCAAAAATATCGGTGACTTTTTAAAAATATGAGTTTGCTAGAAATATTAGAATTTCCCGACCCAAGGCTGAGAAAAAAGGCGGTCCCTGTAGACCAGGTCGATGACAAACTGAGACAAACTATCGATGATATGTTTGAAACAATGTATGCGGCATCTGGCATAGGCTTGGCGGCGACTCAAGTTAATATACAAAAGCGCTTCCTGGTAATCGATCTAGCAGATGATGAAGAGGAGCATAATCCGCTTGTTTTTATTAACCCGGAAATTACCGTACTTGACCCCGAGCCATATCGTCATGAAGAAGGCTGCCTGTCTGTTCCGGGTTATTTTGAATTTGTTGAACGTCCACGCAAGGTTTTGGTAAAAGCGCTGAATAAAGCAGGGGAGCCTTTTGAAATTGAAGCCGAAGGCTTGTTGGCCGTTTGTGTTCAACATGAAATTGACCACCTTAATGGCAAGTTATTTGTCGATTATCTATCCGTATTAAAGCGACAGAGAATTAAATCCAAGCTTGAAAAAGAGCATAAACAAAAAGCTTCTGTTTGAACTATTCTCTCAGCCAAACGAGCAATTCCTATATTCATGAATAAATCTGCTCTAAGAATTGCATTTGCTGGCACTCCTGATTTCGCTGCCAGCCACTTAGAAGTTTTAATTAAGGCGGGATATAACATTCTTGGAGTATTTACTCAGCCTGACCGTCCCTCCGGGCGAGGCAAGCACGACAAGCCTAGCCCGGTAAAAACATTAGCTCTAGAGGCAAATCTCCCTGTCTTCCAACCCTACAGCCTAAAAAATAGAGAAACTCAGATGCAACTCGAAGCTTTAAACCTAGATGTTCTGGTTGTTGTTGCTTATGGTTTAATTTTACCTAAGGCTGTTCTAGATATACCTCGCTATGGGTGTATCAATGTGCACGCTTCTCTCTTGCCCCGTTGGCGGGGAGCAGCCCCGATTGAAAGAGCAATACTTGCTGGTGATGAAAAGACAGGCATCACCATTATGCAAATGGATGCGGGGCTGGATACTGGAGATATGTTATTAAGTATAGCAACCCCTATCAAAAAGGATGATAACAGCGCAAGCTTAACTGCCCGCTTAACGGGTATTGGTCAAAAAGCTCTGCTGAATGTCTTGCAACAAATTCAATCTGAAACTTTATCTCCCTGTGCGCAAGATGATGAACTAAGTACCTATGCTGCTAAGCTCGACAAGGAAGAAGCATTAATTATCTGGAACAGGCATGCAAAAGAAATCCAGCAACAAATAAATGCCTTCTATCCCCGCTCACCTGCTTACTGTTTTTATAAAGGTCAGCGCTTACGAATAATCATGGCTTCTACTCAAAATAAGGCTTTATCTTCTAATTCTGGAACGATTGATCAAGTTTGTCAAAATGGCATTTTAGTAGCCTGTCAAAATTCCAGTTTGCTTATAGAAAAAATACAACTCCCCGGGAAAGCCGAAATCGAAGTCAAGGATTTTTTAAATGGCCGGAAAGACTTTTTCACTCCAGGTACTTTTTTTAGCTCTATCGCTATTTAAAATTTATCTCATAGGTTTAAAACTTGACCACTAATACAACACGCTTAACCGCCGTTAAAATTCTTCAGCAGTTGCTGCTTCAAAAAGGCTCTCTATCAACCTTGTTGGAGAAATATAACTCTGCAGATCAAAATGACAATAGCGCCTTATTACGGGCGCTTTGTTATGGGCTATGTCGACACTATGAGCAATTAGTTTTTATTTCCCGTCAATTTATTAGCAAACCTCTACGAAAAAAGGACCAGGATATTTTTTGTCTGATTTTAATTGGAATATATCAATTGTTTTATATGCGTATGCCAGACTATGCAGTTATAAATGAGTCAGTAGCAACCTGCGAGAAAATAAAGAAGGTTTGGGCAAAAAAACTGGTTAATGCTGTTTTACGCTCTACGCAGCGTGAAATGGATGCAATGCACACAATGATTAATGCAAAGCCTGAATTAAAATATTCTCATCCAGCTTGGCTTATTTCTATGCTGCAGCACAACTGGCCAGATGAGTATCTGTCAATTATGGATAATAATAATTTGCAGGCTCCAATGACCTTGAGGGTAAACAAAAATAAAACTTCAGTCGATGCTTACCGTGCATTGCTTGGGCAGATCGGCTTGTCAGCAAGCACTGGTGAATTAACAGATACTGCGCTTATATTAAATGAACCGGTGCTTGTCGATTTTCTACCAAACTTTTCTGACGGTCTCGTCAGCGTACAGGATGAAGCATCTCAGCTAGCTGTAAACCTTCTTGATACAAAAAATAATGAAACAATATTAGATGCCTGTGCAGCGCCGGGCGGAAAAAGCTGTGCGATTCTGGAACAGGCTCCAAACGCATCTTTGTTCTCTGTTGATAATGATGCGCTACGACTTAAGCGTGTCGAAGAAAATCTAATGAGAATTCAGGCTACGGCTACTCTTATCAATAACGATATTGTCCAACAAGCTCGTATTTGGCAGCAAGCACAACAATCATTTGATCGCATTTTATTAGATGTTCCTTGTTCCGGAACTGGTGTAATCCGTCGGCATCCAGATATAAAATTATTACGAAAACCAGAAGACATAAATAAATTGGTTCCGCTACAACAAAATATTCTAAAGGCAGTTTGGCCTTTGTTGAAGCAAGGGGGCATTTTACTTTATTGCACCTGTTCTGTGCTTAAAGTGGAAAATACTAATCAGGTCCAAAAATTTCTTTCAATCACAAACAATGCAAAGGAGCTTCCTATTGCTGCTAATTGGGGGATCGCCTGTCAGCATGGCCGTCAGCTATTACCAAAGTCTACGTCCCATGATGGTTTCTACTATGCTTTATTACAAAAGTGTTAGACTATAACCATCCAAAGTACTGGCTTTTCAACAAAGCAGTGGATCGATCATGAAAATTATAATTCTTGGCGCCAACAAAATAGGCGCTAGCCTGGCTGAAAACCTTGAAAAAGAACACAATGACATCACCGTTGTTGATTCTGACAGCAATCGCTTAAGAGAGCTTAAAGACCGTCTTGATATTGGCACTACTGTCGGCCAACCATCTTTTCCGGATGTGCTTGCAAATGCTGGTGCTCAAGATGCCGACATGCTTATAGCTGTCACCGATAGTGATGAAACTAATCTTGTTGCTTGCCAAGTAGCATTTAGCTTATTCCGCACCCCCAAAAAGATCTGTCGCCTGCGCGCCAATTCTTATGTTAATTCGCCCAAACTCTTTGGGCCTGAAGCAATTCCTGTTGATGTTGTCATAAGTCCGGAAGAAATAGCCTCTCACTATATAAAAAGTTTATTGGATCTTCCTGGCTCTCTTCAGGTTATGGATTTTGCTGATGGTCTGGTCCAGCTTGTCGCCGTACGCGCTGAAGATGGCGGCCCTTTAGTCAACCAGGAAATACGAACTCTGCGGGAACATATGCCCAATGTTGACACCAGGGTTGCTGCAATTTTCCGACGTAATAGGCCAATTATTCCTCAGGGCGATACCATTATTGAGCGTGATGACGAGGTATTTTTCATTGCTGCTAAAGAAAATATACGCTCCGTCATGAGCGAAATGAGAAAAGTCGACAATCCTTATAAGCGAATTATTATTGCTGGCGGAGGCAATATCGGCGAACGCTTGGCCTCATCTATTGAGAAACAGTATCGCACAAAATTACTGGAAATCAGTTTGGATCGCTGTGACGTTTTATCTGAGACCCTAAACCATACTACCGTTTTACATGCGGATGCTTCCCATCGAGAAGCTTTACTAGAAGAAGGCATTGATTCTGCAGATGTTTTCTTAGCACTTACCAATAATGATGAAGCCAATATCATGTCATCTCTTCTAGCGAAGCGCCTTGGCGCAAGTCGTGTTATGACTCTAATAGCCAACCCTGCCTATGTCGATCTGGTCCAGGGAGGAGAAATCGATATTGCTATCTCACCCCAGTTAGCCACCATCGGTAGTTTGCTCAGGCATATACGCCGGGGCGACATCGTCAATGTTCATTCTCTTCGTAGAGGTGCTGCAGAAGCTATAGAGGTTATCGCCCACGGAGACAAATCTACATCTAAGGTTGTTGGCAAGGCTATCGAGAATATTGATTTGCCACCCGGAACAACGATTGGCGCAATTGTTAGAGACAACAAGGTTTTAATTGCTCATGACAATGTCATCATCGAAACTGATGATCACGTCATCTTGTTTATGGTAGATAAGCGTAAAATTTCAGAAGTGGAGACCTTATTCCAGGTCGGTTTTACTTTTTTTTAGAGCTAGTTTAGATAAGAACTATGCATTTTCTCGTCATATCCAGAATATTAGGCATTTTATTGATGCTTTTCAGTATAACGCTGCTCCCTCCTGCGGGGCTTGCATTGTTATATGAAGATGGTACTTGGCCTGCCTTTTTGAGCGCATTTTTTATTACCGTTTTCTGTGGTTTAGCCCTTTGGTTCCCAACCCACAAAGACAAAGCCGATCTGCGTACACGAGATGGTTTTTTGATAGTGGCTTTGTTCTGGACTGTCCTTGGTTTATTTGGAAGCATTCCTTTTCTCATGTCAGAAGGGATGCAAATGTCATTTACAGACGCTTTATTTGAATCTGTTTCTGGGCTAACAACCACCGGCGCAACGGTTCTTTCCGGCCTAGATGGCTTGCCAAAATCAATTCTTTATTATCGCCAACAACTACAGTGGCTAGGTGGTATGGGTATAGTTGCGATTGCTGTTGCAATACTACCTATGCTAGGCATAGGCGGAATGCAGATTTATAAAGCCGAAACTCCTGGCCCTGTAAAGGACAATAAACTTCTGCCTCGTGTTACCGAAACGGCCAAGGCTCTTCTGTTTTTATATGTAAGTTTAACAACGCTTTGTGCTGTTGCTTATTATCTAGCCGGAATGGATGCCTTTGATGCTATCACTCATAGTTATGCAACCGTCGCTATCGGAGGGTTTTCTACCCATGATGCTAGCATCGGCTACTTTCAAAGCCCAACGATTGAGCTTATTGCTGTTTTTTTCATGGTCATCTCTGGGATTAATTTTGCGCTACATTTTCTGGCCCTGCGTACTCGCAGCTTCAGGAATTATTGGCCAGATACTGAACTTAAATTCTATTTATTCCTATTACTCAGTATTTCTGTAATTACGATATTTGTTCTCATCGTCTCCGGGACCTATTCGGTAAATGATGCAATTATTAAAGGCTTGTTTGGTGTTGTATCCATTAGCACAACTACTGGCTTTAGCTCTGCAGACTTTAGTGCATGGCCTACATTTTTGCCTTTCTTGTTATTTTATATGGCGATAATTGGTGCTTGTGCTGGATCTACTGGAGGCGGCATGAAAGTCATCCGAATAGTCCTGATTATCAAACAAGGCTTCCGTGAACTGGAAAGACTGATTCATCCAAATGCTGTTATTCCAATTAAACTGGGAAGTAACAGGGTTCCGGATCGTGTTATTGAGTCTGTTTGGGGGTTTTTCTCAGTTTATGTAATGGCCTACATGTTAATGCTGCTAGTCCTATTAGCAACCGGGCTGGATATAACCACGGCATTTACCGCCGTTGGGGCGAGCATTAACAATCTTGGACCAGGCTTGGGCGAGGTATCCCAAACCTATGGCAATATGCCCGATTCCAGCAAATGGGTCTTATGCCTTGGAATGCTATTGGGCCGGCTGGAAGTTTTTACTTTGCTGGTTTTGCTGACACCACAGTTCTGGCGAGATTGATCACCTCTTGTAAGGCTCCTGCTTACCTTCTGGCTGATAACGGAAACGCTTATATTCCCATTGATATTGTTCCGGGTCATCTTTAACTGCAATTTCTACAGTCTTGTTTAGCCCTAACAATGACGTTTGCATATGCTTAGCATAAATTTCAGGTGCGGGTTCTTTAATCACAACTTTAAATCCTTCCTCTGTCCGCTTGGTATAAGTTAGCAAGGCTTTGGCGCCTGTTTTTTGTATAAGGCGTGAAACCAGCGTCATTGTGAAGGCCTCATTGCCGAAGAAAGGGGCAAATTCGCCACCTCCAGCTACAGGAATCTGGTCGGGCAATATTCCAACCATTTCGCCATGTTTAAGCGCCAACAAGATAGCTGCAGCGCCCTTTTTATCTGCGGGATAAAGTTTTGCGCTGCCTCGAGATCGAGAAGCATATAATAAATCGTCAAGGTCTTGGTGTTTTGGGGTCAAATACAGCATACTGCATCTTCCTAGAGAGCTTAGATATAATCCCATAAGCTCCCAATTCCCATGGTGTGGCCCTAGCAATATTACCCCTAAACCCTGGTCTCGGGCATTTTGTAGTAAATCCGCACCCTCAACATCCTTGATTTCTTGCATGATTTTATCGACCGGCCATAACCAAACAGGTCCACACTCTGCCAGGGTCATTCCGGTATGCATTAAACTCTTTATAGCTAGTTCTTTAATCTCATTTGCGCTCATCTTTGGAAAACACAAGCGCAAATTAATAAGGCAGGTTTTATAGAGCCTTGTGTTAGCAAGATAAGCGCAATATCCCAGCAATTTGCCGAAATTTCTTGAGGTTTTTAACGAAAATAATGACATGAGCCTGATAAATGCTATGCCTATTCTAATTTTCAAAAGAGCCTGCCGCCTGTTATTAACAAAATTTTCGGCCAAAAGCATACTACCTTCGTCATGAATGGGCCAAGTTATTCTCGCTATCACTGCCAGTTTTTAGGATAATTGCCGACCTTAAGGGCCAAGGCCGCTAAAAACTCACCAGAACAGAAAAGATGCATTTTGAGTAAAAAACCTGATATCGACACAGCTACTTTTCAAGGACTGATTCTAGCGTTACAAAAATACTGGGCTGATCAGGGCTGTGTAATTGTCCAGCCGCTGGACCTTGAGGTTGGAGCAGGAACATTTCATCCTGCCACATTCCTGAAAGCGATTGGGCCGGAAAGTTGGCATTCGGCCTACGTGCAGCCATGCCGAAGGCCTACTGACGGGCGTTATGGCGAAAACCCAATGCGCCTTCAACATTATTATCAGTTTCAGGTTATTCTTAAGCCTTCTCCTTTAAACATTCAGGAACTGTATCTAAATTCGCTTAAAATGATAGGAATTGATGCTAACGTTCACGATATCCGCTTTGTTGAAGATAATTGGGAGTCTCCGACCCTAGGCGCATGGGGCTTGGGCTGGGAAGTCTGGCTCAATGGAATGGAAATTACCCAGTTTACCTATTTCCAGCAGGTTGGAGGACTTGAATGCTATCCGGTAAGCGGAGAAATTACTTATGGCCTGGAGCGCTTGGCAATGTACCTGCAGGGAAAAGATTCAATTTTTGATATTGTCTGGACAAATTCACCCGCAGGACCTGTCACTTATGGGGATGTTTTTCATCAAAATGAAGTTGAAATGTCTGCTTATAATTTTGAACATGCCGATATCGACTCTCTTTTTAAGTCTTTTGATAATTGTGAAAAACAATGCCAGGATTTAATTGATAAATCTCTGGTCTTGCCTGCCTATGAGCTTGTTCTAAAAGCATCTCATTACTTTAA
The DNA here is from genome assembly GCA_030831165.1 of Gammaproteobacteria bacterium. Taxonomy (GTDB): domain Bacteria; phylum Pseudomonadota; class Gammaproteobacteria; order Pseudomonadales; family Pseudohongiellaceae; genus UBA5109. The sequence continues at coordinate 28,421 of JAURLP010000034.1, read as the reverse complement.
TTTACTTGATGCTCGTTCTGCAATTTCTGTGACTGAGCGCCAGCGTTTTATTTTACGCGTTAGAACCTTGGCACGCTTGGTTGCAAAAGCTTACTACGATTCCAGAGCAAAGTTAGGCTTTCCCATGGCGCCAAAAGATTTACGGGAAGAATGCCTCAAGCAGGCAGGGGGCGACTAGAACAATGCCTGCTTGTGATCTATTGGTAGAAATTGGCACAGAAGAACTGCCGCCAACAGCGTTATTAGCGCTCTCGAATGCATTCTGTCAGGAAGTCGAAAAAAGGCTGCGCGATTCAGAATTAAACTTTTCCAACATTGAAACTTATGCAACGCCTCGTCGATTAGCGCTTAAGATCCTGTCGCTTGATGAAAAGCAACCTGACCGATTAATAGATCGTTTTGGCCCCGCTGTTCAAGCTGCATTTGACGAACAGGGCAAGCCAAGCAAAGCCGCTGAAGGGTTTGCTCGTTCTTGTGGTGTGGAAGTTGATCAATTACAACAGAAAAGTGACGGCAAAATTAACAAACTTTTTTTTAGCCTTAACAAAACTGGAGAGCAAACCAGTTCTCTTATTCCAGAAATAATTAATGCAGCTCTTGATGCCTTACCAATTCCTAAAAGAATGCGCTGGGGAAGCTCTCGTGAAGAGTTTATTCGACCTGTTCATTGGGTGGTTTTATTATTTGGCAAGGTACTAATTTCTGCCAAAATAATTGGCCTAAGTACTGGGACTAACACCTATGGCCATCGCTTTCTACACCCAAAACCAATCAAACTAAATTCTACCAATGATTATCCTGCAAAACTTATTAATGAAGGCATGGTTGAACCATCATTCCAAATTAGAAAAGACTTAATTAAAGAGCAGGTATTAAAGGAAGCTAACGCTAAAAATGCTAAAGCAATTATTGATAATGATTTGTTAGAAGAAGTCACCGCCTTAGTGGAATGGCCTGTCGCTTTAACTGGTAATTTTGATCCTGCTTATTTGAGCGTACCTAAAGAAGCTTTAATTTCTTCACTAACAAAGCACCAAAAATATTTTCACTTACTTGACCAAAATGAAAACCTTTTGCCCTACTTTATTACTATCAGCAATCTGATCAGTAAAGACCCCAATCAAGTTATCAGAGGTAATGAAAAAGTTATTGGTCCACGATTATCTGATGCCGCTTTCTTTTTTGAGAAAGATAAGACCCAAAGATTAGATTCTCACTTAGATACTCTAAAACGTGTCGTATTTCAAAATGAATTGGGATCTCTATTTGATAAATCAGAACGAGTCAAAAGTATATCGTTATTTATTGCAGAAAAATTAAATTTAAACACATCACAAATTATCAGAGCTGCTGAACTTTCCAAATGTGACTTGTTAAGTAATATGGTGGTTGAGTTCGCAGATTTGCAGGGCATTATGGGGCATTATTATGCAGACCATGATGGGGAAGATAAAGCTGTTGGTTTGGCTATTGAAGAACAATATCTGCCTCGCTTTTCAGGAGATTTACTGCCTGCTAGTGAAGCAGGGATTGTTTTAGCGCTTGCGGAGCGCTTAGATACAATCACCGGGCTTTTTGGAATTGGACAGCCGCCAAGTGGGTCAAAAGATCCATTTGCACTGCGTCGTTCGGCTTTAGGCATACTAAGAATTATTCTGGAAAAGGAACTACCACTAGATATGCTTCAATGTATCGCTCACTCAATCACTACTTTCGATTTTCTTCAAGCAAATGAAAGCTTGGCTCAAGAGATCATGGATTTTATTTTCGATCGCTTACGCGCTTATTATGCTGACCTTGGGATTAGCACATCGGTTTTTCTAGCTGTAGATGCTGTCAGGCCTAACAGCCCATTTACTTTCAATCAGCAGCTAAATGCTGTGAATCATTTTTCTAAACTAGCAGAGGCTTCATCGTTAGCTGCTGCAAATAAAAGAGTTGCTAATATTCTATCTAAACTAGATTCAATACCTGCTGAGACTGTTAATGATACTCTCTTAAAAGAACCCGCCGAAATCAATTTATACAAAAAGTTACTCCATGTTGAACAACAAACTGCACCCCTTATACAAAAACACAAATTCCAAGAGGCCTTATCAGAAATGGCATCATTACAGGCAACTCTTGATGACTTTTTTGATTCAGTTATGGTTAATACTGATGATTTAAAACTAAAGCAAAATCGCCAAGCTTTACTTCATAAAATTAGACTATTATTTTTACAAATCGCTGATATTTCTTTTTTGCAGGCCTCATAAGATGCCGCAATCTTTCGTTATTCTTGATCGTGACGGAGTCATAAACCAAGACTCCGATAGCTATATTAAGTCAGTCGATGAATGGATACCGATACCCGGAAGCATAGAAGCAATTGCGCGATTATCACAAGCCGGTTATAAAGTTGTCGTGATAACTAACCAATCAGGATTGGCTAGGGGCTATTTCGATGAAATAACCTTGGCCAACATGCATAGTTATATGTGTTCACTGGTAGAAAATGCCGGAGGCAATATAGATGCTGTTTTTTATTGTCCTCATGCTCCTGGCGATAACTGCCTTTGTCGAAAACCCTTACCAGGAATGTTAAATCAAATTGAAGAAGAATTTAATGTAAGCGTAAAAAATGCTTTTTTTGTTGGTGACTCGGAAAAAGATATAGATGCCGGTTTAGCAAAGCAATGCCGCCCTATATTAGTCAGAACAGGAAAAGGGGCTTCTACCGAAAAACAACTAAATTTACAGAAAAAGAATTTGATTAAAATCGTTAATGACTTAAATGATGCCGTTGATTTAATACTAATGTGATGTTTATTAAATAAATTCATAAATGCTAAAAATTATTTTATTTATCCGTTCTAGTATTTTTTATTTGGGCTTCTTTAGCTCTTTAATAGTTTTTACATTTTTTTGTTTAACTGTAGGATTATTTTTGTCTTTACCAAAGCGCTATCAATATTTCCTATATTGGAATAAGTTTATAGTGGCTTGGTTAACGGCAACTTGCGGCATCAAAGTTGAAATAACTGGACAAGAAAACATTCCGAATTATCCCATGGTTATTCTTAGCAATCACCAAAGCCCATGGGAGACTATTTTTCTTTATCAATTCTTCTCTCCGGTTTCAGCCATCTTAAAAAAGGAACTTTTAAATATTCCTTTATTTGGTTGGTCTTTAGCGCTACTAAAACCTATAGCAATTGACCGCAAGCGCAAACTCACTGCTAGGCAAGCTATTCTTCAGGAAGGAAAAAAACGATTGGAACAGAATATTTCCATTTTAATCTTTCCAGAAGGGACTAGAGTAAAGGTTGATGAGAATAAAAAATATCAATCAGGAGGAGCTTTTCTAGCGATCGAAGCAGGGGCTACTATACTGCCTGTATCACACAATGCCGGTTATTTCTGGCCTAGTGGAAAGTTTTTGAAATACTCAGGCGCTCTCAAGGTTAATATTGGTAAACCAATTGAAACAGCTGGTCGCTCAGCGCGCGAGTTAACTGAGGAAATAGAAATCTGGATCAAGCAAAACCAAGACAGCGCATAATTCTACATGTTTGCCGAAATTTGACGATTTTAGCGAATTTTATACTCATCTTACAAGAAGATATACTCACAAAATTGTTTTTTGCCCCGGGATCATAGTTCCCGCTTTTACCAAGCAAAAATCGGCTAAATATCAAGATTTGAAACTGAAAGCGCATTCGATTCTATAAAATCACGCCGTGGCTCAACCTGATCTCCCATTAAGGTAGAAAATAGTTGATCTGCTGCCATTGCATCATGAATAGTGACTTGAGCCATTCTGCGAAAAGTTGGGTCCATTGTGGTTTCCCACAACTGTGCTGGATTCATTTCGCCGAGACCTTTATAGCGCTGTAAATAATAACCTTTCATGCCATCGGCCATTAACCAGTTAAGAGCTTCCTTAAAGCTCGCAACAGTCTGTTGTTTGTCCCCTCTTTGGACATAAGCTCCCTCATCAAAAAGACCTTCCAAAGCCTCTCCAAGCTTATAAATTTCTTTATAATCAGAGGATTTAAAGAATTCAGGCGTTATGGTTACCTTACGCTTGACACCATGAATTGTTGAGCTAACTAAGGGCTCATACAATTTTTCATCTTCGTCATATTTGCTTGAGAAAACATACATCGCGCCAGAAACGTTCGCCTGGGCAACTTTAGCTTGCAGCTCTTCAACCCAAGCCTGCACCTTTTGCTCGTGCTTAAGGTCATCTGGCGTTAGTAGACGCAAAGAAGACAACGCTTGCAGCACTTCTTCCGGATAATATTGAGCGTGCCTTTTGATGATGTTTTGTACTTTTCGATAATTGTTAACCAGCTCTTCCAACGCTTGATCACTAATTCCTGGTGCATCCTTATTTACATGAAGACTGGCCTCTTCAAGTGCAACCTGTGTCTGGAATTGAGCTAGTTCTTCATCGTCTTTGAGGTATTGCTCTTGTTTACCTTTTCGAATTTTATATAAGGGCGGTTGCGCAATAAAAATATGCCCACGGTCTACCAGTTCACGCATTTGCCGAAAAAAGAAGGTAAGCAATAAAGTGCGGATATGAGAACCATCGACATCAGCATCTGTCATAATGATAATGCTGTGATAACGAAGCCCCTCCGGATTAAACTCTTCTCCACCAATACCGCAACCTAATGCTTTAATTAATGTCCCAATTTCTGCAGAACTCAGCATTTTATCAAAGCGCGCTTTTTCAACGTTCAAGATTTTGCCCTTGAGGGGCAAAATCGCCTGGTTTTTGCGGTTTCTACCCTGCTTGGCAGACCCTCCTGCTGAATCGCCCTCTACAATATAAATTTCAGAAAGAGCGGGGTCTTTTTCCTGGCAATCGGCAAGCTTGCCTGGCAACCCGGCTATATCAAGAGCCCCCTTTCGGCGCGTCATTTCTCGAGCCTTACGGGCTGCTTCCCTTGCTCGAGCTGCATCCAGCATTTTATTAACAATATTTTTGGCTTCCAATGGGTTTTCTAATAAAAAATCTGAGAAGAACTTGCCCATTTCTTGCTCGACAGCTGTTTTCACCTCTGAAGAGACCAGCTTGTCTTTTGTTTGTGAAGAAAATTTTGGGTCCGGAACTTTGACAGAAATGATTGCGGTCAAACCTTCTCTGGCATCATCACCCGTTGTGGTTACCTCTTTGCCAGCCCTGGTTGCCAATTCTTTATCAATATATGACTTCAAAACCCGGGTTAAAGCTCCACGGAAACCGGCTATGTGAGTTCCCCCATCTCTTTGTGGAATGTTATTGGTATAAGGATAAATATTTTCCTGATAACCATCATTCCATTGCATTGCTACCTCAATCCCAATGCCATCTTCTGTTTCTGTAGCAAAATGAAAAACCTTATTGACGGCTGTTTTATTTTGATTCAAATAGTCTACAAAGGCTTTAAGCCCTCCTTCATACATAAAAGTCTCAACTTTTTCTGTACGCTCATCACTAAGCTCAATGCAAACACCAGCATTTAAAAACGCCAGCTCCCTGAGCTTTTTAGCCAATATGTCATAGTGAAATTCAATATTCGTAAAGGTATCTACTGACGGTTTAAAGTGACACAAAGTCCCTGTTTTGTCGGTCTGGCCTGTCACCTCTAGAGGTTTTTCCGGAACACCATGATGATAAACTTGTTCATGAGTCTTGCCGTCGCGAAAAATTGTAAGTTTCAAATAAGATGATAGGGCATTTACAACAGAAACCCCGACGCCGTGCAGACCGCCAGACACCTTGTAACTGTTGTCATCAAATTTGCCACCTGCATGCAATACAGTCATTATGACTTCAGCTGCAGACACCCCTTCTTCATGAATCTCGGTTGGTATACCTCTGCCGTTATCTGAAACACTTACAGTTTCATCGCTGTGTATCATCACTTTAATTAAATCACAATGCCCAGCCAGAGCCTCATCTATAGAGTTGTCCACCAATTCAAAAACCATATGATGCAGACCAGTACCGTCATCGGTGTCACCAATATACATACCAGGCCTTTTACGAACAGCATCTAAACCCTTTAAGACCTTGATGCTCGACGAGTCATAAACTTTTTCTTCAGTCATATCTCTTCCTCTAGACATTAGCAGTTCGCTTTGCCGCCTCTCCTTTAAGCTAAAAGCCAGTAATTGTGTGACTTTGGGGCCTCAAAAAGGATGTTTTATACGGCGCTTATTTTACCATGTTCCACGTGAAACAGCTTGATTTCTTTCTCTTTTTGTAAGGGCTCATACAGCGGGTCTTTATCGATTCCGGTTATAAAAATCTGGCCGCCTAATTCAGACAATATTGCCAGCACTTTAGCTTTGTTGGAGCTATCAAGCTCAGCAGGCAGATCGTCAACCAAAAATATGCAGCCTATGGCAGTGCTTTGCTTAAGCACCTTTGCCTGAGCAAGCTTCATGGCAATGACCAGCAACTTTTGTTGTCCTCTTGAAAGAACTTCTGAGGCAAAGTCTTTGCCTATTTTTATTTTTAAGTCTGCTCGGTGAGGCCCTGCGCTGGTAAATCCCAGTTTAATGTCTTTTTGCATACTATCAGCAAGGATTTTGTCCAGGCTGTGAGAAGGATCCCAGCCTTTATAATAGCTTAGCGAAAAGTCTCCCAGGGACAATAGGCTTTCAAGCATTCCTCCCAGAGCATCCTGAAGCCTTATAACATAATCGCTGCGGCAGGAATCTACTAAAACCGCATATTGACAAAGCTCGTGGGTCCAGGCGCTTACTTCATCTTGTTTTATAAGTTTGCTTTTTAATAAGCTGTTTCTGTTAAGCAAAGCCTTTTGTGCGTGGCGCCAGTGAGATAAAAACTGACGTTCCACGTGGAACACTCCCCAATCTAAAAAAGCTCGCCTTATGCCTGGGCCACCTTCTAGTATTTTAAAAGCATCAGAATTTAGCATCTGTAAAGGTAGTATTTGAGCAAGCTCTGCTCTACTTGAAGCTTTTTCACTATTGATTAAGACTTTCTGGTTACCAGATCTGTGCCTGCTAAACCCAAGTTTCTGACCCTCATCCAATTCGCCATAAATTACACATTCATCTGCATGGTTTTGAATTATTGGCGTTTTAGCGTTGCTGCGAAAAGTTTTTGCGCGACCTAATAGATAAATTGACTCAAGTAGAGAGGTTTTGCCGCTGCCATTTTCGCCATAAATAATATTAAAGCCTTTTGAGAGCTCAAGCGAAACCAAGTCCAAATTTCGTATTTTGGAAATACTCAGTTTTTTTAGAAAAGGCATGATCTAATAGCGAGCAAAGAAAAGCCCGCATTTTGATAGCTTATAATCGCATAGGCATGACAACATATAATGCACTACTGCCATCTGCCCCTTGAATCAAGGCGCTGCTATTTGGATCAGAGACGACTATCTGAACTGTATCGGTATCCAAAACGGTTAGCACATCGACCAAATAGCTAACATTAAAGCCTATTTCCAGAGAATCGCCCTTGTATTCCACTGCAACAATTTCTTCTGCCTCTTCTTGCTCGGGGTTATTGGCTAGAATTTTAATCTCATCATCTAGCAGGGTTAATCGAATACCGCGGAACTTCTCATTAGACAATATTGCTGTTCTGCTCAGAGACTGCCTAAGCTCATTTCTATCCGCAACAATTTTCTTGTCTCCGCCTTTTGGTAAGACTCTGTCATAATCAGGAAACTTCCCATCCACTAATTTAGAGGTAAAAGTAAAGTTAGCGGTTTTGGCTCTCACATGGTTCGCGCCAATAACAATATCAACGTCGTCTTCGCCTTCTCCAAGCAAACGAGCCAACTCAAGAATGCCTTTGCGAGGAACAATAACCTGCATGGTTTGTTCAGCCGTCGTGCTCATGTCTTCAGTATCCATAGCCAGTCGATGCCCGTCAGTTGCTACGACACGAAGGAAGTTAGGGCTAACTTCAAACAGTAGCCCATTCAAATAATAGCGAACATCCTGTTGTGCCATAGCAAAGCTGGTGCTGTCTAACATCTCTTTAAGCCTTTCCTGGGAGATTGAAAACTCGAGGGCTTCTGAAGATTCTTCTGCACTAGGGAAATCTGAAGGGGGTAATGTCGATAAGGTAAAACGGCTACGTCCTGACCTAATGACCAATTTATTATCTTCTAGCTCCATTTTTAGGCTGGCACTATCTGGCAAAGACTTACAAATATCCATAAGTTTTCGTGCTGGAACAGTTACTTCGCCGCTTTGAGAGCCGTTCTCAATTTGAACACGTCCGATTAGCTCAACTTCCAAATCTGTACCTGTCATAGACAGCTGGCTGCCTTCTAGAACCAATAACACATTGGATAAAACAGGTAGGGTTTGGCGGCGCTCTACAACGCCGGTAACTAACTGTAAGGGCTTGATTAGCGTCTCGCGGGAAATTTCAAATTGCATTGCTTTGCTCTTCTTTCTGGTTAGCTGACGAATAAATTAACTGGATAAGGACCGCAATAAATTTTGATAATCTTCATAAATATCGGTAGACGACTTTTTTAATTCGTTTATTGTTCGGCATGCATGCATAACTGTTGTGTGATCTCGATCCCCATACATTGTTCCAATTTCTGGCAAGCTATGATTGGTCAATTCCTTAGATAAACACATGGCTATTTGCCTTGGCCTTGCTATAGAGCGATTGCGCCTTTTCGATATCATATCAGTCATTTTAATTTTGTAATACTCTGCAACTGTACGTTGAATATTGTCGACACTGATAAGCTTGTTTTGAATGGCAAGCAAATCTTTTAAGGCCTCTTTTATAAGCGGGATGGAAATTTCACTGCCAGTAAAACGAGCATGGGCAATTACTTTTTTCAAGGCTCCTTCAAGCTCGCGCACATTAGAACGAAGTTTTTGTGCCATAAACATGGCTTCTTGATTAGGGAGAAACACATTTTCTCGGTTTGCTTTACTAATAAGAATAGCCGCCCTGGTTTCAAGCTCTGGGGGCTCGACCGCGACGGATAAGCCCCACCCAAAACGCGACTTGAGCCTGTCTTCTAACCCATTGATTTCACTATGGTATTTGTCGCATGTCATGATTATTTGGCGACCACCTTCAAAGATGGCATTAAAGGTGTGAAAAAACTCTTCCTGGGACCTTTCTTTATTAGCGAAAAATTGAATATCATCAATTAGTAAGGCGTCTACAGAATGATAATAACGTTTAAACTCATTTATCGCATTAAGTTGTAGAGCCGACACCATGCTCCCCACAAAGGTTTGAGAATGCAGATAAACAACATTTGCATTTGGGTTTTGTTTTAGCAGGTGATTCCCTATACTGTGCATCAAATGGGTTTTGCCAAGGCCTACTCCACCATATATAAATAGTGGGTTATAGGCTCCGCCAGGGTTATCCGCGACCTGAGCTGCAGCAGCCCTGGCTAATTGATTGGATTTACCCTCAATAAAGTTATTAAAAGTATAGTTCTTATTTAACTCGCCTTTGTAACGTAAACGGCCTCCAAGCTTATTGTTAGAGGCGCTGGGCTGGCTATGTTTGTCGGTATTATCACTGGATAATGGTCTTTGAATTTCGTTTGTTTTGTTTAGTGAATGATGAAGCGCCAAAGGCTCACTGTAATCAAGGGTTTCTAGGCCATTGAAGCCCTTGAAATCATTAATGTTGGTTGAGGCGCTCGGGCTTTCATTTTGCTCTAACTGGCTTGGGTTATCCAGGCCCTGCAAATTACTTAAATCTGCAGTGCTAATGGCCTCTTCAAGACTAAACGGCGAGTTGCTTGTAACTTCAAGATTAATACCCGGTGAGGTACCCAAGCTAAGCTCATCCATAAGCTCAACTATACGATCAAGGAAATTATCTTTTATCCACTCAAGTACAAACTTATTGGGCGCAAGCAAGTGAAGAACCTCTTTACTTTTTTCATTGCCGGTTCCATGCTGTTTCTTTTCAGCAATTATCTTTAATGGCTTTATCCAGGTATTGAACTGCTGCGCTGGGAGTTCGCTTTTCAGGCAATAAATACACTTCTGCCAAGTAGCCACAATCACAATGCTAAAAACTCCGGTGTTGGATTTTTGTTATTTTGGTTTTTTCTCAATTCTACTGACTGAAGCAACTCTTATCCACATAAAAGCAAAAAAAAAGTGATATTTTTATCCTTATATTTTTCCATATTTTTCAGTAGGTTATGTGTTTTTTGCTGAAAATAACCGAGCTAAAAACCATTAAATTTCTACGAACTATGTCTTGCGTTTCCTGTGTATAACTTGTGTAAAACTTGTTGAGTCAAAATATTGTGTTTTTAGTCTGACAAGACTTGTCAGACTATTAAACAAATCTTTTTTATATGATTTAAATGTTACTTGTTAGGGCCTTCTTTTTCGGCCACTTCTTGCTTTCCATATATGAACGCTTTAGAATCGCGATCCCTGTTGAAGGCAGTGTGGCTATTATTTAGTTTTTGCCTTTTTAATAATCCAGAAATAGAGTTTGTTATGAAGAGAACATTTCAGCCAAGCGTATTGAAAAGAGCCAGAACCCACGGTTTCAGATCAAGAATGGCAACAAAAGGTGGACAACAAGTCCTGAATCGCAGAAGGGCTAAAGGCAGAGCTAAGTTATCGGCTTAAGCAGGTAGATTATTAAGAGGCTTTGGGCATCTTTTCATTGCCCAGGTTTTATAAAATTAACGACTACTTCTTTATATCTACTAATCCGGCATTCTTCATAAGCAAGGAGAAACCAATGGCCAAAAAAAGCTTTAACAAAGCTTCAAGGCTTTTGGGTCCTTTTCAGTTCGGTGCCGTTTTTCAAAAGGCGGAATATAAGTTGTCAACCGCTACCTTGCTCATACTGTGCTCTAAATCAACCATCCCTTCTCGTCTTGGTATCGTTGTTGCTAAAAAAAATATTAAAAGCGCTGTACAAAGAAATCGTTTAAAAAGAATAATTCGTGAATCTTTTCGGCTCAGACAGGAAGATTTTGGTACAATCGATCTGGTTATTCTCGTCAGACAAGGCCTTGATAAAATAAGCAATCATGAGTTGTTTGTTCAAATTGATGGTTTATTTGACGAGCTAATAAGTAAACTGAATAGAAATAAATAATGTCAAATCAAAAAACCTCTTTCCTTGCAAAAGCTTTTTTGGGCCTAATTAACGCTTATCGTTATTTAGTTAGTCCTTTATTAGGGCAACATTGTCGTTATTACCCAAGCTGTTCGGCATTTACCAAAGAGGCAATATGTGAGCATGGAGCAATTAAGGGTAGCTGGCTTGGTATAAAACGTATTTGTCGGTGCCACCCTTTTCATCGAGGCGGTTTCGACCCTGTTCCCAGATCTTCTGAAATAACTAATCAAAAGTAAGCAATATTATGGACCATACCCGAAATGCATTATTTGCTGGCCTGGCACTCGTATCCTACTTGATGCTGCTAGCCTGGAATGAAGATTACCCTCAACTGCCACAGCAAAATACTGATATTGTTTCTGGTCCAGCAGAAAACTCTTTTGATCTTCCTGATGTTACAATTAGCAATCAGTCAGAAGATTTGCCCCAAGTTCAAAATACCTCTAGCCCATCTTTAACACAAACAAACACTGTAAATAATTCCTTAATTTCCATCACTACTCCAGTCCATCAAGCTAAAATTGATCTACTCGGTGGTGATATCGATTCTGTTGCTTTACCTAAATTTCCAACTAGCTTGGATGCGCTAGACGATCCTTTTATTTTGCTAAGAAACGACAATAACGGCATTTATGTATCGCGTAGTGGTTTAATTGGTGAAAATGGGCCTGATGCCAGCACAACAGGCCGTCCTTTATACCGGTCGCAGCAGTCAAATTATTCTTTAGATTCTGGTCAGTTAATTGTCGATTTGCTTTACACAGACCCGTCTAATGTTGAAATTATCAAACGTTTTACTTTCTCTAGTGATGACTATCTAATCAATATTCAATACCTGATAAATAACCAAAGCCAAAATTCATGGTCTGCAAACTTCTTTGGAGATATAAAAAGAGACAGGTCTCCAGACCCAAGCTCAACGGGTGGGTTTGGTTTAAGAGATTTCATGGGTGCGGCAATAAGCCTTGAGGACGACCCTTATAAGAAAATAGATTTTGATGATATCGATAACGGCGAACCAGCTTATCCTGTTACCGGAGGTTGGGCTGCCTTTTCCCAGCATTATTTTTTAAGTGCCTGGGTGCCACAACAAGATCAAACTAATACTTATACAACAAGAAAAAATGCTGCCGGAGAATATTTAATTGGTTTTGTATCTCCGCTTATTTCTGTCCAACCGGGCCAGGTACAAACCGTGGAAGCAAATTTTTGGGCTGGACCAAAAGACCAAAACCGCCTTGAAGAAATACATCAGGATCTTGATTTAACGATAGATTATAACTGGCTTTGGTTTATTGCCCAACCAATTTTCTGGTTGTTAATGAAGATTAACAGTGTAATAGGTAATTATGGGTGGTCGATTATTGGATTAACATTTGTAATAAAAATTATTTTTATGCGTTTGTCTGCATCTAGCTATCGTTCTATGGCCAAAATGAGACGTTTAACTCCAAAAATAAATCAACTTAAAGATCGCTATGGAGATGATAAACAAAAACTCATGCAAGCCCAGATGGAGTTATGGAAAAAGGAAAAAGTTAACCCGCTTGGTGGTTGTTTGCCTATGTTGTTACAAATGCCGGTGCTTATTGGTATTTATTGGGTGTTAATGAAAAGTGTAGAGTTAAGACAGGCGCCATTTTTATTGTGGTATAAGGATTTATCCGTAATGGATCCATATTTTATTTTGCCTTTAATTATGGGTGCATCTATGTTTATTTCTCAAACTCTTTCCCCAATGGCAACCACTGATCCCGTTCAGGCCAAAGTAATGAAATTAATGCCTGTTATTTTTACTGTTTTCTTTTTGTGGTTTCCAGCCGGACTGGTTTTATACTGGTTAGTTAGTAATATATTTAATATTGTCCAACAGTCATACATTATTCGTAGTGTAAATAAATCTTATGAAAACAAAACTGCGCAATGACATGATGCAACGTGGCAACTATCAGCAACCAAAACTCTGATACTATTTGTGCAATTGCTACTCCTCGTGGGATTGGTGGCGTTGGTATAATTCGCGTATCTGGACCCTTAGTAAAAAAAATTGCTAAATATATTAGTGGTGAAATACCCAAACCAAGATATGCTCACTTTTCTGCTTTTCTGAATAAAGATAAAGAAGCAATTGATCAAGGTATAAGTCTTTTTTTTCCTGCTCCAAACTCATTCACTGGTGAAGATGTTATAGAGTTTCAGGCTCATGGAGGGCCTATAATACTTGATCAGCTTATACAAGAAATTCTTGATTATGGTGCACGAATAGCAAGGCCTGGAGAATTTTCTGAGCGCGCCTTTTTAAATAATAAAATCGATTTAACCCAAGCAGAAGCAATTGCAGACCTCATTGAAAGCCACTCAAATGATGCTGCAAGATATGCTATGAGATCTTTGCAAGGAGAGTTTTCAAATCTTATCAATCGGTTAGTTTCATCTGTTATTGAGCTCCGAGTTTTTGTTGAAGCAGCTATAGATTTTCCTGAAGAAGAAATCGATTTTATTGCCACCTCTGATGTTAAAGAAAAATTAACTACTCTAAAGCAAGAGCTTGATAAAATTTTAGATCAGGCAAAGATTGGCAGTATTTTAAAGGAAGGCCTCTCTATAGTAATAGTAGGAGAACCTAATGCTGGAAAATCTAGCCTTTTAAATCTTCTAAGTGGACAATCCACCGCTATTGTCACTGATATTCCTGGAACAACAAGAGACAGTCTAAAGGAATTAATAAACCTTGATGGTTTGCCTGTCTATTTTATTGATACTGCTGGTCTCAGAGAAAGTTCAGATATTGTTGAACAAGAGGGTATAAAAAGAACCTGGGATGCAGTAAAAAAGGCAGACCATGTTTTATTATTAGTAGATAGTTCTAAAGAGTTAAATTTAAATCAGCATTCAATTTGGTATGAGTTAAAGAAAGAAATAAAAGATTTACAAAAAATCACTTTAGTTAGAAATAAAATAGATCTAATTAAGGAAAGCCCTGTTTGTAATTTTAATGATGAACTTGGGATAAATTCTGTCTCTATTTCCGTTCAGGAAAAGCTGGGTATTGAAAAGCTTACTTCTCATTTAAAACATATAACTGGTTTCTCTGTTAATGAAGAAGGTGGATTTATTGCTAGAAGAAGACATATAGATGCGCTTAACCGAGCCAAACAATTATTAGAAAATGCCGAAGAACAAATCATTAAATTCAACGCTGGTGAACTATTAGCTGATGATCTGCGTCATGCTCAGCTGGCGCTTTCTGAAATAACAGGGGAATTTAGCTCAGACGACCTTCTAGGAGAAATTTTCTCTTCATTTTGTATTGGCAAGTAAAACAACTCATAAAGATGATAAAGAGTATTAAAGATTAGGTATTGGGGTTTCAACAGATAGCAAATAACATTTCTTGCTCTAACAAGCTGTTAAGAACTCTGGGTAATAATTGAATAAATAATGTATAAATTTTTTATACTTTGTGCTTTTTAGAATAAGGCTTATTTCATACATAAAGATCACCAGTTAATCCTTAGTAAACTGGCAGGCTTAGCTCAGCATTTCCACAAAGATATATAATTTTAACTTATTGAATATAAAGAAGAATTTATACTTCTTCACAGGCCTGTACTCCCTTAATAGTAGTAATAATATTAGAATACTAATTAATATAACTATATATACATAATTATCATTATTTAACTATTTATATATATAACTATAAATTTTTGTGTGAAACCGTATACTTAGCGGCCCGAAAAAGCAGAGTTAAATTTTTAAAAGTTATGCTAGAGCATTTTGATGTCATAGTTGTTGGAGGTGGGCATGCTGGAACAGAGGCTGCGCTTGCTGCTGCTCGTAAGGGAGTCTCGACTTTATTGGTCAGTCATAATATTGAGACCTTAGGACAGATGTCCTGCAATCCTGCAATTGGCGGTATAGGTAAAACCCACCTTGTTAAAGAAATTGATGCTTTAGGCGGAGCCATGGCTAGAGCTGCAGATAAAGCAGGGATTCAATTTCGCACCTTGAATGCCAGTAAAGGCCCAGCGGTTAGAGCAACACGTGCCCAAGCTGATCGAGTGTTATACAAAGCGGCCATTAGAGAAATACTCGAAAATCAGCCGAACCTGCATATTTTCCAACAAGCTATAGATGACTTGATCATTGAAGGTGAAAGTGTTCGCGGTGTGGTTACCCAAATGGGGTTACGTTTTTATGCCTCGCAAGTTGTGCTGACAACTGGGACTTTTCTTGGAGGGAAAATACATATTGGTCTTCAAAATTATGCAGGAGGTCGGGCTGGAGATGGTCCTTCAATTGCATTAGCAAAAAGATTACGCGAATTACCTTTTCGAGTAGGAAGATTAAAAACAGGCACCCCACCAAGAATAGATGCCAGGACAGTAAATTTCGATTTAATGCAGGAGCAGCCAGGGGATAATCCTCTTCCGGTAATGTCGTATTTGGGGACAGTTGAAGAACATCCGGAGCAAGTTAGTTGTTACATCACTGCTACCAATGAAAAATGTCATGACATTATCCGTGATGGTCTAAAGTTTTCTCCTATGTATACAGGGGAGATAGAGGGGGTTGGTCCAAGGTATTGTCCATCTATTGAAGATAAAGTGGTTAGGTTTTCAGATCGCAACAGTCATCAAATTTTTGTTGAGCCAGAAGGTTTAAGAACACACGAACTTTATCCAAATGGTATCTCTACAAGCTTACCTTTTGATGTGCAAAAAAAGCTTATTGCTGAAATCAAAGGTTTTGAAAATGCACACATTATTAGACCGGGCTATGCTATTGAGTATGATTATTTCGATCCCAGAGATTTAAAATATTCTCTAGAAACCAAATTTATCAATGGATTGTATTTCGCTGGTCAGATTAATGGGACAACCGGATATGAAGAAGCAGGCGCTCAAGGCTTATTAGCAGGTGTTAATGCAGCATTGGCCGCGCAAGGAAAGGATTATTGGTGCCCTGGACGCGAACAGGCTTATCTGGGTGTACTGGTAGATGATTTAATATCCCAGGGAACCCAAGAACCTTACAGAATGTTCACCAGTAGAGCTGAGTATCGCTTAATGTTACGTCAGGATAATGCTGATTTACGTTTAACTGAAATAGGAAGAGATCTTGGTTTAGTAGATGATGAGCGTTGGCAAGCGTTTCAAATAAAACGTGAAGCCGTTGCCAGGGAAGAAGCTCGCCTTAAAAAAACCTGGGTGCAGGCAGATTCTGATTTAGCAGTAGCAATTAATCAATTCATTGAAAAGCCCTTGAGCCGAGAGTATACCCTCGCAGATATACTGGCGAGGCCAGGAGTGACTTTAAATAAGTTAAATCAAGCCTGCATAACCGCAGGTATTTTAAATAAAGCACTCAAAGATGAAGTAAATGAGCAGGTAGAAATTTCTGTTAAATACCGCGGATATATAAACAGACAACAAAGTGAAATTGAAAAACTACTTAGTCATGAGCATACAAAACTACCAACAGATATTGATTATAATTCCATTCCAGGTCTGTCTAATGAATTGAAGCAAAAACTTACCCAAGCGCTACCAGAAACAATCGGTCGAGCATCCAGAATTCCAGGCATAACACCTGCAGCCGTGTCACTTTTACTTATTTATATAAAAAAACATCAAGCTACAAAAAAAGCATTAAACAACCAGGGAAAAACCATTCAGACTGCCTAATGGATTTTTTTTCTCAAGAACAAAAAATACAGTTAAGCCAGCATTTAGATGATGGAATAAAACAGTTAAATTTAAAAGTTGATGATGAAAAACAGGCACTTTTGTTAAGGTATCTAGAGCAGCTTGCTAAATGGAATAAAGCCTACAATCTCTCCGGTATCAAAGATCCAGCCCGAATGCTAACGCTACATTTACTTGATAGTTTAAGTATTCTTCCTTTTGTAAATGAAAAAACAGTTTTGGATGTTGGGTCTGGTGCTGGCTTACCAGGGGTGCCTATAGCTATTTGCAAACCAAAAAATGAATTTTCTCTGTTAGATAGCAACGGAAAAAAAACCCGGTTTCTTTTCCAGGTTATTACAGAGCTAAACTTAAAAAATATTTCTGTTATTAATACTAGAGTAGAAAATTATTTAGGCTCAAAGAGCTTTGATATTGTAGTCAGTCGTGCGTATTCTTCCTTAGCCCAATTTATAAGCCAAACTCGACATCTGCTTGGTGAAAAGAGTAAGCTGCTGGCTATGAAGGGTCATTATCCGCATGCAGAACTGGAAGAAATGCCAGCAGGATTCAGACTTCTAGAAGTACACGAACTTCAAATACCCGGTGAAGCAGGCGCAAGACATTTGCTTGAAATAGTCAGGATCTAAGAAAACCTATCAGAATGACACGAATTATTGCTATTGCGAATCAAAAAGGGGGTGTTGGTAAAACAACAACTACCATAAACCTTGCGGCGTCGCTGGCTCGAGCAGGTCGGAGTGTTCTTTTAATTGACCTAGATCCTCAAGGTAATGCAACTATGGGCAGCGGCATTGAAAAAATGGAATTAGAGTGCTCAATTTATGATCTCTTGACAGGTCAAGCAGAGTTTTCTGATGTTGTTACTTATGCTGATGAAGCAGGCTATGAAATTTTGCCTGCGAACTCAGACCTGACAGCTGCTGAAGTAGCGTTACTTAACGCAGACGAAAAAGAATTAATATTAAAGAAAGTACTAGAGAAAAATAAGGATCAATTTACATTTATCTTAATTGACTGCCCGCCATCTTTAAATATGCTTACGGTCAACGCTTTGGTTGCAGCCGATAGTGTCCTGATACCGATGCAGTGTGAATACTATGCCCTCGAAGGGTTGACTGCGCTAAGTGAAACGATTCAGGCAATCGCGGACAGGTTTAACCCCAGCTTGGAAATAGAGGGTATTTTACGCACAATGTATGACCCCAGAAATCGCTTAACTTTGGATGTTTCAGAACAATTAAAAGAGCATTTTGGAGCTAAGGTATACCGTACGGTTATTCCACGTAATATACGTTTAGCAGAAGCCCCAAGTTATGGTTTACCGGTGATGGTATATGATAAGGCATCCCGAGGAGCGTTGGCATATATTGCTTTAGCCGGAGAAATTCTTCGCCAATATGCTAAAGAAGATAATAAGACAGAAAACAGACTACAGAAAACAGAATGAGAATTTTATGGCTTTAAAAAAACGCGGGTTGGGCAGGGGTCTGGATGCGCTTCTGGGTTCTCAAAAAAAACAAAACAATAGAGAACTTGAAGCCTTAGAGATAGAGGCCGATAAAACATTTTCAGCACACGGTTCTGCACCAGAAACCAATAGTGAAGATTTAAGAAGACTGCCAATTGAACTTATCCAGGCAGGAAAGTATCAACCACGCCTGGATATGAGTCCTGAAACACTGGAAGATTTAGCAGCTTCTATTAAGGCACAAGGCCTGATGCAACCAATTGTTGTTCGCCCAATAAGCAGTAACAAGTATGAAATTATTGCAGGAGAGCGTCGCTGGCGAGCATGTCAAATGGCAGGACTCGATTCAATTCCTGTAATTATTAAAGACGTACCTGATGATGCTGCGATTGCAATGGCGCTTATTGAGAATATTCAAAGGGAAGACCTTAACCCCATTGAAGAAGCTATGGCGCTTAAACGTTTACAGGATGAGTTTGAACTAACTCAACAAGAAGTTGCTGACGCAGTAGGAAAATCGAGAACTACTGTGACCAACTTAATTCGTTTAATGAGCTTAAACCAGGATGTAAGAATATCACTGGAACGCGGTGATCTGGAAATGGGGCATGCTAGAGCATTATTGTCTTTAAATGGCGACCAGCAAACCAAGGCCGCGAAGACTGTTATTGGTAAAGGTATGTCAGTTCGACAAACGGAAGCCCTGGTCAGGCGTTTGCAAAAAAAACCTGATAACAACAAAGCCGGAAATAAAGCAGCTGACCCTGATATTCGGCACTTGCAAGATGCGCTGTCTGAAAAACTGGGCGCCGAAGTTTTGATACAGCACACAGCTAAAGGCAAAGGAAAAGTGATTGTTAAATATGGAACATTGGATCAATTAGACGGAATTCTTAATCATATTAAGTAATTTTCGTCTTTACGTTGCCTGTGGACATTAAAATCTTTATAATCCGCCCCGTCGAAAAACACCGAAGAATTTATACGTCCGGATGAGCAAGACACAAGAGCCTGCACCAGCTGTAGACAACCTCAAAGCTCCTCCGATCTACAAGATTATTGTTACTCAGTCTATTGCCACTTTATTGGCGGCATTGAGTGCCTTTATGTTGTTAGATGGCGTTACAGGATACTCTGTTTTTCTCGGTGGAATGGTAAGCGCCCTGCCAAACGCTTACTTTGCTATCAAGGCTTTTCGATATAGTGGGGCCAGGCAAATGCCGCTGGTTATCAAATCATTCTATGCTGGTGAAAGCGGCAAAATGATTATTACGGCGGTACTGTTTGCTTTGATTTTTGCTGGCGTGAAGCCCTTAAATGAGTTGGCAGTGATAATTAGCTATATTTTGATCTTAATTACTGGCTTAATTGCCACAGCAACTTTAGGATTAAAAAAGGGCTAAAAGTTTTAAACGTCGGCGAATAGCCGCTAAAACAGTTAATTTACAGGAAGATCGCTAAACTATGGCTGAATCAGCTGGCGAAATGGCTCACGAAGCAGTAGAACACACCCAAACACAGGGTGAGTATATACAGCATCATTTGCAGTTTCTGACTTTTGGCAAAGATGCAGAAGGGCATTGGGGTATTGCCCATGGTGAAGAAGCAGTGGCTGAGATGGGCTATTGGTCTTTTCATGTTGATATGCTCGGCTGGTCTATAGGTCTTGGACTTATTTTTATTTTAGTATTTAGAGCTGCTGCAAAAAATGCGACATCAGGTGTTCCCGGCGGTTTTCAGAACTTTATAGAATGGGTATTTGAGTTTGTCGAAACCAGTGTAAAAGATACTTTCCATGGAACCAACGCCTTAATTGCGCCGCTTGCATTAACAATTTTCTGTTGGGTTCTGCTTATGAATACCATGGATATCGTCCCAGTAGACTTATTCCCATGGATAGCCCAACAAGTTTCAGGAGATCCTGAAATAGCTTTTAGAGTTGTTCCAACAACAGACCCTAATGTTACTTTGGGAATGTCCTTGTCGGTTTTTTTCCTGATTATTTTTTATAGTATTAAAATCAAAGGGGTTGGCGGCTTCCTGAAAGAACTGGCTTTTCAGCCTTTTGGGCCCAAAATGCTCCCCTTTAATTTATTAATTGAAGTGCCTACACTTTTGGCCAAGCCTGTTTCATTAGGATTGCGACTTTATGGCAACCTATATGCAGGAGAATTAGTATTTTTATTGATAGCGCTATTTGGTGCTTTTCAACTGCCCGCTCACTTTATATGGGCAGCTTTTCACTTATTAGTTATACCCTTGCAGGCTTTTATTTTTATGATGCTCACTATTGTGTATCTAAGTCAGGCTTGCGAGCATCACTAATGTGAGCGTTTTATAGAAGAGCACTACAAATAAGTAATATCTTTAATTAAACAGAAACTTTTTTAACATTAGGCAAGACCTTTAAACTGGAGGAAAAAAATGGAGCTAATCTTAGCTAATACAGTACTTGGCGTATTGTTGGTACTGGGCATGGGCGCTTTAGGCACAGCAATTGGTTTCGGCATTCTAGGCGGAAAAATGTTGGAAGGCTCAGCTCGCCAACCTGAATTGGCGCCGATGCTACAAGGTAAAATGTTTTTGGTTGCGGGCTTGATTGACGCGATCACGATGATCGGACTAGCGATCGGCATGTGGTTTACATTTGCTAACCCTTTTACTGCAGCGCTTGTCGGCTAAAGCCAAAAAGCTAAAGCAAGTAAAAAACGTAAGCTAAGCAAGAGGGTATAACCGTGAATATCAATGCAACTATGCTAGGCCAGATGATTGCCTTCGCATTTTTCGTGTGGTTCTGCATGAAGTATGTGTGGCCGCCATTGACTGCTGCATTGGCGGAAAGGCAAAAAAGAATTGCTGATGGCCTGGAAGCAGCAGAAAAAGCTGGCAAGGATCTAGAGAAAACGCAAGAAATGGTCGCTGAGCAGCTAAAAGAAGCTAAAACGCAAGCAGCAAGCATTATTGATCAGGCTAACAAGCGTGCAACTCAGATTGTGGAAGAAGCCAAGAATCAAGGAAGAGAGGAAGGCCAGCGCATGATAACGGGCGCTCAAGCTGAGATTGAGCAAGAAATCAATAGAGCTAAAGAACAGCTACGAGCCCAGGTCGCGAGTATTGCTATTGCTGGCGCAGAGAAGATACTCGAAGCCACAATTGATGAAGCTGCTCACGCCAAAATAACTGAAAAACTGGCTGAGAGCCTCTAATGCGGGTATAAGAAAGAATGGCCGAGCTCACAACTTTAGCAAGACCTTATGCAAGAGCAGCCTTTGAAGTGGCGGCTTATGCGAATAGCTTACAGCTTTGGTCTGACATGCTGGCTCAGCTCGCAAACGTGGTAAAAAACGAGCGTGTTGCCGAACTGCTGTCTTCACCGTCTTTGACAGGTGATCAGCAAGCAAAAATTATTATTGATCTATGTGGTGATGAAATTATTGCTCAGATGCAAAATTTCGTCACTGTTCTGTCTGAAAACAAGCGTCTTTCATTACTGCCAGAAATTGTTGGTTTATTTGAGATTATGAAGGCCGAGCAAGAGCTAACAGTTGATGTTGAAATCACCACAGCTTTTGCGCTTGTTGAAGAAACTGAGAAGAAGTTGGCTCAAGCAATAAAAGCAAGATTGAACAGGGATGTAAAAATACACAGCCAAATTGATAAAAATTTAATTGGCGGCATGGTTATTCGTGCCGGTGATTTGGTAATTGACGATTCCGTGCGCGGTAAATTGCATAAGCTCGCGGAAGCAATGGGCTCATAGTTAACTGATAGCCGAGAAAGCAGCCGAGTAAAAGGTCGAGGAAAATAGAATGCAACAACTGAATCCTTCAGAAATAAGTGAAATTATTAAACAACGGATCGAAAAGCTGGATGTGTCTGCGCAAGCGCAAAATGAAGGCACTATTGTCTCGGTCTCTGACGGTATTATTCGTATACATGGTCTTGCCGACGTAATGTATGGGGAAATGATTGAATTTGAAGGTGGCCTTTATGGTATGGCGCTTAACCTGGAGCGTGATTCAGTAGGCGCGGTTGTATTGGGTGATTATCAAAGCCTTGCCGAAGGGCAAACATCCCGTTGTACCAAGCGAATTCTAGAAGTTCCTGTTGGTCCTGAACTGGAGGGTAGAGTTGTTGATGCTCTTGGGAATCCCATTGATGGCAAAGGCCCAATAAATGCAAAACAAACTGAAGCGGTAGAAAAAGTTGCTCCAGGGGTTATCGCCCGTCAAGGTGTTTCCCAACCAGTGCAAACAGGCTTGAAAGCAATCGATGCAATGGTGCCAATTGGCCGGGGACAGCGTGAGTTAATCATTGGCGACAGACAGGTTGGTAAAACAGCTATTGCTGTCGATGCCATTATTAATCAGAAAGGCACAGGCGTTAAATGTATTTATGTAGCCATTGGCCAGAAACAGTCTTCTATTGCTTCAGTGGTAAGAAAGCTGGAAGAACATGGCGCTATGGAGCACACCATTGTGGTTGCAGCAGGTGCTTCAGATCCTGCTGCAATGCAGTTTATTGCACCATATTCGGGCTGTACGATGGGCGAGTATTATCGAGACCGGGGTCAAGACGCATTAATTATTTATGATGACCTCACCAAACAGGCGTGGGCTTATCGCCAGATTTCATTGTTGTTGAGACGACCTCCTGGCCGAGAAGCATACCCTGGTGATGTGTTTTATTTGCATTCTCGCCTTCTAGAGAGAGCTGCACGTGTAAGTGCTGAATATGTGGAAAAAATTACTAACGGCGAAGTGAAAGGTCAAACAGGATCACTTACTGCACTACCAATTATTGAAACTCAGGCTGGTGATGTAAGCGCCTTCGTTCCTACCAACGTAATCTCAATTACCGATGGTCAAATATTCTTGGAAACCTCTTTATTCAACGCTGGTATTCGTCCAGCCATGAATGCGGGCGTTTCGGTATCTCGAGTGGGTGGGGCAGCACAAACAAAAATTATTAAAAAGCTAGGCGGCGGCATTCGCCTGGCCTTGGCTCAATATCGTGAGTTAGCAGCGTTCGCTCAATTTGCGTCAGACCTTGATGATGCTACTCGTTCTCAACTTGAGCATGGTCAACGCGTCACAGAGCTAATGAAGCAGGCGCAATATTCTCCTCTCTCAGTAGCAGAGATGGGTATTGTGCTTTACGCAGCAAATGAAGGTTATTTGAAAGAAATTGAGATAAATAAAATTGGTGATTTTGAATCTGCACTTTTATCTTATATGAACAGCGAACATGCTGACATGATCAAAGGCATTAATGAAACCGGTGATTATAGCGATGATATTGAAGCAAAATTCAAAGCAGCACTGGACAAGTTTATTGAAACTCAAACCTGGTAAATATTAATGGCGGCAGGAAAAGAAATACGCAACCAGATTGGGAGTATTAAAAATACTCAAAAGATCACCAGCGCCATGGAAATGGTTGCTGCGAGCAAAATGCGAAAAGCACAGGACCGCATGCAGTTGGGCAAACCTTACGCGACGAATATTCGCAATGTTGTTAGCCATATCGCTGCATCTTCAGCAGAGTATAAACATATCTATATGGAAGAGCGTGAAGTTAAGCGTATAGGTTATATTTTAGTATCTACAGATAGAGGACTTTGCGGCGGTTTAAATATTAATTTGTTCAAAGCCATGATCAACTCCATGAAAGCCTGGCATGATGAAGGCGCAGAAGTTGATATATGTACCGTTGGCTCTAAAGGCGCGGCCTTTTTTAATAGTTATGGCGGCAATGTGGTGGGAGCAGTTCGTAACCTTGGAGACAGGCCTTCCGCCGAAGATGTTGTCGGCGCTGTAAAAGTTATGCTGGACAGTTTCGGTAACGGCGAAATAGACAAGCTTTTTTTGGTTGGTAATGAATTTGTTAACACCATGACACAGTCACCAACTATCCATCAGCTATTGCCATTAAACCCTGCCGAAGATGAGGCAATGAAGCATCATTGGGATTATTTATATGAGCCTGATGCCAAGGAATTGTTAGACGGGCTGTTGACTCGTTATATTGAATCGCAGGTTTATCAAGCGGTGGTTGAGAACAATGCCTGTGAGCAGGCTGCCCGAATGATTGCGATGAAGAGTGCTACTGATAATGCAGGTGACATTATTGATGAGCTTCAACTGATATATAACAAGGCAAGACAAGCAGCCATTACACAAGAGTTGTCTGAAATTGTTAGTGGCGCGGCAGCCGTATAGAAATAAAGATCAACCAAAAAAAATTAGATTTTAATAAGCAAAGAGAAACACATAGAGGACAAGACATGAGCAGCGGTCGTATAGTACAAATTATTGGCCCAATTATTGACGTGGAATTTCCTAGGGATTCTGTGCCTAAAGTTTATGAAGCACTGACAATTGCAGAGAAGGAAATAACGCTCGAAGTACAACAGCAGCTGGGTGACGGCATTGTACGTACAATTGCCATGGGATCAACAGAAGGCTTGAGCCGAGGCTTAACAGTTAATGATACTGGCTCTCCTATTAGCGTTCCCGTTGGTGAAGAAACGCTTGGACGCATTATGGATGTTCTTGGCAACCCAATTGATGAATGCGGGCCAATTGGTGAAAAAGAAAAAATGCCTATCCATCGTAAAGCGCCCAGTTATGATGAGCAAGCCGCGTCCGAAGAAGTGCTTGAAACAGGCATTAAAGTCATTGATTTGGTTTGTCCTTTTGCAAAAGGGGGTAAAGTAGGTTTGTTTGGCGGTGCCGGTGTAGGAAAAACAGTAAATATGATGGAACTGATCAATAATATTGCTACTGGTCGGGGAGGCTTATCAGTATTTGCTGGAGTGGGAGAACGTACCCGTGAGGGCAATGACTTTTACCATGAAATGCAGGAAGCGAAAGTTATTGATACGGAAAATTTTAAAAATTCAAAAGTATCAATGGTCTATGGCCAAATGAATGAGCCGCCCGGAAACAGGCTTCGTGTTGCGTTAACTGGATTAACCATGGCAGAAAAATTTCGTGATGAAGGCCGAGATGTGCTGCTTTTTATTGATAATATTTATCGTTACACGCTGGCAGGAACAGAAGTTTCAGCCTTGTTAGGCCGTATGCCTTCTGCCGTGGGATATCAGCCCACACTTGCAGAGGAAATGGGAGCTTTACAAGAGAGGATTACCTCTACCAAAACGGGCTCAATCACTTCAATTCAAGCAGTATACGTGCCTGCAGATGACTTGACTGACCCTTCACCAGCAACAACATTTGCTCACTTGGATGCAACCGTGGTTTTGTCTCGAGATATTGCGTCATTGGGTATTTATCCTGCTGTAGACCCTCTCGATTCAACTTCCCGCCAGCTTGATCCACTTGCAATTGGTCAAGAACATTATGATGTGGCTCGAGGTGTACAATCTATTTTGCAACGCTATAAAGAACTTAAGGATATTATTGCTATTCTGGGTATGGATGAATTATCGGAAGAAGATAAATTGGCTGTAAGCAGGGCGCGTAAAGTAGAACGATTCTTTTCTCAGCCTTTTACGGTTGCAGAGGTTTTCACTGGTTCCCCTGGAAAATACGTGAGTTTGAAAGACACGATCAGTGGATTTAAAGCTATTCTGGCAGGCGAATATGATGACTTACCTGAACAGGCTTTCTATATGGTAGGCGGGATAGAAGAGGCCGTTGAGAAAGCTAAAACTTTATAAGTTTGGTTTGTATAACTAGAGGAATATTATGGCAACATCTTTTCATTGTGATATCGCAAGCGCAGAAAACAGTATTTTTTCTGGTGAAGTTGAATCATTAGTTGCTGCTGGAAGCCTGGGTGATTTAGGTATTTATCCTGGACACGCCCCATTGTTAACAGCGCTTATTCCTGGACCAGTTAGGCTGGTCATGGCTGGTGGAGAGGAAGATATTTATTACGTGTCAGGCGGGTTTCTTGAAGTTCAGCCTGGGAAAGTTAATATTTTAGCTGACACGGCAATTCGGGCAGATGATGTTGATGAAGCAACTGCAGAAAAAGCACGCCAAGAAGCTGAGACGGCGATAGCAAATCAAGATGCAGAATTTGAGTATTCAAGAGCAGCATCTCAGTTAGCCGAAGCTGCCGCTCAAATTCGAACCATTCAGCAGCTGCGCAAGAAGCTCGGCGGTTAGAAACGCTTCAAGCCTTTACTTTTATTGATATTGAAGTTCCGCAATTTCCTGCTTGAGTAGTGCGGCCTTCTCTGCTGCTTGTTAAAAATTATTAAGCCTCAAAATTTCAAGAATTAAAATAAAGAATAAAGATTGCAGCTCCGTTTTTTGTTATGCTGATTATCCTGAAAGCTTCTAGATCATGGGCATAGCGGGTATATATCTAAATGTCTCCTAAATTAAATGTTGTTATTCTGGCAGCCGGCAAAGGCAGCAGAATGTTTTCCGAAAAGCCTAAAGTGCTGCATGAACTTGCAGGCTGTAGCCTAGTAGAACACGTTATCGCTACAGCAAAGAATTTAAATCCAGAAAATATAACCCTAGTCGTTGGCCATCAGGCTGATGAGCTTAAGTCTCATTTTGCTGATGAAGAATATAACTTTGTCTTGCAGAAAGAGCAAAAGGGCACGGCACATGCATTGCAGCAAGCTTTGCCATTTTTAAATGAAGAAGCCAATGCCATAGTTTTATATGGCGATGTTCCCCTAACAAAAACCTCAAGTCTGGAACAGCTTATCTCACTTATAAATGATTCCACGATGGCGGTGCTAACAAGTGACGTTAAAGAGCCTGAAGGTTTGGGTCGAATTATTCGCAATGCTGAAGGCGATATAGAATGTATAGTTGAAGAAAAAGATGCAGATCAAAATCAGAAGATTGTTAGAGAAATTAATACGGGAATTATGGCTTTTCCAGTAAAAAAATTAAAACAATGGTTGCCTAAAATTAAGAATAACAATGCTCAAAATGAATTCTATTTAACCGATATTGTTAGCCTGGCTTTGGAAGATAAATGCCAAGTTAAAACCAGTTTCTGTACAGAAGAATATGAAGCATATGGCGTTAATAATATGTTACAGCTAGCCATGCTTGAAAGAATTTATCAAAATGAACGTGCGTCTCAACTTATGTTGAAAGGTGTAAAAATTTGTGACCCTTCACGATTTGATGTTCGAGGAGACGTGGATATTTCATCAGACGTAGAAATTGATATTAATGTGATTCTGGAAGGAAAGGTAAAAATAGAAAAAAATGTAAAAATTGGTGCTAATTGTATCTTAAAAAACTGCACCATACTTCAGGGCTCCCATATTTTTCCTAATACAATAATTGAAGATGCCTACATTGGTGAGAGCTGCAATATTGGCCCTTTTGCCAGAATTCGACCAGGAACAGAACTAAAAGATCGAGCAAAAATTGGCAATTTTGTTGAAACAAAAAAATCAATAATCGGGCAAGGAAGTAAGGTAAACCATTTAAGTTATGTGGGTGATAGTGAGCTAGGCGAGGACGTTAATATAGGCGCTGGCACAATCACTTGCAATTATGATGGGGTTAATAAATTTAAAACAACGATAGGCAACGATGTATTTATTGGCTCGAACTCTGCATTGGTTGCTCCCGTTGTTATTGGGAATGGCGCAACAGTTGGTGCTGGCTCAACAATTACTAAAGATGTAAAAGCTAACCAGCTTGCCCTAACGAGAACTAAACAAAACAATATTAATGGCTGGAAACGGCCAAGCAAAAAAGAAACTTAGAAATTTTGTGAGCGATAATATATGTGCGGAATAGTCGGCGCTATAGGCCAGAGAAAAGTTTCAGACATTCTTATTGAGGGCTTAAAAAGACTTGAATATCGAGGTTATGATTCAGCCGGCATAGCTGTTCTAGATAAGAAAAAAGGCAGCATTAGCTGTATAAAAAAGCTGGGGAAAGTAGCCGTTCTTGAAGAGGCGGTTAATCAAAGCTCGATTAAGGGTACTGTTGGCATAGCACATACTCGCTGGGCTACACATGGCAAGCCTTCTGAGGTTAATGCGCACCCCCACTGCTCATCGGATAGTTTAGCACTTGTTCATAATGGCATCATTGAAAATTACCTCTCTTTAAAAGAAGGGCTTATAAAAAGTGGTTATGAATTTATAACAGAAACGGACACTGAAGTAATT